>JANREL010000067.1 GCA_030758355.1 Polaribacter sp.
TACTAGTTTGTTGTAAAATACACTCGTAAAATTACTTAAATTCACTCGTTTTTGACTTATCAAAAAGTAATTGAATGTGTTTTTTTTACTAATTTTCCGAAAGCAATCATAATTTTTGCATTTACAAAAAAAAGCATATCCTATGAAGATATTTCAAACTTTGAAGAATTGCATATCACTGAAAAACCTAACAAAGAAACAACTACGGAATCTCTAAAATGGGTTCATATAACCATTAGTAATGTAATGGGGAATCTATTAGTAAATTACTAGAAGATAAAAGGGAAATATCTTCAATTATATCTAAAAGAGTTTGTTTCCAAATTAAGTAGAAGATATTTTGAGGAAAAATTCTTCTGTAGGCTTGTAATTTCAAATATCACAAGCATATGACAATATAAGGGCCAATCAGTATTTTATTATTCCAAAATAAAAAAACCCAAGATGTTTGTTCTTGGGTTTTTATGTTAAAATATATCTTTAAAATTATTTAAAATTTATTTTACGCATACGTAAATTTGCTGGAGTCACCTCTAAATACTCATCATCTCTAATATATTCCATACATTCTTCAAGTGAAAAAGCAGTTTTTGGTGCTATTTTCATTGCTTCATCAGAACCTGTTTTACGCATATTTGTTAACTGTTTTCCTTTGATAAGGTTCACAGCCATATCGGAATCTTTACTGTTCTCCCCAACAACTTGACCAATATAAATTTCCTCATTGATATCAATAAAGAAACTTCCTCTATCTTGTAATCTGTCGATTGCATAGGCAGTTGCTTTTCCTGTTTCCGAAGAAACAATGGCACCTTTTAGGTCCTCAGCAAACTCTCCTTTGAAAGGCCCGTATTCAGAAAAACGGTGATTGATGATGGCTTTACCTGCAGTGGCGGTCAATATTTTATTTCGCAACCCAATCAATCCTCTTGAAGGAATAGTGAATTCTAAATGCTGTAAATCACCTTTTGGCTCCATCACTAATAAATCACCTTTTCGCAACGAAACCAAGTTGATAGCTCTTGAAGAAACATCTTCAGGAACGTCTATTGACAATGTTTCATAAGGCTCGCATTTTACACCGTCAATGTCTTTCATGATTACTTTTGGTCGTCCAACTTGCAATTCATATCCTTCTCTACGCATGGTTTCTATCAATACTGATAAGTGTAAAACACCACGTCCGTAGACATTGAATTTGTCTTCAGTATCAGTATCTTCAACGCGCAATGCCAAGTTTTTTTCGGTTTCTTTTTTCAAACGATCACGCAAATGACGAGAAGTTACAAACTTTCCTTCTTTTCCGAAAAATGGTGAATTATTGATGGTAAACAACATACTCATGGTTGGTTGATCCACTTCAATTCTTGGCAATGCTTCAGGATTTTCAATATCAGCAATCGTATCTCCAATATCAAATCCTTCAATTCCAGTAATAGCACAAATATCACCACTACGTACTTTTGATACTTTGGCTTTGCCCATTCCTTCAAATACATGCAATTCTTTGATACGCACTTTTTTGAAACTACCGTCAGCTTTACACAACATGTAGTCTTTGTTTTCTTCTAAATCGCCTCTGTAGATTCTTCCGATTGCAATTCTTCCTGTAAATGCAGAAAAATCTAACGAAGTAATTTGCATTTGAGGTGAACCTTCTCTGTAAGGAGCCTCTGGAATTGACTCGATAACAGCATCAAGTAAATCTATAATATTATCTTTTGGTTCTTTCCAATCTGTTGACATCCAACCGTTTTTAGCAGAACCATAAATGGTTGTAAAGTCTAATTGATCTTCAGAAGCTTCTAAAGCAAACATTAAATCGAATACTTTTTCGTGAACGATATCTGGCGTGCAGTTTTCTTTGTCGACTTTATTTACAACTACAATTGGTGTTAATCCTAATTCTATGGCTTTACCCAATACAAAACGAGTTTGTGGCATTGGACCTTCAAAAGCATCAACCAACAATAAAACACCATCAGCCATTTTTAGTACACGTTCTACTTCTCCACCAAAATCAGCGTGACCAGGCGTATCAATTACATTGATTTTTACATCTTTATAAACTACAGAAACGTTTTTGGAAAGAATTGTAATTCCTCTTTCACGTTCTAAATCGTTGTTATCTAATAACAAATCTGTACGTTCTTTACGATCGTCTAAGATTTTTGCTTGGTCAATAATTTTATCTACTAATGTTGTTTTTCCGTGGTCAACGTGGGCAATGATTGCGATGTTTCTAATTGATTGCATAAGTGCGTTCTAAAATTTCGTGCAAAAGTAGTGCTTTATAAGTAATTACACGAATTATAAATGATTAATTTGATTGGTTAATAAGAATGATAATTTTGAATCAAAAATGAATATAACTACTTATATTTAAGGAATTTAAAAAAATCACAGAGATGTTTTGTCTTTTGTTGGATCATCTCTAAAAGCCGATGGCAAAATATCCGGAATCAATTTCACCAACAAAGGCAACAACAAAGTACCCCCAGGTAATAAAAAAACAGCCAAAGCAGGAACTGATTTGCAGATATCAATCAAATGGATTTTTATCTTTTCTTTTTCCTCTTCATTGAGTTTTGTTTTGGTAGATTTCTTAATCAAATACATGGCTTCTTTGCTTTGAGACAATTCTTGATACAAGCGTAATTTGTTTCTTTGCAAAAGAGCTTTAATTTCTTCTTTATTCAGCATTTATAATTTTCTTCTTTTGCGTTCTGTGGTAAGTAGGTTTAATTCTCTACTTGTTTGTCCAGCTACAGAGGTATTTTCTTCAGCTCTTCTTATCAAATAAGGCATTACATCACGTACAGGCCCAAAAGGCAAATATTTAGCAACGTTATAACCCTCTTTTGCCAGATTGAAACTAATGTGATCACTCATTCCAAATAATTGACCAAACCACAAGCGTTTATCATTTTTCTTTATTTGATATTTGTTTGCTAATTCCATCAATAAATACGAACTATTTTCATTGTGAGTTCCAGCAAATAAAGCCATTTTTGGATGTTCCACGATAAATTTAATAGCTGCATCATAATTTTCATCAGTATCTTTTTTACTGTCACAAATGGGTGAACGATAGCCTTTTTCTTCAGCTCTTTCACGTTCTTTTTCCATATACGCGCCTCTCACCACTTTCATTCCTATATGGTAACCTTTTTCTTGTGCTTTGGCATAAACTTTTTTCAAATAGTCCATTCTGTCATGTCTGTACATTTGTAGAGTATTGAAAACTATTGCTTTATCTTTATTGTAAGTTTCCATTAGATTCTCAATTAATGCATCAGCAGCATCTTGCATCCAACTTTCTTCGGCGTCAATTAAAATAGGAACATTTTTTTCTTGCGCTTTTTTACAAACTTTGTGAAAGCGTACTTCTATTCTTTCCCATTCTATTTGTTCTGAATCTGTCAATATTTTTTTTTCAGTAATTTTTTGATACAATGCAAAACGTCCAAATCCTGATGGTTTGAAGACAGCGAACGGAATAGATTTTTTTTCTTCACAAAAATCAAGTATTTTTAAAATCTTTTGTAGAGCATCATCAAAACTAGCTTCTTCATCTTTACCTTCAACGGAGTAGTCTAAAACACTGTGAACATTTCCTTCAATGTACATTTTTTCGATAACAGCTAAACAATCTTCTTCTGTAACTCCGCCACAAAAGTGATCAAAAACAGTTGAACGAATCAAGCCTTCAATAGGCAAATGCGCTTTTAAAGCAAAATTTGTTACTGCCGAACCAATGCGAACCATAGGCTCATTTTGAATCATTTTGAACAAAAAATATGCGCGTTCGAGCTGGGAATCTGATTTTAAAGAAAAAGCAACTTCGGTATTATCAAAAAGTTTCATAAATTAATTACTAATAATTTGATTACAAAGATAGTTCAAGAGTGCAAATAATTAAATTATTTCTTTTTAATTTGCGCATCCAAAATAATCATTCATGCAAACGATTGAAGCAGCCACTTATCCTGTTTATTTTCATCAAAAAGGATACAACGCACTTAGAAAATTAATAACCGATAAAAAGTATTCAAGTATTTTTATTTTGGTAGATGAAAATATATTAACACACTGTTATCCATTATTTTTAGAAAAACTGCAGTCCCCTTTAGATATTCAGTTGATTGAAATTCCGTCTGGAGAAATTCATAAAAATTTAGAAACTTGTGTGGCTGTTTGGAACAAAATTACGGCACTCGGCGCGGATAGAAAAAGTATGTTCATAACCCTTGGTGGTGGTGTTATTACTGATTTAGGTGGATTTGTGGCTTCATGTTTTAAACGTGGAATTGATTTTGTTAACATTCCAACCACGTTATTGTCTATGGTTGATGCATCAGTTGGAGGAAAAACCGGAGTTGATTTAGGGGTATTGAAAAATCAAATTGGTTTGTTTGCAAATCCGCAAATGGTCATTGTTGATGATGAGTATTTGAAAACTTTATCACCTCGTGAAGTGACATCTGGAATGGCAGAAATCATCAAATATGGATTGACGTATGATATGAAACTATTCAATCAAATAAAAAAGTTTAAAGAACAACAAATCAACGAATTAATACATCGTTCTATTGAAATAAAAAATGAAGTTGTTTTGCAAGATCCTAAGGAAAAACACTTGCGGAAAATTTTAAATTTCGGGCATACTTTAGGGCATGCTATTGAATCATTTTACTTAGAATCTGTCTCTAAAGAAACATTAACTCACGGTGAAGCTATTGCCATTGGTATGATTTGCGAAAGTTATCTTTCGTCTAAATTACTAAATTTTTCAGCGGTAAAAGTTGCTGAAATTAAAGAAACTATTTTATCTATTTATCCGAAAATTTTACTTGAGAAAGAAGATTTTCCTGAAATTATGCACTTGCTACAACACGATAAGAAAAATGTAGGTGGCAATGTGAATTTCGTATTACTATTTGATTTTGAGGATTATAAAATAGATTGTAAAGTTGCTGATGACCTTATAATTGAAAGTTTAGAATACTATAATATGTAATTCGAAATTTAATAATCAACCTTGGTTATTAAATGCTGAAGCATACATTTGGTTTTATTCAATCCAACTTTTAAAATCCTTCACACGTTCTCTACTGACAATAATCTCAGTTTGTGAATAGGATTGTAAGATCAATTTCAATCGTGAATTGGAATAGGCTATAATATCTTTAATAGCATTGATATTCACAATAAAGGTTCTGTTGACTCTAAAAAATTGTTCTGGATCTAATTGCTCTTGCCAAATTTCTAGTGAGTTGTCTAACAAAAAACTCCGTTTTTCGATCGTATAACAATAAGTTGCTTTGTTTTCGCTAAAAAAACATTCAATGTTATCTGTTGAAATTATCTTGATATGAGACCCTACTTTTATAGACAATCGTCTTTTAAATTTTCGATCTAAAGGATTTATCAATAACTTCTTGATATCATCCAAGTTAACCATCAAATCTGTTTTTTGTGGTTGATTTTTTTTAAATTGTTTTACAGCATTTGCCAATTCTTCTTCATCAATAGGCTTTAGCAAATAATCAATAGAGTTCAATTTGAATGCTCTGAGCGCATATTCATCATAAGCCGTTGTAAAAATAATGGCACTTTTTACTTCAATTTCCTCAAAAATTTCGAAAGACAATCCGTCAGATAATTGAATGTCTAAAAAAATCAACTCAGGATGTTTACTATTTTGCAACCAATTCAGAGATTCCTCAACCGAATGCAACATTTCTTGAACCTCAATATCCAAGGCTGCTAACATTCTGCTGAGTCTTCTTGCTGCTGGTTTTTCATCTTCGATAATGACAACTTTCATTATTACTTTAGATTTTTGTAATGGTTATTTTCTTTCTCTAAATATTCTTTGATTTTTCGTTCTTCCCAATCTTTTCCAAAACCTAAAAATTTAGTTCCAAAAACGCCAAACCAATGAAAAAAAAGACCAATACCCCAAAATATTGGAGTAGAATATACTCCAAAATTGCTAATTGCTTCTGTAAAACTTGCTCCACTCTTCATCAATCCGAAAATAATTATTCCGCTTATAAAAATATTTACTGCAATAAATACAACCAAATGCACATAAAATCCTTTGATGTCTTTTACTCTTTTTTTAGCCCTATTATAGCTTTGTTCTCTTAAAAATTGCTGTTCCATTGTACTAATTATTTTGGTTCATAAATTCTTTAATTTTACGCTCCTCCCAGTCTTTTCCTAAACCGAGTAATTGAAAACCAAAAATTCCCAGCCAATGAAAAAACAATCCTAATCCCCATCCCAGAGCCGAAAACCAAAACCAATAAAAGCTTGGAGTAAATCTTAAATTTATAAATATAATGACCGGAATTACTAAACTATACGTTGTTAAATGCGTATAAAAACCTTTTATTTCTTTGACTCTTTTTTGAGCTCTTTCATATGCTTGCTGATTATTAAATGTTGAATTCATACTTTTTATTTTTTGTTTTCTTGATTCATTAATTCTTTTATTTTGCGCTCTTCCCAGTTTTTTCCTAAAAATATATTGAAATTTTGAACTTCTAAATATTTAAATATCAGGCTGATTCCCCAAAATATTAACGGAAACCAAAACCAATAAAAGTCTGATAAAAATTGTAAATTGATGTAAATCAAAAGCGGAATTACAATGCAGTAAGAAACTAAACTTTGGTAAAACTCTTTTAACCTTTCCACTTTTTCTATGGCATTTGCATACTTATTGTTTTCTAAACTCTCTCGATACATATTGTCGTTCATTTTGATTAATAGTGGAATTCTCACCTTAAATGTTTTGTTATTATTTTCTATTAGCACACTTTTTTGAGTAATTAATCCATATCTATCAGCAATGTTTTGTAACCCAACTTTGGTACTTTTTCCAATTACTTCTTTAGGATGTACGTTGTTTTCAATTACCAAAAAGTCATTTTCTTCATAAATACTAATTGTTAAGGGTTTGGATGAAGAAACTACGTTGTGTTTCACCGCATTTTCAAGTAATAATTGCAACGAAAGTGGCACAATTTTCAACTCTTGATTACTTACAGATACTGGAATATTGAATTGTACGGCATCTTCAAATCGCATTGACAACAATTCCATATACGTTTTTGCAAACGTCAATTCTTCTGTTAATGGAATCAAATCTTTGTTTCTTTGTTCTAAAACATATCTATATACTTTTGATAATTTGGTGGTAAACTTTTCTGCTTGAGTTGGATTTTCACTGATTAAACTTGTTAGTACATTCAAACTATTGAATAAAAAATGTGGATCTATCTGACTTTTTAATGATTCGAATTTGGCTGTTTCTGTTTTTGCAACGATTTCTTGTTGGGTACTTTCCTGTTTAACAGATTTTTTCCACTCAATCATAAAACTTCTTGCATGCAAAAATGCTGAAATTCCAAAAGATAAAATGGTGTAGAAAAAATGTATCCAAAGGTTACTTCCTTTGAAAAAATTATTTGGATTGTTTTCGTTGATTACTATAAAATTGATATAATTGATCAATAAGACAACAGGAATTGTATAAACAATGGTAGCAATAATTCCTATCCAAACTCGCTGATTGGTCTGCTCAACCCAACTCCATTTTTTACTCAATTCATCATTGATTACACCTTGACCAAATCCCAACCCAAAAGAATACATTGCGGAAATCAATAAATTATGAGCGATTGCTAAGAAAGAAAAATCTTGGTTTAAAAGTGTGAAAACAATCGTAAAAATTAAAGTGATTTTCAAACTGGTAAAAACACCATCTTTAAAGCTATTTCTTAAGGATATTTTGATAGCCATAATCAATAATATATTCGTAAAACTCGTTATTAAAATTTAATTTTTAAAGATACATTTTTCTCTGAGACTGCAAACTTTGCTCTATCAAAAGTTGGAGGCCCATAAGTCATCACATTGTTAGAAGCGCCATAATCTTCAATAGGCATTCCATTTGGTGAAAAATCCATTTTATTATTATCATTCTTGTCATGATAACAAATAACGGCATATTCTCCATAAGACACATTTTCAAAAGTTACAGTACTTTTTCCGTCTACGATTTTTACATTCCTTGCCTGAATTGGTTTTAGCATAAAGGTTGCTTTATCATACAACGCAAAACCTACCTTTCCAGTATCAGAAGAAACATTGATAACTTCTGCTGTGACACTTGCTTTTTCTTGAGCAATTACTGAATTCGTAATGAATGAAACTAACATTACTACTATTGATGTTACTAATTTCATGATTTTTTGTTTTTTAGATTAATGATGACACAAAAGTGCGACAGGAGTTACCTTTAAAAAATTGATTGTAACCCAACTGTCATTTTTTTAGGATGAATTGTCATAAAATAAAACTTATTTTTTTGATAGAAATAGTACACTAAAAAATTACCAAAAATGTATTTATTTCAATAAATGCTAGTAAATTCATAAATCAATCCTTATTTTAGTTACGATTTCATAAAACTTTCAAAAAAATAACTTGTTTTCAATAATAAGTTTTAAAAAATATATACTTTTACTTCATGATTCAACTAATTAGAAATAAAAATTACACTCCAATAGTGCCCAGTAAGCGTTTGCGATGCAGACGCTGTTAATCTTTTTCTTAAAGATCAATACCACTAAAGTATAACCAATTTTTATTTTTTTTTATGAAACAATCAACCAAAGCTCCTCAACATTTTAACGTTATTTTAGACAATAACAATGTTACAATTTCTTGTCATTTTACCACGCGCCCTTAGGGGTATGTTTGCAATTATAGAATTAGGTGAGTCCAGTTCTACTCTCAAAAAATCGACTTTAAAACATTTTTAAACTTACTAAATTTCAATTTCAATGAAAATTGTCATTGCTGATAAAACTCATATTGGATACGCTGAAATTATTTGCACAACTATAGAGGATGCTGCAAAAGTTCGAGGCACAGGAATTGCCAAGCGTAAACCAGAATATATTGCCACCAAAATGGAAAATGGCAATGCTGTTATAGCACTTGATGGTGATAAATTTGCCGGATTTTGCTATATTGAAAAATGGGGGCATGGAAAATTTGTCGCCAATTCAGGGTTGATAGTGCATCCTGACTATCGAGGTTTGGGATTATCAAAAAAAATCAAACAAGTTATTTTTGAGCACTCTAGAACCAAATTTCCTGATGCTAAAATATTTAGTATTACTACCGGTTTGGCTGTAATGAAACTCAACACGAGTTTAGGTTACAAGCCTGTTACTTTCTCAGAATTGACAGACGATCCTACTTTTTGGGATGGTTGTCAAACATGTGTAAACTATGATGTTTTGACAAGAACAAACCGCAAAATGTGTTTGTGTACAGGTATGTTATACGACTCAAATAATCAATCCAAAGAAGCTCCAAAAAAAATCAAAGAAAAGGTTTTTTATAGACTTAAAAATATGAAACAAAACTTGTTCTTAAAAAAAGAAAAGAAATGAAAAAACTAGTTATTGCGTATAGTGGCGGTTTAGACACCTCTTATTGTGCTGTAAAATTATCGAAAAAATACAAGGTCCATGCTGTCACTGTAAATACTGGTGGTTTTACTACTGAAGATATCAAAAATATCGAAAATAATGCATACAAAATGGGTGTTTCAACCTATAAATGTATTGATGCTGTTGCTTCTTTTTATCAAAAAGTAGTAAAATATTTGGTGTATGGAAATGTATTGAAAAACAATACGTATCCATTATCTGTAAGTGCTGAACGAATCATTCAAGCCATTGAAATCATTGAATATGCCAAGAGTATCAATGCCGAATTTATCGCTCACGGAAGCACAGGAGCAGGAAATGATCAAGTGCGCTTTGACATGATTTTTCAAACGTTGGCACCACATATTTCGATCATCACTCCTATTAGAGACGAAAAATTGACAAGACAAGAAGAAATCGATTATTTAAAATCCGAAGGAATCAACATGCCTTGGGAAAAAGCAAAATATTCTGTAAACAAAGGTTTGTGGGGAACAAGTGTTGGTGGAGAAGAAACTCTTACATCCACAATGCCTTTACCTGAAAGTGCCTATCCATCTCAATTGGAAAAAGAAGGGTATCAAAAAGTAGTACTGACCTTTAATAAAGGGAATTTAGTTGCTGTAAATGGCAAAATTGATGACCCTGAAAAATGTATTGAATTACTCAATAGTTTTGCAACAAAATATGCCATTGGTAGAGATATTCATGTGGGTGATACCATTGTTGGTATCAAAGGAAGAGTTGGTTTTGAGGCTGCAGCTGCTTTGATTACTATAAAAGCACATCATTTGTTAGAAAAACATACACTCACAAAATGGCAACTGCAGCACAAAGAATATTTGGCAAGTTTTTATGGAATGCATTTGCACGAAGGTCAATATTTGGATCCTGTAATGAGAAATATCGAAGCTTTTTTAGAAAGTAGCCAAAAAAATGTTTCTGGAAGTGTCTTTGTTACCTTGAGACCTTATCATTATTCATTGGATGGCGTTTCTTCGCCACATGATTTAATGAATGCCAAATTCGGAAGTTATGGGGAGGAAAATAAAGTTTGGACAGCTGATGATGCAAAAGGGTTCATTAAAATTTTGGGAAATCAAAACAAAATATATCAGCAAGTAAATAACGACGAATTATGATTCAAGTAGGAATTATTGGTGGTGCAGGATATACAGCTGGCGAATTGATCAGGCTGATATTGCATCATCCAAAAGCAGAAATCAACTTTGTGTATAGCACTTCTAATGCAGGAAATAAAATATATGACGTACATCAAGATTTGTATGGAGACACTGAGTTGAAGTTTATCGATAGTATCAATTCTGAGGTTGATATCTTATTTTTATGTTTAGGTCACGGAAATTCAACGCAATTTTTAAAGGAAAATAGCTTTTCTAAAAACACTAAAATTATTGATTTAAGCAATGATTTTAGATTAGAATCTTCCAATATTATTGGTGGTAAAGCATTTGTGTACGGTTTGCCTGAATTGCAAAAAGAAGAAATAACAAAAGCAAATTATATTGCGAATCCAGGATGCTTTGCAACTGCTTTGCAACTGGCGATTTTACCTTTAGCATCACACAAATTGTTGTTTGATGACATTCATATTCACGCTGTAACTGGCGCAACTGGCGCAGGAACTGCTGTTTCAGCAACTTCGCATTTTCCTTGGAGAGACAATAATTTTTCGCATTACAAAGCTTTTTCTCACCAACATTTAGATGAAATCAATCAAACTGTACAAAACTTACAACCTGAATTTTCGTCAGAAATTAATTTTATTCCCAATAGAGGAAATTTCTCAAGAGGAATTTTTGCAACCATTTATACAAAGTTTACAGGAAGCATGGATGAAGCAAAAGAAATGTATCAATCCTACTATGAAGAGGCCGCTTTTACATTTATTTCTGACAATGAATTGCATTTAAAACAAGTAGTGAATACCAATAAATGTTTATTGCATTTATCAAAAAAAAATGATAAATTACTGATTACAAGCGTTATAGATAATTTATTAAAAGGCGCTTCTGGCCAAGCAATTCAAAACATGAACTTGATGTTTGGTTTTCATGAAACTTTAGGACTACATAGTAAAGCCAATTATTTTTAAAAAAAACACCCATGAAAATTGCAATCATAGGCACTGGAAATTTAGGGAAATCAATCGCAAAAGGATTGATTATCAATAATGCCATCACTTCTTTATATCTTACCAAAAGAAATTTAGATTCAATCTCAGAATTTGAAGGATACAAGAATGTTTTTTTGACAACGAATAATACAGAGGCAATTCAACAGTCTGATATTCTTATTTTTGCTGTGCAACCTGCTCATTTTGATAAAATTCTAAAAGAAATAAAACCATTTCTAACTAGTAAACATGTTCTTATTTCAACAATTACAGGATTCAGTATCCGAAGAGTTGAAGAAATTATTGGAAATGAAACATTTATCATTCGAGCGATGCCAAATACTGCCATTGCTGTTGGTAAATCCATGACTTGTTTGTGTAGTAACGAAATAGGAAAACAGCGAATTAAAATTGCCGAAGCTATTTTCAATAGATTAGGGCATTCTATGACAATTCCTGAAGCTCAAATGCAAGCTGCAACAGTGGTATGTGCGAGCGGAATTGCTTTTTGGATGCGACTGATTAGGGCAACCACACAAGCAGCTATTCAGCTAGGTTTTGATGCCAAAGAAGCACAAGAATTAGCCATGTTTACCTGTGATGGTGCTGCCAATTTATTAATTTCAAATGGCAATCACCCAGAAGAAGAAATTGACAAAGTAACTACTCCAAAAGGGTGTACTATAGAAGGTTTGAATGAAATGGAACACAAAGGATTGAGCTCGTCTTTGATTCATGGAATGGTCGCTTCGTTCAATAAAATTAACATTATAAAAAAAGAACAACTATGAGTTTGTTTAATGTATATCCTCTGTTTGATATCACTCCTGTAAAGGCAACAGATGTTTATGTCTATGATGACAAAGGAGTTGAATATTTAGATTTATATGGTGGTCATGCTGTGATTTCTATTGGGCATTCACATCCAAAATATGTAGAAGCCATTAGTAATCAGGTTGCGAATTTGGGTTTTTATAGCAACTCTATTCAAAATCCTTTGCAACAAGCCCTCTCAGAAAAATTAGGACAACTTTCTTGTTGTATTGATTACGATTTATTTATGTGTAATTCTGGTGCTGAAGCCAATGAAAATGCCCTAAAATTAGCCTCATTTCATACCAATAAGAAAAAAATTATTGCCTTTAAAAACAGTTTTCATGGACGAACTTCAGCAGCTGTTGTGGCGACTGATGATGCTAAAATTATTGCGCCATTGAATGCACAACAAGAAGTTGAAATTTTGCCTTTGGGTGATTTAGTTGCATTAGAAAATGCATTGCAAAAAAACGATGTGTGTGCTGTAATTGTTGAATGTATCCAAGGAGTTGGAGGTTTAGACGAGAGTACCACTGAATTTTATGAGGGAATTGACTCACTTTGTAAAAAGTACGGTGCGTGTTTTATTGCTGATGAAGTACAATCTGGTTATGGAAGAACAGGCAATTTTTTCGCTTATCAAAAATACAAGGTAACGCCTGATATTATTTCCATAGCAAAAGGAATGGGAAATGGATTTCCGGTTGGAGGCATTTTAATTCATCAATCCATCAAAGCTTCTTTTGGATTATTGGGAACTACTTTTGGCGGAAATCATTTGGCTTGTGCTGCGGCATTAACAGTTTTAAATGTGATTGAAGAGGAAAAATTGATGGAAAATGCAAAAAATATGTCGCAATATTTCATCGAAAAAGCGCAAGAAATTGCACAAGTAAAAAGAATCAAAGGACGTGGATTGATGTTGGGATTAGAATTTGATTTTCCAATCGCTGAACTTCGAAAAAAATTAATCAATACACATCATATTTTTACTGGGAATGCTAAAAATCAATATGTTATACGGATTTTACCACCTTTAACCATCCAAAAAAATCATATTGATATTTTTATGAATGCCCTAAAAAGTGAATTATCATGAAAAACTATATCTCTATTCAAGACATTACTGATATCTATTCTTGGATTAAAGAAGCCAAAAAAATTAAGGAAAACCCTCTAAAAAATAAAAAATTAGGCAAGAACAAAACTTTGGGTTTGTTGTTTTTCAATCCGAGTTTACGGACACGTTTGAGTACACAAAAAGCAGCCTTAAATTTAGGAATGAATACGATTGTTATGAACGTTTCTGAGGATGCTTGGGGCATTGAATTCGAAAATGGAACCATCATGAATGGCACAACTGCTGAACATATAAAAGAAGCTGCTGCTGTGGTTTCTCAATATTGTGATGTGATTGCTGTAAGAGCTTTTCCAACGTTAAAAGACAAAGAAAAAGATGAACGTGAACAGGTTTTAAATGCCTTTATAAAATACGCTTCTGTACCAATTGTGAATATGGAAAGTGCTACAAGTCATCCTTTACAAGGTTTGACTGATGCAATTACTATTGCCGAAAATTCGAGCAAAAAAAGACCAAAAGTGGTTTTATCTTGGGCTCCACATGTTAAAGCGTTGCCTCATGCAGTTGCGAACAGTTTTGTAGAAGCCATGCAAAAAATGGACGTAGAATTTGTAATTACCAATCCTGAAGGATATAATTTAAATTCTGAAATCACGAAAAATATTCCGATAATTCACGATCAAAAAGTAGCTCTTGAAAATGCCGATTTTGTATATGCAAAAAATTGGAGTTCATATGATTCTTATGGACAAATTTTAAAAACAGATTTAGATTGGATGGTAACCGAAAATAACATTGGAGAGGCTAAATTCATGCATTGTTTGCCAGTTCGCAGAAATGTAGTTGTTGAAGATGCGGTCTTAGATTCTGAAAATTCTTTGGTGATTCAACAAGCTAATAATAGAACATTTGCAGCGCAATTGGTGTTAAAGAAAATATTAGAAATGCAAATACAGCAGGGGCTTTAAACCCATTGTCAAAAAAGAGGAAAAATGGAAAAACTATCAATCATCAAAATCGGTGGAAATATCATTGAAGATGAATCTTCTTTGCACGAATTTTTGAAACTTTTTTCAAACCTCACTGGAAAGAAAATTTTGGTTCATGGTGGAGGAAAAAAAGCCACACAAATGGCTGCGAAATTAGGAATAGCATCCACAATGGTGAATGGTAGAAGAATTACTGATGCCGCTACTTTAAAGGTCATTACCATGGTGTATGGTGGTTTAGTAAACAAAAATATAATAGCTAAACTGCAATCATTGGGTATAAATGCAATCGGTTTGTCTGGAGCAGATGGAAATACTATTTTGTCTTCAAAAAGACCTGTAAAAGAGATTGATTATGGTTTTGTAGGTGATGTAAAAAATGTTGATAACCAAGCTATTGAGGTGTTGATAAATCATGATTTTACGCCTGTATTTTGCGCTATTACACATGATGGGAATGGACAATTATTAAACACAAATGCAGATACTATTACCAGTCAAATAGCGGTTTCAATGAGTAAAAATTACGAAACAAGTATTTATTATTGCTTTGAATTGAATGGAGTACTCGAGGATATAAATGATAAAAATTCAGTCATCAAACACATCAATTCCAAAAGTTATTCAACATTATTATCAGATGGAATTATTGCAGATGGCATGTTGCCAAAGCTCGAAAATTGTTTCAATGCCCTAAAAAATGGTGTTCGTGCTGTTTTTATGGGGAATACCACTATCTTGACAAAAGAAAACGAAAATTACACTAAAATAATGCTATAAATGGAACTCAACAAACTTACAATCGAAGCTATTGCGCTTTTAAAAAAGTTGATTGAAACTCCGTCTTTTTCATCCGAAGAAGACAAAACTGCTCTTTTGATTGAAAATTGGTTTAAAGATCATCAAATTCCGTTTCAAAGAGACAGAAATAATATATGGGCTGTGAATAAATATTTTGATAAGAGCAAACCAACTTTATTGCTAAACTCCCATCATGATACTGTAAAACCAAACTCTGCCTACACCAAAAATCCATTTGAAGCGATTGTTGAAAACGGAAAATTGTATGGTTTGGGGAGCAATGATGCGGGAGGTTGTTTGGTTTCCTTGATGGCAACTTTCACATATTTTTTTCATCAAGAAAATCTAAAATACAATCTTGTCATGGTGGCTTCTGCAGAAGAAGAAAGTAGTGGAGAATTTGGATTGAACAGCATGTTATCCATCATTCCAAAAATTGATGTTGCCATTGTTGGCGAACCAACATTGATGAATTTGGCCATTGCTGAAAAAGGTCTGGTGGTTTTTGATGCAGTCGTAGAGGGCATTGCAAGTCATGCTGCACACCCAAATAATGACAATCCGATTTACAAAATGATTGATGTGTTGCGATGGTTTCGTGATTTTACTTTCGATAAAACTTCGGAAACTTTGGGCGATGTGAAAATGACCGTTACCCAAATCAATGCAGGAAAACAGCACAATGTGGTTCCTGCACATGTAGATTTGGTAATTGATGTTCGCGTAAATGATTCTTATTCTAATCAAGAAATTGCGCAAATTTTACAAGAAAATGCACCATGTTCTAAAATAATTCCAAGAAGTTTGCGACTCAACTCCTCCTCCATTTCTAGCGAACACGAATTGGTAAAAGCTGGAATTTCGATTGGTAGAAAAACTTATGGTTCACCAACATTATCAGATCAATCTGTGTTGAGTTGCCAATCATTGAAGTTAGGCCCAGGAGACAGCACCCGTTCACATTCTGCTGATGAATTTATTTACATTGCTGAAATTGAAGAGGGAATTGCTATTTATGTGGAATTATTGAATCGTGTAATTATATAAGCAAATATCTCCTCGAGCGCAGTCGAGAGGTTTTTTTTAAAAGTAGTACATTAATTTAGGTCTCGACTGCGCTCGAGCAGACAAACCAAGAAAAAAATGAAACTTTGGGATAAAGGATTTTCAATCGATAAAAAAATAGAACTTTTTACAGTTGGTAATGACCGTGAAATTGATATACACATTGCAAAATACGATGTAATTGCTTCGTTAGCTCATGCTAAAATGCTACATTCTATTAAACTGATTACCGAAAACGAATTGAAAGAGTTGGAAATTGGTTTGCAAAATATTGCCAAAGATATTGAAAATGGAACCTTTATCATTGAAGATTCCTTTGAAGATGTACACTCTAAAATTGAGTGGGAATTGACTCAAAAATTTGGGGAAGTTGGTAAAAAAATTCACACTGCACGTTCTAGAAACGACCAAGTTTTAGTGGCTTTACAATTGTATTATAAAGAAAACTTGAATGAAGTAAATCAAAAAGTAAAAGTTCTTTTTGACACTTTATTGCAACTAGCAGAAACTCACAAAAATCAATTTTTACCTGGTTATACACATTTACAAGTTGCCATGCCATCTTCTTTTGGACTGTGGTTTTCAGCCTATGCAGAATTGCTAATTGATGACGTTTATTTACTACATGCCGTTTCAAAAATTGTAGATCAAAATCCCCTGGGATCTGCTGCTGGATATGGAAGTTCGTTTCCTATTGACAGAGAATTTACCACCAAAGAAATGAATTTCAGTACGTTAAAATTTAATGTGGTTGCAGCACAGATGAGTAGAGGAAAAAGCGAGCGTTCCATTGCTGCTGCTTTGGGTGGTTTATCCAATACTTTAGCACGTTTTTCTATGGATATTTGTTTGTATATGAGTCAGAATTTTGGTTTTATTTCTTTTCCTGACGAATTGACTACTGGTAGTAGCATTATGCCACATAAAAAAAATCCTGATGTGTTTGAATTGATTCGTGGAAAATGCAATAAAATTCAGGCATTACAAACAGAAATGATTCTTATTACCAATAATTTACCTTCTGGTTATCACAGAGATTTTCAGTTATTGAAAGAAAACATGATCAATGCTTTTGAAGATGTAAAAAATATCTTAGACATTTTCAACTTTGCCATTCAACAAATTATTGTGAAAGAAATTGATTTGAATGATGAGAAATACCACTATTTATTTACCGTTGATAGCATCAATAATTTAGTTACTGAAGGGATGAGTTTTAGAGAAGCCTATCAAAAAATTGGTGGAGAAGTACAATCAGGTATTTACAAAGCTACTTTAGGTAAAAAACATACCCATATTGGAAGTATTCACAATTTAGGATTGGAAAAAATTCGAAAAAAGTTTCCCAGAGATTAAAAAATCCGCTTAAAAATTGCACGTATAAAATTGGCAGGCGGCATTTTCAACATGATGGATAAATCTTCTGTAAAAGACGTTTCTTCATCTAAAAATTTTAAAATCTTTTCTACGGAAGTTCTTTTGAATAAATGTCCAAATAATGAAGATCCTAAATGATTTTTCTCATGTAAAATATCCAATAATAACAGGTCATAAAACCAAAATTTATTGATTTTATAAAACGATGGTAAGGGTTTGTTTTCTTTTAAATGGTCAATTAATTGGGAAGTTTTTTTGGTCGTGTTTTTGAAGGTAAATCCTGTACTTGGTTTAGACCATCCTCCAGCAGTACCAATATGAATGATATTATTAGAATTATTTTTCCAAAAATGATAACAAGTCATGGGTATTGACCCTTGTTCTTTTTCGGTAATGGTGAAGTTGGTGATGTTATTTTCTTTCAGATAAGTTTCGATTTCAGCTTCATATTCAGAAATGGGTAACAACTTTTCTGAAAACAAGGTATATTCAAAAAGTGCTTCATTTTTACTGAAAGGCAAAATATACATAAATCGTGTATTTCCCTTTTGTGGAATTTTAAAATCCATAAAGGTAGCCAAATCGTCATTAAAGGAATCTTCAGTTGTTTTTATAAAAAAACCGACAAAATGCTGCTGTAAAACTGGGTATTTTGTTTGAAGCTTGTATTTGTTTGAAAAAAGAATAGAGTTAAGAACAACTGTTGATGAAAATGAACCCGCATCCGTAATAACAATTGCTGAACTTTCAGCCTGCTGAATTTCTAAAACGTTGGAAGCTATAAAGGTAATCTGTGGATTTTGATCTAACTGATTCCAAATTTTGTCGTAGATTTTTTTACTACGTATCATTTTATATTGATACGGTAAAATGGATTCTTCAAGCGAATGTATATCAGACTTGAATTGAATTTTATCCCAAGTTTTGGCTAAAACATCATCCCATTCACCATTGTTCTTTTCCCAAAAACACCAAGTTCGGTCGTTGATTGACTTTTTCTCTTTGTCAATAATCAGGATTTTTTTTGTCTCAAAAAAAGAATCTTTTGACATCCTGTAGGCCATCATTAATCCTGAAGCTCCTGCACCAACTATGATATAATCGTAATTTTTCATCTTGTCAGTTGTGTATTACGATTCATAAATTATGATTTGATAGCATCTGTAAAAACAGGTAATTCTAAAAAAGTATTTTATAGGAATTCTCTAAAATATTTTAACGGAACAAACAACATCCCAAAACATTGACTTTCTTCTTTTCCCATATTTTTGTGATGTACTTTGTGACCTTTTCTCAGGGCTTTTAAATACCAACTATTGGTGTTTTTAAACCACTTAAATCGTTGATGAATCAAGACATCATGGATTAAAAAATACGCCAATCCATATAATAAAATTCCTAAACCTATAAAAATTAAAAAAGTATAAGGAGTATTAGAGCCAAAAATAAACAACAACATGCTCGGAAATGCAAAAATCACAAAAAACAAGTCATTCTTTTCAAATACATTAGGATACCCTGGTTGGTGATGGTCTTCGTGTAAAAACCATCCAAAACCGTGCATTACATATTTGTGCGTACACCAAGTAATGCCTTCCATCGTTATAAAAACCCCGAAGGTAATCAGTGCGTACAACATTAGATAATATTTAATTTGTATTTTACGTAACTTCTTGCTAAAAGGTTAATTTTCATTGGATTAGAAATTCGAATTCTCGTATCCATGATTTTTTCTGAAGGTAAGTTTTTTAGTTTCTTCAACAATCGTCTGTAATATCTGTATGCCATATACACCCCAAATTTTGCTTCTACAGGCAATTTTAAGATGCCGTTTGTATACGCATAGTCAAAATCATCTTCTATCTCATCAATAATAAGTTGTTTTGAGGCCGCATCTAATTTTCCAAAATCGATATTCGGGAAATACGAGCGATTCAACAACTCAAAATCGTCTTTTAAATCGCGCAAAAAGTTTACTTTTTGAAAAGCAGATCCTAAACGCATGGCAGCATCTCTTAACTCAACATACAGTTTTTCATCTCCGTTTACAAATACTTTCAAGCACATCAAACCTACTACATCTGCAGAACCAAAAATATATTCGTCATACTCTTCTTTGGTGTTGTATGTTGTTTTGTACAAATCAGCTTTCATGCTTTTTAGAAAAGCCTGCACCATTTCATCTGGAATATTATACTTATGAACCGTTTGTTGAAAAGAGTGCAAAATGGGGTTCAAACTTATTTTCTGTTCTTTGGCAAAATAATAGTCTTGTTCAAAATGACGCATCAACTGCTCTTTATCATAGTCATGAAAAGTATCTACGATTTCGTCGGCAAATCGCACAAAACCATAAATATTATAAATATCAGCTCTGATTTTTGGAGACAACATGTTTACAGCCATAGAAAAAGAAGTACTATATTTTTTAGTAACCATTTCGCTGCATCCATTTGAAACATCATCAAACAATTCTTTCATACACTAATTTTGTTGATTTTTTACTATTAAATCCGAAGCAATTTTTCCAGAAATTAACGCCGGAGGAACTCCAGGTCCTGGAACGGTTAATTGCCCTGTAAAATATAAATTATTCACTTTTTTACTTTTTATTTTTGGCCTTAAAAATGCTGTTTGAAACAACGTATTTGCCAATCCGTATGCGTTTCCTTTGTAAGAGTTGTATTCTTCTACAAAATCATTTACGCAAAAAGATTTTTTAAATATAATATTTTTTTGCACATCTTGGTTGGTTAATTTCTCTAAACGAGTAATTATTTTCTTAAAATACAATTCTCGTAATTCGTCTGTATCTTCCAAACCTGGTGCTAAAGGTATTAAAAATGTTGCAGCCTCGCAATCATCAGGAGCAAAAGAATCGTCAGTAATGCTTGAAAAGCTTGCATAAAACAATGGATTATCAGGCCATTTTGGGGTGTCATAAATGTCTTTTGCATGCACATCAAAATCGCTGTCAAAAAATAAGGTGTGATGAGAAACGTTGGCTAATTTTTTATCAAAAGCTACATAAAAAAGCAATGACGAAGGTGCAAAAGTCTTTTTAGACCAGTAATTTTCTGAATATTGACGTACATTTTCATTCAATAAAGTCTCTGTGTGATGATAATCTGCGCCACTCAATACCAAATCTGCTTCAATATCTTCACCATTTACCACCAAACCAATTACATTATTAGAAGCATCTGTTTTTATTTTATCAACATTGGCATTGGTTCTAAATTCTACACCCAAACTCTCTGCCAACGCAACCATGCCTTCAACTACTTTATACATTCCTCCAATTGGATGCCAAGTTCCAAGTCCAAAATCAGCATAATTCATGAAATTGTAAAACGCAGGGGTGTTGCTTGGCTTAGCTCCTAAAAACAATACTGGAAACTCTAAAATCTGAATGAGTTTATTACTTTTAATGTTTTTACGCACCTCTTTTCTGATCGTAGACACAAATTGATTGAGCTTTGTCACTGTTTTTGGGGTTACCAACTCTAAAGGTGAAATACCAGGTTTGTAAACCAAATCTTTTATAGCAATGTTGTAATTAGATTGAGCAGAATCCATGAATTTTTTTAATTGTGTGGCACTGCCTTTTTCCTCTTGTTCAAAAGTTTGGTAAATCTCTTCTAAATTTCCATCAATAGTAATAGAGTCTTGTTCTCCAAAATACACCTGATATGCTGGTTTTAGTTTTTCTAAAAGGTAAAAATCGGAAGGTTTTTTACCAAAATCAGCAAAAAAGCGCTCGAAAACATCGGGCATCCAATACCAAGTCGGACCGATATCAAAAGTAAAACCGTCTTTTTTATACTGCCTTGCTCTTCCTCCTAAAGTCGTATTTTTTTCTAAAACGATTACTTCAAATCCTTCTTTAGATAGATAACATGATGCCGCTAAAGCAGAAAACCCTGAACCAATAATATATATTTTTTTTTTCATATGAATATTTGTTTAACAAAAGTAACTATTAATTAAACGATTTCGTTGATATTGTGGAAATTTATAAGACTTTTAACAAATCACTTATCGATTCATATAAATGAATTTGTTTTCCTAAAGGAAGGTGCTTAATTTTTTGAACTTTGTGACCAATAGCAATGAATTTGTGATTGGTTTCTAACATTAAGTCGTTAATTTCATTGAAATAATCTTCTATTTTATCGTTATACGGTTGAATCGTTAACGAGGTAATGAAACAAACTTCTTTGTCGTTTTCTAAAAAGTAATTTAAATTATTTAAGGGCAAACTTTGTCCTAAATAAATGGTGTGAAACCCTCTTAACACCAACTCATAATTCAAATACAACAAGCCTAATTCGTGTATTTCGTTTTCTGGCAAAAACAAAACATAGGTTTTGTTGGTGTTGGTAATATTGTATTGTAATTTCTCGGTATTGGAAAGAATTTTTTGAGAAATTAAATTAGACATAAAATGCTCATGTGCAGGCAATAAAGTATCAGTATGCCACAACATTCCTATTTGTTCTAAAAAGGGAATGAATACGTTTTTAAAAATTTCTCTGAATGTTTTTTTTTGTAATAAGGTATTATATGTGTTGTTAAACAACACCTTATCAAATTGATACATAGAGAGTTTCAATGAATTTATTGCCTCATCACTCACAGCATTGCTAAACGCTAATTCTCTAGATTTTAACAAAATTTCATCATCAGTCATAGCAGCGATTTTCGAAATTTTGAAATCATTATTATTTAACAAAACAATATTTAAGAGTTTTGTTAGGTTTTCTGGCGAGTAGTATCTAATATTAGTATCTGTTCTATTAGGTTTCAACAGATTGTACCTTTTTTCCCATATACGTATCGTGTGCGCTTTGATTCCTGAAATATTTTCTAAATCTTTGATCGTGAAATCTTGCTTAATACTGTTCAATTTATTTTGTTTTAAAGTAAACAAAGTTATACATTTTTTTTATGAAAAGAATAGTTAAAAATAAATCTGTAACATTTTCTAATTTTACACTACTAATACTCAAAACGAACCAATTAGAGTGCAAAAAGATTTAGAAGCTGAATTTTTGTCAGATTTTGAAAAAAATCAAAATATTGCTCATAAAATCTGTAGAATGTATACTACAGACAAAGAAGCACATAATGATTTGTTTCAAGAAATCACCATCCAACTTTGGAAAAATTATTCCAAGTTTCGTGGTGATGCTAAATTTAGTACTTGGATGTATAGAGTGGCGTTGAATACGGCAATTTCATTGTATAGAAAATCAACTAAAAGCATAAAAACAGATGATTTTAGCGATGTGGCATTCAGAATTTCATCAACAGAATATGATGATACTGAAGAAAAACAATTAGAGGCCTTATACAAAGCCATCCATCAGTTGAATGATATTGACAAAGCATTGATTTTCTTGTATTTAGAGGATAAAAATTTCCATGAAATTGCAGAAACATTGGGAATTTCAAACGTAAATGCTCGTGTTAAAATGAACAGAGCAAAGGAAAAATTAAAAAGTATTTTAAACCCATAAAAATGGATTTGTTAAATAAATATAAAGAAACTTGGAGCAAACAAATAGAGATGCCCTATAAATTCTCTACACAAGAGATTTACAAAATGGCTCATGCCAAATCTTCTTCTATTGTGAAATGGATTTTTGTAATTGGAATTTTGGAGTTTATTTTTATGAACTCATTATACTTCTTTATGGACATGGAAGAGGCCTACAAACAATATGAGGAATTGGGTTTACAAAGCTTTGTGTTCTATTCTCAAATTGTAGCTTATGCAATCTTAATTTACTTTTTGGTACAATTTTATCAAAATTATGTAAAGATCTCATCAGTAGCATCAACCAGATTATTGATGAAAAAAATCTTACAGACTCGTAAAACAGTGCGCAATTATGTGTTTTTCAATCTCAGCTACTTAGCTCTAACCATGATTGTAGTAACTATAGCTAGCATCAACATTAACATAGAGGATTTGAGCAACAAACAAATTTTGTTAGTGGTTTTCTTAATGTTGATTGCAACCCTTATTATTCTTGGGCTTTTCTGGTTATTCTATCAATTATTGTATGGCATCCTGTTGAAAAAACTCAACAGAAACTATAAAGAATTGGCAAAATTAGAATCGGAAATGTAATGCTCCTTTTTACTGAAAATTTCGCAATGCATCCAATAGGATAGCATGCATTTCGTTTGTATAATCCAAGTGCGTTACAATTCTGATTTTTCCTTCCCCCATGGGTGTTAGTAAGATTTTTTGATCTTTCATTCGTTTGATAAAATTGTCATCACCAATGGCGGTATCCACATAAAATATCACAATATTGGTTTCAATAGTTTCCACTTTGGTGACATACGAAACAGTTTTTAGTACAGCTCCTATTTCCTTAGCTTTTTGATGATCTTCTGCCAATCTTTCCACATGATGATCCAAAGCATAGTCACAGGCTGATGCTAAAAACCCCACTTGCCTCATCCCTCCTCCATACAATTTTCGGATTCGCAGAGCTTTGTGAATGTGTTCTTTTGATCCCAACAACATTGAGCCTACAGGCGCTCCCAATCCTTTAGAGAAGCAAATAGAAATGGTATCAAACAGCTGTCCATATTGCTGGGGTGTTTCGTTTTTGGCAACCAATGCATTGAACAATCGTGCACCATCTAGATGAAAAGCCAAGTTCTTTTCTCTGGTTATTTTTTCTATTTTTTCCAGTTCCGAAAAATCCCAACACGCTCCTCCACCTTTGTTGGTAGTGTTTTCAATACACACCAATCTTGCATAGGGCAAATAAATTTGCGGACTTCCTGAAGATGCTTCTTCTAATTGAGCTGCAGAAAACATTCCCCTTGAGCCGTCAATCAATCTACAAGTCACGCCCGAGTGAAAAGCAGCTCCACCACTTTCGTAATTGTATACATGGGCATATTTATCACAAAACAATAAATCTCCAGGTTGGGTATGTATTTTTATAGCCGCCTGATTCGCCATGGTTCCTGAAGGGAAAAACAGGGCATCTTCCATGCCAAACATCGCTGCCACTTTTTTTTGTAGTGCATTGACTGTTGGATCCATACTAAAAACATCATCTCCAACTTGTGCGTGCATCATGGCTTGCAACATGCCAGGCGTAGGTTTGGTTACGGTATCTGAAATTAAATCGATAATCATTTGTTGTCTTTTTTAGTGAGATGTGCCTATTGGCGAACCATCCGGAATTTTCGGTGCATCTGATTTTTTAAAAACAGTAGGGTTTTTCTCAAAATCGTTTATCATTTTTATAAAGGATTGTTCCATCATTTCTTGTGCCTTTTTGGCTGAGGAATTCAGTAGTAATTGCTTAATTTCTTCTAATTTGGCAGCAACAATAGCATTGACCTGCAGATATTGATTTTTATTTGATGACAAATACATCAATTGTTCTAAAAATTCAAGGTTAATGATGTTTTGCAATTCTTGGTAATAGCTGTCTTTGTGTGTCGTTTTAAAGGTGATTGCAATCAAAGAATCCAACAGTTCTTCCAAGCCTAATTGGGATTCATCCAAACTTTTATGGGCGATCAATCTGGAGAGTCTTTGTGGGTGCAACAGCAACTCTAAAGTCATTTCTGAGGATGTCTCTACAGCTGAAAACGGATCAAAAGCAACGCCCAATTTGCTATTAAACGATTCTCTTGATCGATCATAGCCATAAGCTCTGGGCGGAAAAAGTGCGAGTTTCTCTTTCGGAATGGCTATTTCTTCTACTGCCAATGTTTTTAAAATGGCTTGCAATGCTAAGCGTTCTTCTTTACCTGCAATGCGTTGTACAATGGTTTGATTTCCTCCTTTTACTGCATAGGTGTAGTCCAAACCACCAATAATTTTAGAAGTAGCTTCAGTTTGATAGCGATGTAAAAAGTACAAGGGCACAAAAACATCTTCCAACACAGAATATGGTTCGCCTGTTTTGATATTGTCTTCTGAAAAAGCGGCAATGGCTTTTTTTCTGATGTCAAGTAGCTTGTGTAATTCGTCATACACCGTAGTACCATTGTCCCACAAATGTGCATAGGCACTAGCACTGCCTGTTGGCCTTGCATCTTGATCAGATAAATAACGTAATCCATTAGCAAAGGCTTTTTCCAAAATATCATTGAGGGCTGTTTCTTCGTTAACATCTTCTTGAAAATCTTGATAGGAATACGCAACTGTAGCGTTGTCCCATGCACCAATTTTATCATCATAGGCTTGTGAAAAATCAATCTTACCGTCTTTCATTACCAACTTTGGATGTGGATAATCCATCACAGAAGTCCTGCCTACGGTACTTGCTGCAAAATTGTGCGCAAATCCCAACGTATGTCCTATTTCATGAGCTGACAATTGTCTTATTCTCGCAATCGCTAATTGCATCGCAAAATCATCATCCACAGCATTATTTTTATAAGGTGCTTGCAGCGCTTGGGCAATTAAAAAATCTTGACGAATGCGCAAACTTCCCAAACTTACATGTCCTTTGATAATTTCGCCCGTTCTTGGGTCAGAAATATTAGCCCCATAACTCCAACCTCTTGTTGATCTGTGCACCCATTGTACCACATTGTAACGTGCATCCAACATGTCTGCGCCTTCGGGCAGCATTTTTATTTGAAATGCATCTTTGTAACCTGCTGCTTCAAAGGCTTGATTCCACCAACGACCACCTTCTAACAATGCTGTTCTAACAGGCTCAGGTGTGCCTCTGTCTAAATAATACACAATCGGTTCTAGAGCCTCTGAAGTGGCTGCTTTCGGATTTTTCTTCTCCAAACGATGTCTGTAAATAAAGCGTTTGGTAATATTTTCATTTACGGGCGTTGCATAATCCATATAGGTCATTTGCCATGAACCCGAACGTGGATCGTATTTTCTGGGTTTGTAGTTATTGTCTGGCAATTCCACAAACGAATGATGTTGATGCACGGTTACTGCACTTGCATCAGGAGTTACACTGCGAATGTTGTAGCCTTTGGGTGTGCCACTAAAAGTCAACATCACATCAAATTCTACGTTTTTAGGGAATGCTTTGGTGCGCTCTAGATAAAAAGCACTTTTGCTTTTATCCAAACTGTAATTGCCTTGGTTGTTGTTTGCCAAAGTAGCTGCCACACCATGGGCATCTCGCATCAAAAAATCAGTAGCATCTAACAAATAGACCCCTTTTTTTTCTTCTTTGATGGCAAATCCATGCAACACCGATTTAGCAAAAGCTTCTTTTACGGATTCTTTTTCCTCTATATTATTGGTAATAGCTCTAAAATTTTGATTGGGTTGTATCAATAAAATCTTATTTCCCGCTTTTTTAAAAAGCACCACTACCCCAACACCCAATTGTCCTCTATCCAAACCAATATCATTCGAACCAATTCCTTGAGAAAGTGCGTTGACATATAATAACTCTTGGTCGAGTTTGGCAATTTCCAGATAGATTTTATCAGTCGTTTCATCATGATAAAAGTTAACAAACCCCTCGTATTTGGCAATCCCTTTTCGCAACTTACCCCCTGTTTTATCAGTAAAAAACTGAGAAAAACCAGGAATGCTCATCCATAGTAGGGCTAAAAAAACAGTTATTCTTTGCATTGGATATAAATTTTGATAAAACTACAAATAACTCGTCTTGTTTTCAAGTTGAAATCTTAAAAAATCAGTTATTTTTGCAGTACTTATGATTACACTAGAACACTTAAAGGATATTACTGTCAGAATTGAGAAGCTACATTCGTATTTAGAAATCGATAAAAAGCTGATTCAGATAGCCAATGAAGAAGAAAAAACTGCGAATCCCGACTTTTGGAATCATCCAAAAGAGGCCGAAGTTTTGTTGAGAGAGCTCCGTTTTAAAAAGAAATGGGTGGCTGACTATCAAGAGGTAAAATCAATGAACGATGATTTGAATGTATTGTTCGAATTTTACAAAGAAGGCGAAGTGGATGAGGCTGAATTAGAAGAACAGTTTCAAAAAACACGCTCCTTTTTAGAGGATATTGAGTTTAAAAACATGCTATCGGAAGAAGGAGATTCTTTGTCAGCAGTCATCCAAATTACAGCAGGTGCTGGAGGCACAGAAAGTTGCGATTGGACAGAAATGCTTTTCAGAATGTACACTATGTGGGCAGAAAAACAAGGTTTTAAACTAAAAACACTAAACTATCAAGAAGGTGATGCAGCAGGTATTAAAACTGTAACTATCGAAATTGAAGGCGATTACGCCTTTGGTTGGCTCAAAGGCGAAAATGGGGTACACAGATTGGTGCGTATTTCTCCGTTTGATAGCAATGCCAAGCGTCATACCAGTTTTTCATCGGTATATGTATATCCTGTGGCAGATGATTCTATTGAAATTGATATCAACCCTGCTGATATTGAGATTACCACTGCACGCTCTAGTGGTGCTGGAGGGCAAAATGTAAACAAAGTAGAAACCAAAGTGCAATTGACGCACAAACCAACAGGTATTCAAATTCAGTGTTCCAATTCGCGTTCACAACATGATAACAGAGCCACTGCGTTGCAAATGTTGAAATCGCAATTGTATGAAATAGAACTAAAAAAACAACAAGCAGCCAGAGACGATATTGAAGCCAACAAGATGAAAAACGAATGGGGAAGCCAAATTCGAAATTATGTAATGCATCCATACAAGCTAGTAAAAGATGTCCGGACAGGTCATGAAACTGGTAATGTAGATGCCGTAATGGATGGCAATATTGGCGAATTTCTAAAGGCTTTTTTAATGCTTAATGGTCAGAAAGAGTAGATGGTCGAGGGTCGGTTTTAGATTTTAGATATTCGATGCGTGAAGATTGAAAGATTATTAGATTGCTAGATTTTTACATTATATAAACTTTCATGTACAATTATTTTATTTGATAGTAGAATATATCATTATGGTGACGAATCCAAAATTCTTAAAAATGATTGGATGAAAGATCACATTTATCTCTTGTTTGAAAGAATAAAAGTCTTTATTAATTTATGAACAAAAATTAATATTGATACACTCTTAAAACGTTGGATTTATTAGAGGTAAAATCACTGTTTTCTTTGATTTTACCTAGAAATTATGATACATTCCCAAAAACTACTATTCCAAAAAGAAAACCGTCTTTACTCATGATATGGGAGCTTTTAATTATTTACCAAGAACACCATTTAACAAACCAATTTATTCATGAAAAAACCGTGAGTCCTATTTTTAAAAAAATACGAAAACAAATGATTTAGATTGCTGGTTTAGAAATAAATAAAAAAGTAATTGTTTTTATGTTTACATTTGAGATATAATTTTTTCACATGGTGTTTAAGAAATATTCCGAGTTGTTTTATAAGAAGTTTTTATCTG
Organism: Polaribacter sp.; assembly: GCA_030758355.1. Classification (GTDB taxonomy): domain Bacteria; phylum Bacteroidota; class Bacteroidia; order Flavobacteriales; family Flavobacteriaceae; genus Polaribacter. The sequence goes on from JANREL010000067.1 coordinate 29,151, forward strand.
ATGATACTCGTAAAAAGACCGAAAAAATCATCTTAATCATTTCTATCGCTAGTTTTTTTATCCATTTATTGATTATTTTCTTAGTCGATTTTGGATTAATTGCACTCGCTGAACCTTCAGATTTATTGACAAATCCTATTTCTGCAATTTACACTCCTTTTTCATTTATACTTATTTATGAAGTGTATTTATTGATTTATTATCTCCCAAAATCATTTACTATATATATTAGTAAACAATACGAAATCATCTCACTTATTATCATCAGACGAATTTTCAAAGACCTTTCAAACTTATCCCTCTCCTCTGATTGGTTTACTATAAAGTATGATTTGCAGTTTACTTATGACATTATTGCATCATTATTGCTTTTTTTTCTGATTTATCAATTCTTTATTCAAAGCAAAAAAAGATACAATTATGAAAATGATGAGCTAAAAAATGAAGGAATTGCAAGGTTTGTTAAATTCAAACAAATATTGGCAACTTTATTAGTACCTGTAGTTTTTTTTGTAACCATTTACTCATTTACCAATTGGATTTCCTCTTCAATAAGCTTACATACTGATTCAAATATTTCATTTAAAAATATTAATAATATCTTTTTTGAACAGTTTTTTTCAATCTTGATAATTACTGATGTAATTTTGTTATTATTTTCATTTTTTCATACGGATGAATTTCATAAAGTTTTTAGAAACTCAGGATTTATCATTTCTACCATTTTGTTGCGAATTTCGTTTTCAGTAACTGGAATTCTAAACACTATTTTAATAATTGCAGCGATAATTTTTGGACTTATAATACTCATTATATACAATAAATTTGAAAAAAATATTGCAATAGAAAAAAGTAGAAAAATGGTTCAGAATAAATGAAAGTAAACAAATTACAAATTTTTTACAAACTCCAAATGTTTATTTTATCATCCCTATGTATCGCCCATAGCATTGATTTACGGTTCAAATAGCGGCTATCAGAATAAGAAAATAGTGTGCTTTTTTCTTTAAATTAAAGACTCTAAACTCACGTTAGCTTAAAATTTTAATGAATAGGATTTCCTTACTAGTGTTGCAAAAACAATAAACAAACTTATAACTACCCTATGTGCTTCCACATAAAACAAACCTTCACTGCCAAAGCGATGACACAACGTTTTGATGCAGAAATAACATCGGATTTCTTGTTTACACCTCAAGATCAAATAAATGGATTTCGTTTTCCGCTATTGCCTGTCATTACCCAACAAGCACCTACCTTGATTCAGCCTTTTGCTTGGGGATTGATACCAGGGTGGGCAAAAAACGATGAAATTAGAAAAATGACCTTGAATGCCAAAATAGAGACCCTCCAAGAAAAACCTGCTTTTAAAGAAGTCGTTTCCCAACGTTGTTTGGTCATCGCAAATGGTTTTTACGAATGGCAATGGTTGGATAGTAAAGGTAAAAAAAAGCTAAAATATGAAATCGGCTTTGAAAAAGAAGCTCTATTTGCTTTTGCCGGTTTATACTCGCATTGGATTGATGGGCATACAGGTAATTTAAAAAGCACGTGTACCCTGATTACCACAGTAGCCAATGAATTAATGTCGAGCATTCACAACATCAAAAAAAGAATGCCGGTTATTTTACAACAAAATGACGAGCAATCATGGCTAAACCAAGCCCCTATTACCAATTTTGCTTATCCGTATCAAGTACCGCTTATCACCAGAAAAGTTAGCGAAAATTACCGTTTGTTTTGATTACAAGAGTTTTGCCATAGCAGCTTTAATGATGGTAATATTTTTTTCGCTGTTTGACATGCTTAATCGTTGTTGCTCTTGAATCATGGTACGCATTAAGTTGATGACTACTTTGTCAAAACTAAATTGTTGGTACTTCTTGCCTTTCACAACCATATCATCCACTACATTTTGTATAGCTTCGGTATTATTGCTTTCGGTGATCTGTTTAAAGGCTTTTTGAAACAGTTTTTTTGTAGTATCATCTCCCGTTAAGAACATACCAGTTAACACATTTTTAGCCACAAAAGGCAATTCAGATTCATCATTTTCTTCAATGAAAATACGCGTTAAAGGCGTAGCTAAAATCTGACGTACTTCGTCTGGCAATTGTTTCGATTTGTCGATGGCTGTTGGTTTGTCTACATAATACATAGACACCAAGGCTTTGCCCAAAACCGAATAAGACTTGCTTTCAAGCGCTTTTAAAAAGATAGGTTTCAAATCAGGGTCTGTTAATTTGCCTAAGGTGTGAATCGCCTCTGCTTGCACCAGAGTTTTAGAGTCGTTATTTGCCATTTTCATGATTTTTTGAATAGCATCCTTTTTGGCAAATTTGTTGATCAAATCGATTTTTTGTAAAGCTAAAATTCGGATTTTATACGCCTCATCATCCAAGGCATTGACGATGGCATCAAACGCATTTTTGTCTTCTTGTCTTTTAGCAACTTCCAACAAAGCGTCTCTTCGGTGTTCAAAATTATCAGCTTTGCGTAGCTGAAAGATATAATCACTCAAAACTTTGTTTTCAGTAATATCGCACAACAATACGCCATCCGAATTTACCTGAATCAAGTTGGGTTGTATTTGATAGGGAAAGGTAAAGGAAGCATCTTTACCGTTTACAAACATTTGATGTCTTTTACGAACATTTCCTTCAAAAATATCAATAGCAAACGGAAACTGAAAAGTATCTGCTTGCAATTGCAACACATTTACAGTGACTGTTTTGCGTAAGGTATTGTAATCATAAGAAATCTCTAAACTAGGATGTGCTGCTCCAAAATACCATTGATTGAAAAACCAGTTGAGGTCTTTGCCTGTAATTTTCTCGAAAATCAATCGTAATTGATGTACCTCTGCAGCTTGGTATTGATACTCGGTTAAATAGGTTTGCAAGCCTAAGAAAAAAGCCTCATCACCTAAATATTTTCGCAACATGTGTAAAATAGCACCCCCTTTGTTATAGCTGATTTCATCGAACATGTCTTCTTTATCTGCATAATCAAAACGCACCAATTTTTTATCGATATTTTGTCCATTTTTATAAGCACTCACTTGCTCATAAAGATGCATTTCTGCATCGGTTTTGCCGTATTTGTATTCGCGCCACAAATATTCACTGTAATTGGCAAACGATTCGTTGAGGGTAAGATTACTCCAACTTTCTGAGGTTACCAAATTACCAAACCAATGATGAAACAATTCGTGTGCGATGGTATTTTCATGGATATTTTCATCAATCAATTGTCCCGGTTTTTGGTAGGCTTGGTCACCATGCACAACCGCTGTGGTGTTTTCCATAGCTCCCGAAACATAATCTCTCACCACCATTTGGCTGTATTTTACCCACGGATACTTCACCCCTAATTTGCTTTCGAAAAACCCCATCATTTCTGGTGTCAGTCCAAAAATTGCTTTGGCATGTGGTGCATATTCTTTTTCAACATAATAATCTACAGAGATATTCTTATAAGCATCTTTGATGATTTCAAACTCACCAATTCCCATAAAAAATAGGTATGGCGCATGCTTTTGATCCATTTTCCAATAATCCGTGCGCAGGTTCCCTTTTTTAGTTTGATTTAGCAAAATTCCGTTGGAAAGCGTTACATATTCATTTGGTACTGTAATGTAGATTTCTTGGGTAGTTTTTTGGTTGGGTGCATCAATTGTTGGAAACCAACAACTGCTAGCTTCTGTTTCACCCTGTGTCCAGATTTGTTTAGGTTTGGATTTGATCAATCCGTCAGGATTTATAAAAT
>JANREL010000068.1 GCA_030758355.1 Polaribacter sp.
ATCAATGGTTTGTGGTACAATGTAATATTCGCAGTTTTGATTATCGTTTTTAGTTTTTTCTATACAGCGATTACAATACCAACAAACAAAATGGCCGATGATTTAAAAAGAAGTGGAGGTTTTATTCCAGGAATTAGACCAGGAAAAGATACTGCTGATAGGTTGGATTCGATATTGTCAAAAATTACATTTCCAGGCTCTCTATTTTTAGCAGCTTTGTCTATTTTACCTTCAATAGTTGTTCAATTTGGAGTACAACAAAGTTGGGCTATGTTTTATGGTGGAACTTCATTAATCATTATGGTTGGTGTAGCAATTGATACCATGCAACAAATAAATTCGTATTTATTAAATCGCCATTATGATGGTTTGATGAAAACAGGAAATAGCAATAGAAAATCGATTAATTAATATGGCTAAACAATCAGCGATTCAACAAGATGGAACAATTACAGAAGCATTATCAAATGCTATGTTTCGTGTAGAATTAGAGAATGGACATATTGTAACAGCACACATTTCAGGAAAAATGCGTATGCATTATATCAAATTATTACCTGGTGATAAAGTAAAATTAGAAATGAGTCCATACGATTTATCGAAAGCAAGAATTACTTACAGATACTAAATAAAAGACAACGCAGATGAAAGTTAGAGCATCAGTTAAAAAAAGAAGCGCCGACTGCAAAATAGTTCGCAGAAAAGGCAGATTATATGTAATAAATAAACAAAATCCTAGATTTAAACAAAGACAAGGGTAATGGCAAGAATAGCAGGTATAGACATTCCAAAGAACAAAAGAGGAGTTATTGCTTTAACTTATATCTTTGGTATAGGTAACAGTAGAGCTAAAGATATTTTAGCAAAAGCTAACGTTGATGAAAGCATTAAAGTTCAAGACTGGAATGACGATCAAATCGCGGCAATTAGAGAACAAGTTGGAGCTTTCACAATTGAAGGTGAATTACGTTCTGAAGTTCAATTAAACATCAAACGTTTAATGGATATCGGTTGTCAAAGAGGAATTCGTCACAGATTAGGTCTTCCTTTAAGAGGTCAAAGAACTAAAAATAATTCTCGTACAAGAAAAGGTAAGAGAAAAACAGTTGCTAACAAGAAAAAATAAGTTAGAGATTAAACTAGCCAATGTATTTAGTGTGCCGTATTATTTTAAATACAATTTACTAAACATCATAGCTTAACAACAAAAAATTATGGCAAAAGCAAGTGCAAAAAAACGTAAAGTAATAGTAGATGCTATTGGAGAAGCTCATATCAATGCTACATTCAATAATATCATCATTTCTTTAACAAACAAAAAAGGAGACGTAGTTTCTTGGTCATCTGCAGGTAAAATGGGTTTTAGAGGTTCTAAAAAGAATACTCCTTATGCGGCTCAATTAGCAGCAGAAGATTGTTCAGGAGTTGCTAAAGAAGCAGGTTTACGTAAAGTAAAAGTTTTCGTAAAAGGACCTGGAAATGGAAGAGAGTCTGCAATTAGATCTCTACACAATGCTGGTATTGAAGTAACTGAAATCATTGATGTTACACCAATTCCACACAATGGATGTCGTCCTCCAAAAAGAAGAAGAGTATAATTTAATTATTTAATTCTGATAGGAATGCGATTATCGAAGGATTAGCCTTAATTCATAATCCCTATCAATAAAAACAACAAAAATGGCAAGATACACAGGACCAAAAACTAAAATTGCCCGTAAATTCGGTGAAGCAATTTTTGGTGAAGACAAAAACTTCGAAAAAAGAAACTTTCCCCCAGGACAGCACGGAGCTGCTAAACGTAGAGGAAAAAAATCTGAATATGCTACCCAGTTAATGGAAAAGCAAAAAGCAAAATATACTTATGGTATATTAGAGCGTCAATTCAGTAATTTATTCAAAAGTGCGCAAGCTTCTCAAGGAATTACAGGTGAAATTTTATTACAACTTTGTGAGTCTAGATTAGATAACGTAGTTTACAGAATGGGAATTTCCCCTTCAAGAAGTGGTGCTCGTCAGCTAGTTTCTCACAGACACATTACTGTGAATGGAGAAATTGTTAATATTCCTTCATACAGATTAAAAGAGGGTGATGTTGTTGCTGTAAGAGAAAAATCAAAATCTTTACAAACTATCGAAAACTCATTGATTTCAGCAAGCAACACTGTTTATGAATGGTTGACTTGGAATTCTGATAAAAAAGAAGGTACTTTTGTTAAAGTTCCAGCTAGAATCCAAATTCCAGAAAACATCAAAGAACAATTAATAGTAGAATTATATTCTAAATAATCAATTAATAATATTGGTATTGAGCCAAAGGGTTTGTTCGTATTTCTTCACACTTATAAACCGCGCAACTTGATAACAATTAAAACGAAGAAAATAATATGGCAATTTTAAATTTTCAAAAGCCCGATAAAGTAATCATGATCGAGTCTACCGATTTTAAAGGTAAATTCGAATTCAGACCTTTAGAACCAGGTTTTGGACTCACAGTCGGAAACGCTTTAAGAAGAGTACTTTTATCATCTTTAGAAGGATTTGCAATCACATCTTTACGAATTGATGGTGTTGAACACGAATTTTCTACAGTGAGTGGTGTTGTTGAAGACGTAACTGAAATCATCTTAAATTTAAAACAAGTTCGTTTTAAAAAACAAATAGATGAAACTGATAGAGAAACTGTTTCAATCAATATTTCTGGTCAAGAGCAATTAAAAGCGGGTGATTTACAAAAATTCATTTCTGGTTTTCAAGTGTTGAATCCAGAATTGGTAATCTGTAATATGGATAAATCTGTAAAATTAAATGCGGAAATTACCATTGAAAAAGGGAGAGGTTTTGTTCCTGCAGAAGAAAATAAAAAACCAGGAGCTCCAATTGGAACGATCTTTACAGATTCTATTTACACGCCAATCAAAAACGTAAAGTATTCCATTGAAAACTTTCGTGTGGAACAAAAAACGGATTTTGAAAAGTTAATTTTTGATATTGATACTGACGGTTCCATCAATCCAAAAGAAGCTTTAACTGAGGCTGCAAAGATCTTAATTCACCATTTTATGTTGTTTTCTGATGAGCGCATCACTTTAGAAGCTGATGAAATTGCACAGACAGAAACATATGATGAAGAATCATTGCACATGCGTCAATTATTAAAAACAAGATTGATTGATATGGATCTTTCTGTAAGAGCTTTAAATTGTTTAAAAGCAGCAGAAGTAGATACTTTGGGAGATTTAGTATCATTCAATAAAAGTGATTTAATGAAGTTTAGAAACTTTGGAAAAAAATCATTAACAGAACTAGAAGAATTAGTGATTGTTAAAGGATTAAGTTTCGGAATGGATTTAGCAAAATATAAATTAGATAGAGATTAATCTTTCATATTTTGCTCCTCAAGGTGGGTTGAGCAAGATGAAAGTATAAAACAAACGTCATGAGACACGGAAAAAAAATAAATCATTTAGGAAGAAAAACAGCACATAGAAAGGCAATGTTATCAAATATGGCTTGTTCTCTTATTGAGCACAAACGTATCAATACAACAGTAGCAAAAGCAAAAGCATTACGTGTTTTTGTTGAGCCTTTGATTACAAAATCAAAAGAAGATACTACACACAACAGACGTATTGTTTTCTCTGTTTTAAGAGATAAATATGCTGTTACTGAGTTGTTCAAAGAGGTTTCTGTAAAAATTGCTGATAGACCAGGAGGTTACCTAAGAATTATCAAATTAGGAAATAGACAAGGTGATAACGCTTCAATGGCAATGATTGAATTTGTTGATTACAACGAAATCTACAATCCAAAAGGAGCAAAAGCTAAGAAAACTACACGTAGAGGAAGAAGCAAAAAAGCGGCTGCACCACAAGTAGAAACTACTACAACTGAAGAAAAATCAGAAGAATAAATGATTTTATCATTCACATATAAAGGGATAAGCAGTACTGTTTATCCCTTTTTTTATATTTTTACACCAAATTAATTATTACAAAAATCAATGAAGTATCAAACTCGAAAAAAAGCACTTATTTTATTAGCAGATGGAACAATTTTTTACGGAAAATCTGTAGGAATTGATGGAACTGCAACTGGAGAAATTTGTTTTAATACAGGCATGACAGGCTATCAAGAAATTTTTACAGATCCTTCTTATTTCGGTCAATTGATGGTAACCACTAACGCACATATTGGAAATTATGGCGTAAATGATAATGAAGTTGAATCTGATGGAATAAAAATTGCTGGTTTGGTATGTAGAAATTTTAGTTTTACACACTCAAGAGTTGATTCTGATGGTAATTTATTCGATTGGTTTCAAAAACACAATTTGGTAGCAATTTCTGATGTTGATACAAGAGCATTAGTTTCTTATATCAGAGACAATGGGGCAATGAATGCTATTATTTCCACAAATATCGACAATATTGATGATTTGAAAAAGCAATTAGCGAATGTTCCAAGTATGCAAGGATTAGAATTGGCTTCCAAAGTTTCTACTAAAGAACCGTATTATTTTGGCGATGAAAATGCCGAAATTAAAATTTCAGCATTAGATATTGGAATCAAAAAAAATATATTAAGAAATTTGGCAAAAAGAGGAGCCTATATAAAGGTGTTTCCTTACAATGCTACTTTTGAAGAGTTAGCCTCTTTCAATCCAGATGGATATTTTATTTCAAATGGTCCTGGAGATCCTGAACCATTAGTAGATGCACAAAAATTAGCTTCAGAAATTATCGAAAAAGATTTACCCTTATTTGGAATTTGTCTAGGACATCAAGTGATTGCTTTATCACAAGGAATTTCTACTTATAAAATGCACAATGGCCACAGAGGAATCAATCATCCTATTAAAAATTTATTAACAGGAAAAGGAGAAATCACCTCTCAAAATCATGGTTTTGCCATCAATAGAGAAGAAACAGAAACCAACGAAAATATCGAAATTACCCATGTTCATTTAAATGATCATACAGTTGCAGGGATTCGTATCAAAAATAAAAACACATTTTCTGTACAATATCATCCAGAAGCAAGTCCTGGACCTCATGATGCTGAATATTTGTTTGATCAATTCATAGATACAATAAAAAAAACGAAAGAATTGGTTTCATAAAAATTAACTCAACTTTCATACAAAATCTACTTAGTTTTCTTAGTAGATTTTTTTTATTTTATAAAATAATACATAGCAAACGTTTTCGTAATTATTCAAATTCTAATTACAAAATGCGTCCAATATTTCGTAAATTAGCAGTCATAAAACAATAACCAAAACTTACTGAAACTAAGTTTATAAATTTTTAAATTCCATGAGTATTATAATAAACATTCACGCACGTCAAATTTTTGATTCAAGAGGAAATCCAACCGTAGAAGTAGATGTAACTACCGAAAACGGTATATTAGGAAGAGCTGCAGTTCCTTCAGGAGCTTCAACAGGTGAGCATGAAGCTGTAGAATTGAGAGATGGTGGAAAAGCTTATATGGGTAAAGGTGTGTTGAATGCCGTGAAAAATGTGAATGAAATTTTGGCTGAAGAATTATTAGGAACTTCGGTTTTTGAACAAAACTTGATTGACAAAATCATGATCGATTTAGATGGAACTCCCAATAAATCAAAATTAGGTGCAAACGCAATTTTAGGTGTTTCATTGGCTGTTGCAAAAGCAGCAGCAGCTGAGTTAGGAATGCCATTGTATAGATATGTAGGTGGTGTTTCTGCAAATACATTGCCAGTTCCAATGATGAATATCATCAATGGTGGTTCACATTCTGATGCGCCTATCGCGTTTCAAGAGTTTATGATTATGCCCGTAAAAGCAAAATCTTTTACACACGCAATGCAAATGGGTTCTGAAATTTTTCATAATTTAAAGAAAGTATTACATGATCGTAATTTATCAACTGCAGTTGGTGATGAAGGTGGTTTTGCGCCTACATTAGATGGAACAGAAGATGCTTTAGACACGATTGCGTTAGCAGTTAAAAATGCAGGATATGTTTTTGGAGAAGAAGTAAAAGTTGCTTTGGATTGTGCTGCTGCTGAGTTCTACGTGAATGGAAAATATGATTATTCTAAATTTGAAGGTGAAACTGGAAAAATTAGAACAAGTAAAGAACAAGCGGATTATTTAGCAGAATTAGCAAGTAATTATCCAATTATTTCTATTGAAGATGGAATGGATGAAAACGATTGGGAAGGTTGGAAATATTTGACAGATATCATTGGAAAAAAAGTGCAATTGGTTGGGGATGATTTATTCGTAACCAATGTTGAGCGTTTGTCAAGAGGAATTGAAAACGGAATTGCCAATTCAATTTTAATTAAAGTAAACCAAATAGGTACATTGACAGAAACAATTGCAGCTGTGAACATGGCAAAAAATGCTGGTTATACAACTGTAATGTCTCACAGATCTGGAGAAACAGAAGACAACACCATTGCTGATTTAGCAGTTGCATTAAACTGTGGACAAATAAAAACAGGTTCTGCTTCACGTTCAGACAGAATGGCAAAATACAACCAATTATT
>JANREL010000069.1:0-10852 GCA_030758355.1 Polaribacter sp.
ATTTTTTAAAAGCAAGGTTTGATTATCTTTGCCAGCTAAAGAAGACGTAGAGTTTGTATGAAAAACATCAGAAATTTTTGCATTATTGCGCACATTGATCACGGTAAAAGTACCTTAGCAGATCGCTTATTAGATTTTACAGGCACTGTTACAGAACGCGAAAAACAAAACCAATTACTTGATAATATGGATTTGGAGCGCGAACGTGGTATCACCATTAAATCGCACGCAATTCAGATGGATTATGTTTTTGAAGGAGAAAAATACACGTTAAACTTAATTGATACTCCTGGTCACGTAGATTTTTCTTATGAAGTTTCTCGTTCAATTGCAGCTTGTGAAGGTGCTTTGTTAATTGTAGATGCTGCGCAAAGTATTCAAGCACAAACCATTTCCAACTTGTATTTGGCTTTAGAGAATGATTTGGAAATTATTCCTGTTTTAAATAAAGTAGATTTGCCTTCTGCAAATCCTGAAGAAGTTACTGATGATATTGTTGATTTATTGGGTTGTGATCCAGAAGATGTAATACATGCAAGTGGAAAAACAGGATTTGGTATTGAAAATATTTTAGAGGCTATTATTCGTAAAATTCCTTCGCCAAAAGGCAATCCTGATGCGCCTTTAAAAGCTTTGATTTTTGATTCTGTATACAATTCTTACAGAGGTATTGAAACTTATTTTAGAGTGATTGATGGCAGCATCAAAAAAAATCAACAAATCAAATTCATGGCAACAGGAAATCAATATGGAGCTGATGAAGTGGGTACTTTAAAGTTGACGCAAGTTGTTAAAAACGAAGTAAAAACAGGTGATGTTGGGTATTTAATTACTGGAATTAAAACTGCAAAAGAAGTAAAAGTAGGAGACACCATTACTGATTTTGCCAATCCAACAGCAGAAAAAATTGATGGTTTTGAAGATGTTAAACCAATGGTTTTTGCCGGAATTTATCCTGTAGATACTGAAGATTATGAAGAATTGCGTTCTTCTATGGAAAAATTACAATTGAATGATGCTTCTTTGGTGTTTCAACCTGAAAGTTCTGCAGCTTTAGGTTTTGGCTTTCGATGTGGTTTTTTAGGAATGTTACACATGGAAATCATTCAAGAACGTTTAGAACGTGAATTTGATATGACTGTAATAACCACAGTTCCCAATGTATCGTATCATGCGTACACTAAGAAAAATCCTGAGCAAATTATCATTCTAAACAATCCAACAGATTTGCCTGATCCATCAAGATTAGACAGAGTAGAAGAGCCTTTTATCAAAGCATCTATCATTACAAAATCTGATTTTATTGGACAAGTAATGAGTTTGTGTATTGAAAAACGTGGACAAATTAAAAACCAAACGTACCTAACAACTGAGCGTGTAGAGCTTACATTTGAAATGCCTTTAGCAGAAATTGTATTTGATTTTTACGATCGTTTAAAAACGGTTTCTAAAGGTTATGCTTCTTTTGATTATCATCCAATTGGCATGAAAGAATCTAAATTAGTTCGTGTAGATATTTTATTAAATTCTCAACCTGTTGATGCCCTTTCAGCCTTATTGCATGCAGATAATGCCTATACTATTGGAAAAAAAATCGTAGAAAAACTAAAAGAACTAATTCCAAGACAACAATTTGATATTCCTATTCAGGCTGCAATTGGCGCAAAAATTATTGCTAGAGAAACCACAAAAGCCTTACGTAAAGACGTAACTGCAAAATGTTATGGAGGTGATATTTCACGCAAACGAAAACTATTGGAGAAACAGAAAAAAGGAAAGAAAAGAATGCGTCAGGTTGGAAATGTAGAAATTCCACAAGAAGCGTTTATGGCTGTATTGAAGTTGAATGATTAACTAAAGTTGAAGGTTTCGAGTTTAAAGTTCAATATTAAAAAAAATCCGAAAGAAATTTTTCTTTCGGATTTTTTTATTCAATCTATATGGTTACTTCAATAAATTGAGATATTGATTTATTAAAGATTAATCTCTATTTCCTAAAACTTGCAATGCCCAGTATAACAACATAGCTAATGAACCAATTGCAGCAACCAAATACGTTCTTGCAGCCCATTTCAAAGCATCTGTTGAACCTTCTAATTCTTGTTGAGAAACCATATTTTTATTTTGCAACCAAGCCAAAGCTCTATTACTTGCGTCATATTCAACGGGCAATGTAATAAAACTAAATACAGTTGCTAATCCCATAAAAATCAAACCTATAACTGCAATTGTAAAACCAAATCCAGTTTGTCCTGCACCAGCTCCTAAAATCAAACCACCAATTACTAACCATTGAGAAAATTGAGAGGAAACATTAACAATTGGCACTAACTTTGAACGCATTGTTAACCATTCGTAAGCTTGCGCATGTTGCACGGCATGCCCAACTTCGTGCGCTGCAACTGCTGCTGCTGCTGCGTTTCTTTGATTGTAAACAGCCTCGCTTAAATTTACTGTCTTATCCACAGGATTGTAATGATCTGTCAACCTCCCTGGAGTCGAAATTACTTTTACATCACGGATGCCATGGTCTGCCAACATTTTTTCAGCAATTTCGGCACCACTCAATCCATTTCTCAAACTTACTTTTGAATATTTCTCAAATTTTTTCTTTAAAGTATTACTGATCAACCAGCTAACCAAAGAAATCACACCTATTAAAATATAAAATCCAATCATACTATATATGTTTACTTATTTATGTCAAAATTGTTCGGTAAATTTACAACATAAATTATTCCAATTTTAATGCTCATAAAAAATTATGTCAAAATGTCAACAAAGCCAAAAATTTTATTGATTTATACAGGAGGAACTATTGGAATGATGAAGGATTATAAAACGAATGCTTTAAAAGCGTTTGATTTTACACAGCTTTTAGATAAAATTCCGGAGCTGCAACAATTGAATTGTCAGATCAAAAGTATTTCTTTTGAGAATCCAATTGATTCATCAAATATGAATACGACATATTATGTTGATATTGCTGAAATTATTGAGCATAACTACAATTTATATGATGGATTTGTAATTCTTTCTGGTTCAGATACCATGTCATATATATCGTCTGCCATCAGTTTCATGCTTGAAAACTTACAAAAACCTGTCATTTTCACAGGTTCACAGTTGCCAATTGGTGATTTAAGAACGGATGCAAAAGAAAATTTAATTACATCTATTGAAGTAGCTTGTACACAAAAAAACGGTGTTCCGATGATTCAAGAAGTATGTTTGTATTTTGAATATAAGTTATACAGAGCCAATAGAACAACTAAAATGAGTGCAGAGCAATTTGAAGCTTTTGTATCTATGAATTATCCGCCTTTGGCAGAAAGTGGGGTGTATTTAAAGTTCAATGAGCATTATTTACTAAATAAATCGCATATCCATTCCTCTCTAGTCGTGAAAAAAAAATTAGTAACGGACATTGTAATTTTAAAAATGTTTCCAGGAATTACAAAAAATGTGGTGGAAAGCATTTTGAATATTCAAAACTTAAAAGGAGTCGTTATTGAGACTTTTGGATCAGGAAATGCCCTTAATGAATCTTGGTTTGTAAATTTGATTAAAAAAGCCATAAATAATAATATTCGAATTATAAACGTAACTCAATGTTTAGGTGGAAATGTCAATCAAGGTCATTATGAAACAAGTGTAGCATTAAAAAAAGTAGGTGTCGTAAGTGGAAAAGATATCACAACTGAGGCAGCAATCGCAAAATTAATGTACCTTTTAAGTGAAAATTTTTCATTGTCAGAATTTACCCATTATTTTGAAAAGTCTTTAAGAGGTGAAATTTCTTGAAATTAGTTGCTAAAACGCTTATAAATTATCAGTCTAGAAAATAATTTTTCAAGAATTAGCTAATTGTCGATAAATTGCAGTAAAAAAATTTTTTTATGCCTAACATTTTTTGTTACTTGCCCCACTATTAATAGAGTGATAATTCAAAAAAAACTTTTTAAAAAAAAGAAAGTTTTGGAGAGTTTCTTTTTTTTGATTTGAAAATTTATATCTTTAACCCGTTAACTTTTAAAATTAATTTATAACCAAGATGAAAAAAGTAGTAAATGCCTTATCTGTAACAGGATTCATGTTTTTTGGAGCTATACAATCAACTTTTGCTCAAGAAGCAGTAACAGAAGCAAAAACGTTTCACCAAGTATTAAAGCAAAACTTTATTGATGGTGGTCCAGGATTTATGGGAATTGTATTAGTTGCATTGATCTTAGGATTAGCAATCGCCATTGAAAGAATTATCTATTTAAACATGGCTACAACCAATACTAAAAAATTATTAGCAGATGTAGATGAAGCTCTAAGTTCTGGTGGAGTTGAAGCAGCAAAAGAGGTTTGTAGAAATACAAAAGGACCTGTGGCTTCTATTTTTTACCAAGGTTTAGATAGAGTAGACGAAGGAGTAGAAGAAGCTGAAAAAGCTGTTGTTGCTTATGGTGGTGTACAAATGGGTCAATTAGAGAAAAATGTTTCTTGGATTTCATTATTTATTGCACTTGCTCCAATGCTAGGTTTCATGGGAACGGTAATCGGTATGATCGGCGCCTTCAATGACATTGCAGTTGCTAATGACATTTCTCCAGCGGTTGTAGCAGGTGGTATCAAAATCGCCTTATTAACAACAGTATTTGGTCTTGTTGTAGCAATTATTCTTCAAATTTTTTACAATTACATCGTTGCGAAAATTGATAGTATTGTAAATAGTATGGAAGATGCATCTATCTCATTGGTAGATTTATTAGTAAAGTTTAAAAAATAAAATTCATTATGAAGAGTACTAAAATATTAAATCTTTTAATTGCTGGTATTGCCTTAATTGGTGGTATTCTTTTCATAAGAATTTTTATGGAAGATACAGTAGCAATTGAGACAGATGTAGCAATCCAAAATAGTGTCATCAGTCCATTAATTTACTTCTCAACTTGGTTGCTTATTGCCACTGTTGTTGTAGCTATTGGATTATCATTATTAAGTTTGTTTAGAAATCCAGAGAATTTAAAGAAAACTTTAGGAGGATTAGCTGTATTGGCAGCTTTATTGATGATTTCTTATTTTCTAGCTGATAGTGATGCAGTTTATAATGCTGCTGGAGGTATTGAGCCAGGGGGTGAAGAAGGGTCGTCAGTTAATAGATGGGTAGGAGCAGGAATTTGGTACAGTATTATCCTTGGAGGTATTGCAAGTTTATTCTTTGTTTGGGATTTAGTAAAAGGATTAGTTAAATCATAAACTATGGCAAGAAGAGAAAATCCAGAAATTAATGCAGGTTCCATGGCGGACATTGCTTTTCTTTTATTGATTTTCTTCTTAGTTACCACAACAATGAATGTAGATTCAGGTATTTCTAAGAAGTTATCAGAAAAGCCGCCAGCTGATTATGTTCCTCCAATTATCAAAGAGAAAAATATTTTTGAGGTAAATATCAACAGGAATAATGAACTTTTGGTAGAAGGTGATCGAATGGATATTAAAGACTTAAAAGAAGCTGCTATCAAATTCATTGATAACGGTGGTGGAACTGGTAATGCAGGTGAGGATGGGTCTCCAGGCAAAGCATGTGACTATTGTCAAGGTGATAAAAGCGAAAGCTCTTCAGACCATCCAAATAAAGCAATCATTTCTGTTCAAAGTGATAGAGGTACCGAATATGGTACCTACATTCAAGTTCAAAATGAGTTGTTAAAAGCTTACACTGAATTAAGAAACAGATTGTCTCGACAAAAATATCAAATAACCTTTGATGAACTAGAAAAAGCTTATGACGAGGCTAAAAAGAACGCTGGTATGAAAGACAGAGTTGAAGATTTAAGAGTGAAAGTAGAGTTCATTAAAACTGCGTATCCTCAAATTATTTCTGATGCTGAACCAACATCTTAATTAATTTTAAAATTTAACAAATATGTCTAAATTTAGAAAAAAGAAGAAAGGAATGCCTGCTGTAAATACTGCAGCATTGCCTGACATCGTGTTCATGTTATTGTTTTTCTTCATGGTTACAACAACTATGAGAGAAACTGATTTGAGAATAGAAAATCCAAGACTTCCTAGTGCGACTGAAATTAAAAAGTTAGAGCATAAAAGTTTGGTTTGTACTATTTATGTAGGTAAAGCTAAGGACGAAAGTAAAGGTAGTGGATACAACAAAATTCAATTAAATGATAAAATTGCGTCCGCTGATCAAGTCCCTGCTTTTATCATTAATGCAAGAACAAAAGTGTCAGAAGCAGAAATTCCTTTTATGACAACCTCAATAAAAGCTGATAAAGAATCAAATGTTGGTACAATTACTGATATTCGTCTGAAATTGAGAGATGTAAATGCTCTAAAAATAAGTTATTCAACCCAAAAAGGTTCGAGTAATTAATTCAACTTATAGTTTTAAAAAGGGTAATTCTTATGAATTACCCTTTTTTTGTTTTTTGTATTTACCTTTTTAAAAATATTGTATCTTTATTGTTGTTATGAAAAAAAAATTATTTTTTCTTTTTTTGATTTTGTTTGTTTCTGTATCATTTGCTCAGAGAGACTCTTTACAAATTGGAGATAGGTATGCTGATGATCAAATTTATGCTTCTATTTCATACGCACAATTTAATCAACAACCGAGTATAATTAGCAAAAGCGGTTTTTCATTTGGTGTATCTACTGGATTTATAAAGGATTTTATTTTAAATAAACAAGGCACTATTTCAATCGGAATTGGTTTTGGTTATGGTTATGATTATTTTAATCATGATTTAAAAGTTCAAGAAATAAATAATACAACTGTATTTAGTGATTCTGCAAATTTAAATTCGAATATTTTCACTACACATAATTTAGAGTTTCCTTTGGAATTTCGTTGGCGAACTTCTAACGCTTTAAAGTATGATTTTTGGCGAATTTATACAGGAGTGAAGTTCCTTTACAATTTTTCAAATACCTTTCGATTTGAAGAAAATGGAACTCATTTTTCTTACAAAAATATTTCAGCTTATAACAATTTTCAATATGGAATAACATTTTCTGTTGGTTATGATGTCATAAACCTTCATGTTTTTTATAATTTAACCCCGATTTTTAAAAATGCAACTATCAATACAGAATCTGTTGATACTAGTATTTTGAAGTTTGGATTGATATTTTATATTTTATAAAATACAATAGGTAATTATTGGAGCAACTACGCCAATAAAAAATCCAATATAAATCTCTTTTGGTTTGTGGGCATTCAGATATAATCTGGCAGAGGCTACAATTCCTGAAATCAATAAGTTAAGCATGATAATCAATATATATGATTGATAGTGAATACTACTTAACACCATAAAAAAACCTATAAAAATTCCGAATGAAAGAAGGTGAATACTCGCTTTTATTTGAAAATGGAACAAAATATATACTATTACCAATCCTAAGGATGTTGCATAAAAAAGCAAAGAGATTTCATTAAAATTTTGGATATAATGCAAGGTATTTCCAAGCAAATAAAAAACCAACAGCATAATAGCTACGGGTAATTTTCTATCATGAATTGTCTCAGTTTTATAAGATTCGATCAGTTTTAATTTTTTAAAAAGGACTAATATCAATAAAGGAATGATGTAGGTGACTATAAATACCACACTTAAAACACCTAATTTTTGAGTACTTTCAAAATTTATGGGTGATACTAAAAAGTAAAGCATCAGCCCAACAGTAGGAATAACAATTGGATGTAATAGTGCAGATATAAATTGAGGGATTTTCACAAAATTTCTTTTCGTAAACGTGCAACAGGCAAATCTAATTGTTCTCTATATTTTGCAATCGTTCTTCTGGCAATGGGATACCCTTTTTCTTTTAGAATTTCGGTTAATTTTTCGTCAGTTAGCGGTCTTTTTTTATTTTCTTCAGCAATAACAGTTTGTAAAATATTTTTAATTTCTTTGGTAGAAATATCTTCACCTTGATCATTTTTCATAGATTCTGAAAAGAATTCTTTAATCAATTTTGTTCCATAAGGAGTATTAACATATTTGCTGTTTGCAACTCTAGAAACTGTAGAAATATCCATGTTGATTTGGTCAGCAATATCTTTTAAAATCATTGGTTTTAATTTGCGCTCATCACCCGTTAAAAAATATTCGTACTGATAATGCATAATCGCATTCATGGTCACCAATAATGTTTGTTGGCGTTGTTTGATGGCATCAATAAACCATTTTGCGGAATCTAATTTTTGCTTGATAAAAAACACAGCATCTTTTTGTGACTGACTTTTTGTAGTAGCTTCTTGATATCCTTTCATCATATTGCTATATTCTTTAGAAATATGCAATTCAGGAGCATTTCTAGAATTCAAAGTTAATTCTAGTTCTCCATCAATAATTTTGATTGAAAAATCAGGTACAATTTGTTCTGCAAATTTATTGTTTCCTGAATATGAACTTCCGGGTTTTGGATTTAATTTTGAAATTTCTGTATTGATTAATTTCAATTCTTCCTCAGAAATTTCATATTTTTCTTGTAGTTTTTCGTAGTGTTTTTTTACAAAATGATCAAAAGCATTTTCTAAAATATTAATCGCTAAAGTTCTTATTTTATTAGTTTCTTTTGATTTTAATTGAATAATCAAACACTCTTTTAAATCTCTTGCGCCAATGCCAATTGGATCTAAATTGTGAACTACAGATGTTAATATTTGAATTACTTTTTCTTCGGTTGTAAAGACATTTGCTGAAAAAGCCAAATCATCTACCAAATCAATAATTTCTCTTCTGATATAACCACTATCATCAATGCTGCCAACTAAATATTCAGCAATAGTAAATTCATCATCCGTTAAACGAAAGGTGTTTAATTGATTTTTCAATGACTGATGAAAACTGATTCCTGCTTCGTAAGGCACATTTTTTTCTTCATCATCTGCTGAATAATTGTTTGCATGAGTTTTATAACTTGGTACTTCATCATCACTCAAATACTCATCAATATTGATGTCATCAGCATTTATTTTTTCGGTACCAATATCATCCTCATACTCATTTGACAAATCGTCATCGTAATTATCAGTTTCTTCTTTTCCGTCATCAAGAGCAGGATTTTCTTCCAATTCTTGTTTCAATCGCTCTTCAAATGCTTGCGTAGGTAATTGAATCAACTTCATCAACTGGATTTGTTGTGGAGATAATTTTTGTTGGAGTTTGAATTGTAAACTTTGCTTTAACATAAAGACAAAGATAATAATTAAGACAAAAATAAAATCGCCATTATTTGAGGAATGACGATTGTTTTTATAAAGTTATTTTTGAAGCTTAAAAATCAGCATTTTGAGGCGTTCTTGGAAATGGAATTACATCGCGAATGTTGCTCATTCCTGTTGAAAACTGAACCAATCTTTCAAAGCCTAGACCAAAACCTGAATGAACTGCAGTACCAAATTTTCGTAAATCTAAATACCACCACAACTCTTCTTCTTCAATGCCAAGCGCTTTCATTTTTGCAACTAATACATCAAAACGCTCTTCTCTTTGACTTCCTCCAACAATTTCTCCAATGCCAGGAAATAGCACATCCATGGCCCGAACTGTTTTTCCATCATCATTCAAACGCATGTAAAATGCTTTGATATTTGCAGGATAATCGTATAAAATTACAGGACATTTGAAGTGAGTTTCTACTAAAAAACGCTCATGTTCTGATTGTAAATCAGCACCCCATTCGTTGATTGGATATTGAAATTTTTTCTTTTTATTTGGGGAAGAATTTCTTAAAATATCAATCGCTTCTGTATAAGAAACACGTTTAAAATTGTTGTCAATCACAAAATGTAATTTTTCTAACAAGCTCATTTCACTTCGTTCGATCATAGGTTTTGTTTTATCCTCATCTAACAAACGTTGATTCAAAAATTCTAAATCATCTGTACAATGTTTTAAGATGTATTTCAAAACCGATTTGATAAAATCTTCTGCCAAATCCATATTACCCACCAAATCCATAAAAGCAACTTCGGGTTCAATCATCCAAAACTCTGCTAAATGTCTGGTTGTATTTGAATTTTCGGCTCTAAAAGTTGGTCCAAAAGTGTACGCTTTTCCTAAAGACATGGCATACGCTTCTGCTTCTAATTGACCAGAAACTGTTAAATTTGTTTCTTTTCCGAAGAAATCTTTAGAATAATCTATGTTTCCATCTTCTGTTAATGGTGCTTTTGAAGGATGAAGAGTCGTTACGCGAAACATTTCTCCTGCACCCTCTGCATCTGATCCTGTTATAATAGGCGTATGAACATAGTTAAAACCGTTTTCTTGAAAATAGGTATGAACAGCAAATGATAGTTTAGAACGAACACGCATTACTGCTCCAAAAGTATTGGTTCTTGTTCGTAAATGAGCATTTTCTCTTAAAAACTCAAAGCTGTGTTTTTTAGGTTGAATTGGATATTCTTCGGGATTTGAATCTCCTAAAATTTCAATTTCAGAAACTTGAATTTCAACAGATTGTCCTTTGCCTTGACTTTCAATTACATCACCTTTTACAGCAATGGCAGCTCCTGTTGTAATTCTTTTTAATGTTTCTTCAGGAGTGGTTTCAAAGTCAATTACACATTGAATATTTTTGATGGTAGAACCATCATTCAAAGCAATAAAACGATTGCTTCTAAAAGTCCTAACCCAACCTTTAAGTACAATTTCTTGAGAAATAATAGCTGAATTTAAAATTTCAACAATGCTCTTTTCTGTCATTTTTTATCAATTTGATGGATGTAAAATATAATTTTTCTGAGATGAGTGTAAAGATACTTTTTTGCATTAAGAATACAATAGTTCAACTTTTAATAATCGAGATAATTTTAGTCTTCTATTTTTTC
>JANREL010000069.1:10952-32841 GCA_030758355.1 Polaribacter sp.
GAAATTCCGAAAGCAATGCTGAAAACTAAAATAGTTGATGGTTTAATTGGAATATCAAAAAAGCCCATCAATCCAGCTGTAATTAATAATGGCAAAATATTGGGCAATAATGAAATTAAAATCATTTGTGGCGAACGAAACATCCATGCCATAAAAATGGAAATAAGCACAATTGCTAATGATAATGAAAGTACTAAATTATTAATCAAATAATTGGTTCCTTTAATAAAAACCAACGCTTTTCCTGTCAAACTTACAGTGTATTTTTCTTTGTCAAATTCTTTATCAATAACTGTTTGGATTCTTTCTTGAATGTCATCCATTTTTTCAGTCCCAATATCTTTCATAAAAGTCGTAATTCGTGCATAACGACCTGTAGAATTTACAAAACTTTTTAGCATTCCGGTATCATTACTTGAGTTTTTGGTGTAAGCAAAAATGTAATTTTGTTCTTGGCTTGTAGGTAATTGATAGTATTTTGGATTTCCTTGGTAGTAAGCTTGTTTAGAGTATTTTACCAAATTTACTACTGATATTGGTTTTGATAATTCAGGAAAAGTTTCAATTGTTTCATTGATTTTTTCCATCTTTTTTAAGGTGGACAATTTCATGACACCTTTTTCTTTTTTAGTATCAATCAAAATTTCTAAAGGCATAATGCCACCAAACTCGTTTTCAAAAAACTTGATGTCTTTATAAAAACCCATACTTTTTGGCATATCTTCAATCAAACTTCCTGAAACACGAATTTGATACACGCCAATAATTCCAAAAATAATGATAATTACAGAAGTAAAATAAATGCCAATTCGATAATCACGTACCGTTTTTTCCATCCAATCCACTACATTTTCAATCCATTTGCGTTCCAAATGATTCAAATGTTTCTTTTTTGGAAGTGGCATAAAACTGTAAATTATCGGAATAATCAATAATGCTAAAATAAAAATACTTACAATGTTGACGGATGCTAAAATTCCGAATTCTCTTAATAAGTCACTTTTTACAAATACAAAAGTTGCAAAACCAGCAGCAGTGGTGATGTTTGTCATCAAAGTTGCATTTCCGATTTTGGTAATTACACGTTGCAAAGATTTTGCTTGATTGCCATGTTTTTTAATTTCTTGTTGGTATTTATTGATCAAGAAAACAGCATTTGGTACTCCAATAACAATAATTAATGGCGGAATTAATGCTGATAAAACAGTCACTTCAAAACGGAACCAACCAATAAAACCAAATGCCCAAGTAACGCCAATCAATACTACTAGAAGCGTAATAAAAGTGGCTCTATAGGATCTAAAAAAGAAAAAGAAAATAACGGCTGTAATCAGTAAAGCTCCTAAAACAAACAGTAAAATTTCATCTTGAATATTTTGAGAATTCAGCGTTCGGATGTAAGGCATTCCAGAAATGCGAACATCAACTTCGTGTTCTTTTTCAAATTGTTCTACGACAGGAATCAGTTTATTGAAAATAAAATCTCTACGGACAGGCGTATTAATCAACTCCTTTTTGATATAAATAGCTGTTTGTAAAGTTCCTGTATTTTTATTGAACAATAAATTATCGTAAAAAGGTAATTTCTCAAAAAGTTGTTTTTTGATGGCTAGAACTTCTTCTTTAGTTTTTGGATCATCTTCAAATAAAGGTTCTAAGACAAATTTTCGTTTACTTCTATCAGCTTTTAATTTCTGAATATCAGAAATAGAGAGTGTAAAATCAACTTCTTCTAAATCTTCAAAATTGTCAATCAAATGATTCCAAGCATTGAATTTTTTTGGAGAAAAAACAGAAGAATCTTTAATTCCAAGAATTACTAAATTTCCTTCTTCCCCAAAAATTTCTAAAAAGGTATTGTATTCAAGATTTACCTCATGGTTCTCAGGAAGTAAGTTTGCTTCGGTATATGAAAATTTCATATACTTTATTTGTGAAGCTAATAAACCTGTGATGATGGCAATTATCAATAAAACCAAGTAACGGTTTCTTAAAATGATACCCGCAACTTTTGTCCAGAAATTCATTTAAAAAATTTATGCAAAGGTAACTAATTGTCTTTGCGATTAAAAACAAAAAAGAGTGTTAAAAAAAACACTCTTTAAAATATGATTTGTAAAGATTTTAACTAGACAGTCATGATTTCTTTTTCTTTCACAACCAAGATATCATCAATCTTTTTTACGTAAGCATCTGTCAATTTTTGAACGTCATCTTCCGCAATTTTTTTCAAATCTTCAGAAACATCTAATTTTTTGATGTCATTATTGGCATCTTTTCTCGCATTTCTAATACCAACTTTTGCATGTTCTGCTTCTGCTTTTGCTTGTTTTGTCAGTCCCACTCTTCGTTCTTCCGTTAATGGTGGAACGTTTATCATGATAACGTCTCCATTATTCATAGGATTGAAACCTAAATTTGCCAATTGAATTGCTTTTTCAATTACTTGAAGCATGTTTTTTTCCCAAGGTTGAATCGTTAATGTCCTTGGATCAGGTGTGCTTACACTAGCAACTTGCGATAAAGGTGTTTGCGAACCATAATAGTCAACTAAAACAGTTCCTAACATTGCAGGAGTTGCTTTTCCAGCTCTGATGGCACGAAATTCTTTTTCCAAATGCGCAATAGCACTATCCATGGCTTCTTTTGCAGTATCTAGTATAAAATCTACTTCCTCGTTCATTATTTCTGTAACTTAAAAAAAAATTATTGTTTAAATATTAATCAATGTTCCTATTTTTTCTCCAGAAACCAATTTTAACAAGTTTCCTGTTTTATTCATGTCAAAAATGATAATAGGCAAGTTGTTTTCTTCGCTCAATGTAAATGCGGTCATATCCATCACTTTCAATCCTTTTTCTATAACATCTTTGAAGGTGATATTTTCAAATTTAATAGCATTTTTAAACTTTTCAGGATCAGCATCATACACACCATCAACTCTAGTTCCTTTTAAAATCGCATCAGCATCAATTTCGATCGCTCTTAAAACAGCAGCTGTATCTGTAGTAAAATAAGGATTTCCAGTTCCTGCACCAAAAATTACAACTCGACCTTTTTCTAAATGTCTGATTGCTTTTCTGCGGATATATGGTTCAGCTACTTCTTTTATTTCGAGTGCAGTTTGTAATCGTGTAAACACATTTTCCGCTTCTAATGCGCTTTGTAAAGCCAAACCATTGATACACGTTGCCAACATTCCCATGTGATCTCCTTGAACA
Source organism: Polaribacter sp. (assembly GCA_030758355.1). Taxonomy (GTDB): domain Bacteria; phylum Bacteroidota; class Bacteroidia; order Flavobacteriales; family Flavobacteriaceae; genus Polaribacter. The sequence continues at coordinate 14,174 of JANREL010000069.1, forward strand.
CGATCCATACCATTACTTGCCCCAGCGACACCTCTAAAAATATTTCCTCCTCCAATCACAATGGCAACTTCAATGCCTTTATCAACAACTTTTTTAATTTCTTTAGCATATTCTGAAAGACGTTTTGGGTCAATTCCGTAATTGCGATCACCCATTAAGGCTTCTCCACTCAATTTTAAAAGGATTCTTTTGTAGTGCATTTTTGATTACTTTTTAGTAAATCCTTCTTAAATTGAGGATAAAAGTTGTGCAAAATTAAGGATTTTTTTTAAATCTCTAAAAATGTGTTCATAGAAATACTTTCTTTTTTTTGGAATAATTTTAAGAATGAATTCAACTCAAATTGAATAATTTAAACCTTTGTAGCATCAATAAAATTGATTAATTTTGCACTCGATTTTTTAAGAACTAGAGAAATAGAACTAATGAATATTACAAAAGAAAATTTAGACGCCTTAAATGCAGTGGTAAAAGTTGATATTGAAGCAACAGATTATCAAGAGAAAGTAGACAAAATGTTGACTGATTATCGCAAAAAAGCCAATATTCCGGGATTCAGAAAAGGCCAAGTTCCAATGGGATTGATCAAAAAGCAATATGGAAAATCTGTACTGATTGATGAAGTAAATAAATTGCTTCAAAGCGCTTTGAATAAGTTTATAAATGAGGAAAAATTAGATATTTTAGGAAATCCATTGCCGAGAATCAAAGATGATTTTAATTGGGATGCAGCTACTTTTTCTTTCGAATTTGAATTAGGTTTAGCACCACAATTTGGCATAGATTTAAAGGCAAAAAAAAAGGTTGTAATGAAAAAAATTATTGCAACAGATTCTTTGATTGATGAAGAAGTTCAAAATATTCAAGCGCGTTATGGTAAAATGAGTTCTTTGGATGAAATTATTGAAGGAGCAAACGTGACAGCCACTTTTGTTAATGAAGAAAAAGAAATCAATAAAAAATCAACATTCAGAATTAGTGAATTGAAAAGTCAACAAAATGTGTTGATTGGTGCAAAATTAGGTGATGTTGTCTCTCTAGAAACCAAAGATTTATTTGAAGACGAGCACAGATTACAACATTTATTAGGTGTTTCTCATGATATTATCCATGGATTAGACATCACAATTTCTACGACAATTGAGGACATCACCAAAACAGATTTGGCGGATTTAGATCAAGAATTATTTGATAAATTATTTGCTGACGGAAGCGTAACAACGGCTACTGAATTGAGAGAAAAAATAAAAGAAGATGCTGAAAAACAATTCCAACAACAAGCGGATCAGCAATTTTTGAATGAAACAATTGAGTATTTAATAGAAAATACAAAATTCGATTTACCAGTTGCATTTTTACAAAAATGGTTGCAAACCGCAGGTGAAAAAGCATTGACTTTAGAGGAGGCAATTGAAGAATATAACAAATCAGAGAAAGGATTGCGTTATCAATTGATTGAAGGAAAAATCTTAAAAGACAACGAAATTCGCATTGATTATGCTGAATTAGTTGATTACACGAAAGGTTTTATTCGCATGCAGATGGCACAATTCGGAAACTTAGATCCAGAAGAAAAAGAATTGGAAGACATTGCAGGCAGAATTTTGCAAAACAAAGACGAAGCTCAAAAATTACAGACTCAAGTAATCAGCCAAAAATTGTTGGCTTTCTATAAAGAAAACATGACATTTGATACGAAAGAAATTTCTTACGAAGATTTTATCAAAGAAGCATATCATTAAAAACATCTTTAAAAGAGTTAAATTTTTTGAAAAAATAAAAACCTGAATTTTTAAATTCAGGTTTTTTTTCAATTAGACTATCAAATTACCAACATAAAGAGAATAGTTAGTATCTTTGTATAGTAAATTAAAACACTTCATAACAATGGATTTCGCAAAAGAATTTGAAAAATACGCCACTAAACAAAAAGGAATAAGCAGCACTTATTTCTCGCAAATAACAAGTAGTTTGACACCTTATATTATGGAAGAACGTCAAATGAACATCACTCAAATGGATGTTTTTTCACGTTTGATGATGGACAGAATTATATTTTTAGGAACAGGAATCAATGATCAGGTCGCAAATGTTATTCAAGCGCAATTACTTTTTTTAGAAAGTGTAGATGCAAGTAAAGACATTTCTATTTACATCAATTCTCCAGGCGGAGGAGTGTATGCAGGTTTAGGAATTTATGACACTATGCAGTTTATAAAACCTGATGTTGCTACGATTTGCACAGGAATGGCAGCTTCAATGGGTGCAGTTTTAATGTGTGCTGGAGCAAAAGGAAAACGTTCGGCATTACCACATTCAAGAGTAATGATTCATCAGCCAATGAGTGGAACTCAAGGTCAAGTTTCGGATATGGAGATAACCATCAAAGAAACTATTAAATTAAGAGATGAATTATACTCCATCATTTCTTTTCATTCAGGTCAGCCTTTTGATAAAATTCAGAAAGATTCTGATAGAGATTACTGGATGAAATCTTATGAAGCAAGAGAATATGGAATGATTGATGAAGTTTTAGAAAGAAAATTATAATAACTAACAGCAAAAAGCTACAAGCCAAAATCAAAAAAATGGCAAAAGACGATAATTTAGAGTGCTCTTTTTGTGGACGAAAAAAATCGGAAACAGATTTATTAATTGCAGGGATGGATGCCCATATTTGTGATCAATGTATTGAACAAGCTCATGGAATTGTAAAAGAAGAAATTTTACAAACCAAAAAAAGCAAGCTTTCAAAAACACTTACCGTAAAAAAACCACAAGAAATAAAACAATTTCTAGACCAATACATCATAGGTCAAGAAGAAACAAAACGATCAATGTCTGTAGCTGTATACAATCATTATAAAAGATTGTTGCAAAAAGATACCAATGATGATGTGGAAATAGAAAAAAGCAACATCATTTTAGTAGGTGAAACTGGTACAGGAAAAACATTAGTTGCAAAAACTATTGCACGAATGTTGAATGTTCCTTTTGCAATTGTCGATGCAACTGTGTTAACACAAGCTGGTTATGTAGGTGAAGATGTAGAAAGCATTTTAAGCAGATTGTTGCAAGCAGCAGATTACGATGTTGCAAAGGCAGAAAAAGGTATTGTTTTTATTGATGAAATTGATAAAATTGCCAGAAAAGGAGACAATCCATCAATAACTAGAGATGTTTCTGGCGAAGGTGTGCAACAAGCTTTATTAAAATTACTAGAAGGGACAGTGGTAAATGTAGCTCCACAAGGAGGAAGAAAACACCCAGAACAAAAGTTTACGGAAGTTGATACTAAAAATATTTTATTCATTGCGGGAGGTGCATTTTCAGGAATTGAAAGAAACATCAGTAAACGTCTAAATATGCAAGCTGTTGGTTTTAGCGCATCTTTAGATGAAGATGGTATTGACCAAGAAAACTTATTAAAATACATCACACCTTCTGATTTAAAATCATTCGGTTTAATCCCTGAAATTATTGGGCGATTACCCGTTTTAACTTTTATGAATCCTCTCGATGCAAAAGCATTACGTGCAATTTTAACAGAACCTAAAAATTCAATTATCAAGCAATATCAAAAATTGTTTGCAATGGATGATGTTGATTTTACAATAGCTGAAGAAGCATTAAATTTCATTGTTGATAAAGCAATCACCTATAAATTAGGTGCAAGAGGATTGCGTTCTTTGTGCGAAGCTATTTTTACAGATGCCATGTTCGATTTGCCAAGTTCTAATGAAAAAGAATTTCAAGTAAGCAAAGAATATGCTGAATCTAAATTATCAATAGCTACTCTAAAAAAATTAAGAGCTGCATCATAAACCAATTCAAGGTTTAAAATTCAATATTCAAAACCTCATTAATTTATTTGATGAGGTTTTTTTATTTCATTTTAATTTCTCAAAACAAGTTTGTGAATTCATATATTTGTTTTCCGTTTTAGTTAACCCAATTCATGATTTCTAGAAGTACCATAGATCGCGTTTTTGAAGCAGCAAGAGTAGAAGAAGTTGTTGGCGAGTTTGTGCAACTTAAAAAAGCAGGAAGTAATTTTAAGGGATTGAGTCCCTTTACGGACGAAAAATCACCATCATTTATGGTGTCTCCAGTAAAGCAAATCTGGAAAGATTTTTCTACTGGAAAAGGAGGTAATGCCATCTCTTTTTTGATGGAACATGAACATTATACCTATCCAGAAGCTCTAAAATGGTTAGCAAAAAAATACAATATTGAGATTGAAGAAATTGCCCAAACCAATCAAGAAAAGGAACAAATAAACGAACGTGAAAGCATGTTTTTGGTGTCTAATTTCGCAAAAGATTTTTTTCACAGCACAATGTTACATACAAATCAAGGGAAAGCCATTGGATTGAGTTATTTCAAAGAGCGTGGTTTTCGTGACGAAACGATTAAAAAATTTGATTTAGGTTACTGTTTAGATGAATGGGGTTCTTTTACAAATGCCGCAATTTCTAAAGGATATCAATTGAAATATTTAGAATCTACAGGACTTACCATTGTAAAAGATGACAAGCAATTTGACCGATTTAAAGGACGTGTGATGTTTCCAATTCACTCTATGTCTGGACGAATTTTAGGTTTTGGAGGTAGAATCTTAACAGCTGATAAAAAATCGGCAAAATACCTAAACTCTCCAGAAAGTGATATTTATCACAAGAGTAAAATTTTATACGGAATTTATCAAGCAAAAAAAGAAATTGCTAAACAAGATAACTGTTTTTTGGTGGAAGGCTATACTGATGTTATTTCATTTCATCAATCAGGAATTGAAAATGTGGTGGCTTCTTCAGGTACTGCTTTAACTCCCGATCAAATCCGATTAATAAGTAGATTGACCAAAAATATTACGGTACTTTTTGATGGTGATGCAGCAGGAATTAGAGCTTCTATTCGCGGAATTGATTTAATTTTAGAGCAGGGAATGAACGTAAAAGTAGTTCAGTTTTCTGATGGTGAAGATCCTGATAGTTTTGCAAAATCCCATTCTGATAGTGAATTAAAAGAATTTTTAGATACTGCTGCTCAAGATTTTATTAATTTTAAAGTATCACTCTTGTTAGAGGATACTCAAAATGATCCTGTAAAAAAGGCAGGATTAATTAGAGATATAGTTACTAGTATTTCCAAAATTCCTGATGCCATTCAACGGGAAGTATACGTGCAAGAGTGTTCTCAAATAATGGAAATTTCTGAACGGATATTGTTTAGTGAATTGGCACAATTAATAGCGAAGACCAATACCGAAGAATCGAAAAAATATCAAGAAGAAAAAAAGACTTTTGAAATTGTAAAAAGGCAAGATATACAATTAAAAGAAGTTGATCAGCTTGAAATTTTAGAAAAAGAAATTATCAAATTATTATTGCTATATGGTAATGAAGAGGTTGATTTTATTGATGATATAACTCATTTCGATGAAAATGGAAGGGAAATAAAAACTCAAAAAACATATAAAAACGAAGTTTCTGCAGAAATATATTTACATCTTCATGATGATGAAATCGAGTTTACAAATCCTATTTTTAAAGAAATTTACAACGAAATAATTTATCAAATTAATCAATCTGAAGCATTAGAAATTGACAAGTTAATCAATCATTCCAATACAAATATTTCTTCCTCAGTAACTTCAATTTTAATGGATGAAGAAAAATACCAACTTAGTCAATGGGAAAGAAAAAATATCTTTGTTACAGGTGCCAAAGAAGTGTTGACAAAAGCGGTAACAGATTCTATTTACAATATTAGAAGAATATTGATTGATAAACTTTTGAAAGAAAAAGCAATCAAAGAAAAAGAATATTCAAAAGAAGAAATAGAAGAAATTATGAACTATAACTCATTAAGAATTAGGCTTTCTGAGAAATTAAATAGGGTTGTCTAAAATTTGTTTAATATTTTATTTACAATTTTTTCAGTGTAAATAAATATTGAAAACCCCTATTTTAATGTATAAATTGAGTTTTTTTCTAAACTCACTCGAAGAAAATGAATTTTATTGCATTATGAAAAGACTCCTATAAATTTTTAAAAAAATACGAAATTTCAAGTGGGTCTAAAAGACGTACTTACATCTGAATCAAAAAAGCGATGATTGCTGCTAATCTCTTAAAAAAAAATCTTCATTTTTAAAATAAAGGTCTTTTTTATAAATTTATTTTAAGTTTTTAGGTATTTCACAAACGGGAATAGGTTGCATTTTATGCTGATTTATGGTGTTTAATCGAATATAAATCGAGAACACATCTTTTTCTCTCCCTATAAAATTAGCTATTGTTTTTCCTTGTTCTTGCATATTCATTGCCCATTCAAGTTCATTATAAGAAGCACCAATTTGATCTTCATCTGTTCTGTCATCACCCCATAAACCGTCTGTGGGTGGAGCTTTTATAATATCTTGATGGATTCCAAAATCTTTGGCTATTTCATATACTTCCGATTTCATTAAATCAGCAATTGGACTTAAATCCACACCTCCATCTCCATATTTTGTGTAAAATCCAACTCCAAAATCTTCAACTTTATTTCCAGTTCCTGCTACTAAATAGCCATGTAAAGCTGCAAAATAATACAAGGTTGTCATTCTTAAACGCGCTCTTGTGTTTGCTAAAGACATAAATCGGCTTTCTTCGTTGTTGACTTTTGGTAAAGCAGCAATCAAACTATCAAAAACCGGTGTCAGATTTATGGTAATTCTAGAAACATTTTTATAATTTTTTTCTAGCCAATCAATATGATTTTTAGCTCTATTTACTTGACTTACTGCTTGGTGAATGGGCATTTCTAAACACAAAGTGGGTAAGCCAGTTTTAGCACATAGCGTAGAGGTTACCGCTGAGTCTATCCCGCCTGAAACTCCGATTACAAAACCATTTAATTTTCCTGTTTTCGCATAATTCTCTAACCAATCTACAATATGTGTTGCTACTTTTTTTGTGTTCATTGATAAACTATTTTAGTATTTTTACAGCTCTTAATTTTGAATGACTAAGATACAAAGAATATGAGATTTACTAAGGCTTTTTTGATGATTTTGTGTGTATTTTTTTCATGCAATACTCAAAAAAAATCAACTCTTGATGTTTCAAAAATTCCGATTTATTTCGAAATTAAACGTTTTGATTTAGATTTTTATACAGCAACTAAAGAGTCATTGCCCAGATTGAAAACAACCTATCCATATTTATTTCCTGAGTCGTTTTCTGATAGCATTTCTTTGGCGAAAATTGCAGATACACAAGAACAAGAATTATTCAAAGAAATTCAAAAAAATTATCAGGATTTTTCAGATGTTGAGAAGCAATTAACCTCTTTTTTTAAGTATGTAAAGTATTACAATCCAACCTTCAAAGCGCCAAATGTAGTTACAATTCAATCAAATATTGATTATGAAAGTCGAGTGATTTACGCAGACAGTTTACTGTTAATTTCTTTGGATGTTTTTTTAGGCAAAAACCACCCATTTTATGCTGATTTTCCTAATTATATCAAATACAATAATACCAAAGAACACTTGATTGTTGCAGTTGCAGAAGCCTTTATAAATCAACAAATTCTGCCAACAAACAATCGAATTTTTATTGCAAAAATGGTGCATGAAGGAAAAAAAATGGCATTACTAGATTGGTATTTACCATCAATTTCTGAGGTAGAAAAAATGGGATATTCCAAAGAAAAATGGCAATGGGCTGTTGAAAATGAAGCTCAGATTTGGGCGTATTTCATGGAGAATAAATTACTTTTCAGTACTGAAACCAATCTCAACAAACGATTTTTAGAAGAGGCGCCTTTTTCAAAATTTTATATGGAACAAGACAATTTATCACCTGGAAAAATTGGAGTTTGGTTGGGATGGCAAATCGTACAATCGTATTTGAAACATAATGATGTATCTTTGGAAGAATTTTTGAAAATAGACGCAACAGAATTATTCAATCAGTCAAAATATAAACCTAAAAAATAATGGCAATTACACACAATTCAGAGGTGATTTTTCACATAAATTTAGATGAAAATAAGATTCCTGAAAATATTTCTTGGACAGCAAAAGATGGTGGAATTGAAAATGAGCCTTCAAAAGCCGTAATGATTTCGGTTTGGGATCATAAACAAAAAGATACGTTGCGCATGGATCTGTGGACAAAAGATATGCCAATTGACGAGATGAAACAATTTTATCATCAAACGTTGGTTTCTATGGCAGATACTTATGAGCGCGCAACAAATGATTTAAAAATGAGTGCAACCATGCGTGATTTTTGCGAGTATTTTGCAGAAAAACTAGATCTCAAAAAGTAGTTTATCCTTTTTTTATTTCATTGATAATTGACTGATAATCTTCAGGTACATTCACAAAATCAATTTCAGAAACATCAATGACAAGTACATTTAGCTCTTGCTGTGTATTGATAAAATTCTTATACCCATCATGAATTTTTTGCAAATAATTTTCTTCAATATTTTGTTCATATTCTCTGCCCCTTTTCTTGATATTTTGTAAAAGTCTTGACGTATTTTGATACAAATACACATATAAATCAGGTTTCGTAATCTCTTTATACATGATGTCAAACATTCTTCTGTACAGTAAATATTCTTCTTTTTGAAGTGTAATTTGAGCAAAAATCAAGGATTTAAAAATATAATAATCAGATACAATTAGGTTTTTGAATAAATCTAATTGCGCCAAATCATCACTCAATTGTTGGTATCTATCAGCTAAAAAACTCATTTCCAAAGGAAAAGCAAAACGTTCTTTATCTTCATAGAATTTTGGGAGAAATGCATTATCAGCAAAACGTTCTAAAATTATTTTTGCATTGAATTCATCAGACATCATTTTGGCTAAAGTCGTTTTTCCTGCACCAATATTTCCTTCAATGGCGATATAATTGTACTTCTCAACTATCGGAATTGGACGTATTAATTGAATGGCTGTGTTTACAATTTCAGAAGCATCTTCACAGCTTTGTAAACAAAAAGTTAGTTGCTTTCTCTCAATCGGATGAAAAAATGTAGGTGCAATTTCTGCCAAAGGGACCAGTACGAATTTTCGCAACAACATTTTTGGGTGAGGTACGGTGAGTGTTTTTGAAAAGATGATTTCGTCTTCAAAAAGGAGTATATCAATATCAATATTCCTATCTAGATATGTGTCGGAATCTATTCTGGATCTGCCCAAATTAGATTCAATTTGTAGTAAAATTGACAGTAATTTTTCGGGCGCATGATAAGTAGAAACTTCTACACAGCAATTATAAAAATCCTCACTTTCAAAACCCCAAGAAGCAGTTTTATAAACTCCAGAAATCTTTCGAATATTACCCACTTTTTCCGCAATACCTTCAATGGCATTTTGTAAATTTTCAGTTTTATTTCCAAGATTAGTTCCTAAAGATAAATATGTGATGCGTTGTATTTTCATAAAGATTACAAAGAAAATAAAACGTTTGTTAAGTTGTATTATTTAATGTGTTTTTTTTATATTACCATTGGAAAGAGGGTCTAAATGTTAAAAAACAAGTAGTTGTATTTTTTATTAAACATTTAAATTATTTTTCAAACCTTTTACATCAAATTCCCTACACTGATTTACGTACAAAGTGTTAAAACCTTCTTTTTAAATATCATTATTCTTTTAAAAGCAATATATTTGAAAATCAAAACAACCGTTTTTTAATGAGATTCACTTTCTATGTATGCTGTTTCTTTTTTTTATCGCTTTTATCGATAAAAAGTTTTTCACAAGAAACATTGCCCATTTACCAAGATTATTTGTCAGATAATGTATTTTTAGTGCATCCTTCTGCAGCTGGCATTGGAAATTCGAGCAAATTGCGTTTTACGGCAAGACAACAATGGGCAGGAATTCCAAATGCTCCTGCACTTCAAACACTAAGCTTTCATACTCGTTTTAATGAATTTTCCAACGCTGGATATGGAGTAGTTTTATTTAACGATAAAAATGGTTTTCATTCGCAATTGGGAGTTCAAGGAACGTATGCTTATCATTTGCCCTTGAGCGATGGCAGATTATTCAATCAATTGTCATTCGGATTGGCATTTACATTTGTACAAAATCAATCAGATCAGCGAACTTTTACAGGAGACAGAGCTATTGCAGCAATCATTGAAAGTACGAGTTATTATAACGCAGATTTTAGTGTGGCTTATCATTTAGGAGGATTTTCATCGTATTTTACTGTTAAAAATTTGTTGTTAACGGCCAAAAACAACTTGAATATTCAAGAGCCTTTGGATTTGAGAAATTATATTTTATCTACGGGGTATTATTTTGGCGAGGAACTTTTTGTGCAATTGGAGCCTTCAATTATGATGCAATTTAGAGAAGGAACAGGAGAAAGAATTGCTGATGTAAATATCAAAGCATATAAAACTTTTTCGCAAACACAACTTTGGGCAGCACTTTCTTACAGACAAAGTTTTGATGCGAATGCCATTCAAAATGCACGTTATGTATCACCAATCATCGGAATTAATTACCAAAATTGGATGTTTTCATACACTTATACCAATCAAATGAATGAAACTGTTTTGACAAACTCTGGTTTTCATCAAGTTTCTATAGGTGTAAATTTATGGACAAGAGAACAAAGAGCAGCTGCATGTCCTAATATCAATTCAGCTTTTGGCGGATTTTAAAAGTCTCTACTTTTGATTTCTGTAAATGCAATTTCGTTTTCTACAAGCATTTCTAAAACCTTACAATCACTGTTAGAAAACAATTGATGTTTTCCAAGTTGATTAACTATTTGGAGTAAGTTATTCTTTTCTAAAATAGCTTTTGTTTGTTTCGCAACTGCCAAACCAGAATCAATAATTTGCATTTTTTCGCCGACAATTTTTCTGATTTGAGGAATTAAATACGGATAATGAGTGCAACCTAACACCAAACAGTCCACGTTTTGAGCTAACATTGGTTGAAGATAAGATTTAAGTAAAATGGTCATTTCAGGAGAATTCATTTTTCCGGCCTCAATCAAGTCAACCAATCCTTTTCCAATAATTTCTTTGATTTTAATGTGTGATTTAAAGACACTAGATGTTGCTTCAAAAAGCTCGCTATTCAATGTTCCTTTGGTGGCTAAAATTCCAATAACATTTGTTTTTGTAGAAAGCGCAGCAGGTTTTATGGCTGGTTCAATTCCAATAAAAGGAACGTTATAATTTTGGCGTAATGTTTTGATAGCGTTTGTAGAGGCAGTATTGCAAGCTACTACAATTATTTTGCAGTGTTGATTTAGTAAAAACTCTGTATTCTTTATAGAAAGCTGAATTATTTCGTCCTTAGATTTCTCTCCATATGGCGCATTTCTGCTATCAGCCAAATAAATGGTATTTTCATTGGGTAATAACATTACAATCTCTTTCCAGATGGAAGTGCCTCCAACTCCAGAATCAAAAATACCAATAGGAAAATTTGCAGATCTCGCCATGTTGTAAAAATAAAAAAACCTACTTAATTAAGTAGGTTTTATAGGTTTATAAAATATTATTTCTTAGAATCCTAATTTCGCTTTAACAGCATTGAATAAATCTTCGCCTTTAGAAACAATCAATCCTTTTCCAACTGATGAATCAAATACATATACAATACCTTTTGCGGCAGCAACATCTTCAATCGCTTTTTGCGCTTTTTCTATGATTGGATTTAAACCTTCAGCTTGCTTTTTTTGCATTTCTTGATAAGCAGTTTGTCTTAATTGCTCATATCTTTGGTTTTCTTGCTGCACTTCTAAAGCTCTAGATTCATTGATTTCTTTAGTTTGTACATTTTGTTCAGCTTGGTATTTTTTTACTTTTGCTTCTAACTTTTTGCCCATTCCTTCAATTTCGTCTTGATAGGTTTTCCCTAATTTTTCAATATCAGACTTTAATTTGGTAGTTGATGGCATTTCAGCTACTAACTTTTCGAAATCGATGTGACCGAATTTTTGTGCATTTGCAACTCCACCCAACCCTAAAGTAAATACAGCAATTAATAGTAACGTTCTAAAATTTTTCATTCTTGTTTTGATTTAATAATTATTCTTGATTTTTTTTCTTTTTTTCTTCTTCTTTTTTCTTATTTAGCGCTTCTTGTTTTTCTCTTAATATTTTTCGTTGTTCTTCTCTTTTTTTCGCTAATGCCTCTTTTTTATCTGCTATTTCTTTCTTTTTAGCTTCAACTAAAGCCTTTTTTTCTTCCACTTTATTTGCTAACTCCTCTTTTTTTTCAGTAATTAATGCTTCTTTTTTGTCTATTAATTCCTGTTGTTTTTCAGAGATTTCTGTGTCTGCTAGAGGATTTTTCTCATTTTTTTTATTTCGTTGATCCTTTTTTTCTTCTGACAATCTTGTTCTATCAATGGTTGCTAAAACGAGGTCGCTAATATCGTATTTTTTATTGGAATATAGCATTACCAAATCACTAGATTTTTCAAAAATAAAATCATAATTTTTTTTACTAGCAATACTTTGAATGGCATTATAAACTTGATCTTGAATTGGTTTTACCAATTGTTTACGCATCAAAAATAAATCGCCAGTTGGGCCAAAATATAACGATTCAAGTCTCCTTAACTCCTCTTGTTTTAAGGTAATTTCCTCTTCTTTTTCTTCAATTAAATCTTTTGTTAGGATTGCTTTTTCATTGGCTAAGTCGGTTTTCATAATCTCAATATGACGTGCTTGTTGGTCTAGGTTTGATTTCCATTTGGAAACTTTGGCATCCAACGTGTTTTGAGCTTTAAGATATTCAGGAACATTTTCTAGAATATATTCCATATCTATATATGCAATTAACTGATTTCTTTGTGACCAAAAATTGGATACACTACCTAAAAGAACGACGAATAAAAATATTTTTTTCATTTGTAAAATGTATTTAGAAAAAACCATGCCAAAAAAATAGATCATTCACAAATGTACAATTTTCTTAGAATTGTCTTCCAATAATAAAATGTGTTTGCCAACCAGATTTTTCTGAAAACCCGGGTAAAGGATCAAACCCGTGTGCAAAGTCGATTCCTAATAACCCAAATGCAGGCATAAATATCCTGATTCCTAATCCAGCTGAACGTTTTAACTCAAACGGATTAAATGTCCTAAAATTGTCATAAGAATTACCAGCTTCTAAAAATCCTAGTGTATAAATCGAAGCTGAAGGCGCATCCGTAATTGAATAACGCAATTCTAATTGAAATTTATTGTAAATAGAACCTCCTTCAGCAGAGGAGAGTCTGTTGTTTTCATATCCTCTTAATCCAATTACTTCTCTACCATCTAATTGAAAAATTGCGATTCCATCTCCTCCAACATAATATCTTTCGAAAGGAGATAATCCCACTTTAGAATTATAGTATCCTAAATATCCCATTTCTGCATTGGTCATTAATACTAATTTATCCGTAAATGATGTGTACCATTTTCCTTTGGCACTGATTTTATAATATTCTAACCATTTATAATTTTCTGCAATTAGATTATTTCTTTCTTCATCAGTTGCGCCCTCAGGAATTGAGTAATCTCTACCATTTACTAATGAATAAGGAAAAGTTGCTTTTATACCCAAACTAAATTCTGATCCATATGTTGGGAAAATTAAACTTGGTCCTGCAGAATTTCTTGCTAATGTTGCGCTGTAAGATAGATTGTTTAGACTTCCATTGCTTAGAATATTTTCTCCAACTCTAAAGCCATAATTGTTTAAATTAAAAGCTTGGTAACTAATAGTTTGTGATAATTGAAAGAAATCATCAGGCCATTTTAAACGTTTTCCAAGACCTACAGAAGCTCCTACAATTCCCAAACTTTGATTTCTATCAACATCACCAGTTTGAAAATTGAATTGATATTGATTCGAAGAATACACAGAAAAAGACAATGATTGTGGTTTTTTTCCACCTAACCATGGCTCCGTAAATGAAAAACTGTACGTGTTAAAGGTTCTACTAGATTGTAAACGTAAAGACAAATTTTGTCCATCTCCCATTGGCAATGGTTTGTAGGCATCTTTATTGAAAATATTTTTGATAGAGAAATTATTGAAAGACAATCCTAACGTTCCAATAAAAGATCCTCCGCCATAACCACCTTGTAATTCTATTTGACTACCACCTTTCTCCACCACTGTAAAATCGATATCAGCCGTTTTATTTTGGTAATCAGGAACTACATCCGGAGATACATTTTGATCAAAGAATCCTAATTGTCCGATTTCACGAATAGAACGAATAATGGCACTTCTACTGAATAAATCACCTGGTTTTACACGCAATTCTCTAAAAATAACATGGTCGTTAGTTTTGTCATTTCCTCTAACGGTTACTTTTCTTATTCGTGCTTTTTCATCTTCACGAACTCTAATTTCAACAGTAATGGAATCGTTTTCTACTTTGGTTTCTACAGCATTTACTTGCGAAAACAAGAAACCATTATCTTGATATAAAGTTGATAAATCGTCAGAAGTTGGTGTTCCATCACCTTTTACACGCTCTTTTAAAACAGCACCATTGTAAACATCTCCTTTTTCAATTCTCAACATTGCTCGCAATTGATCGTCAGTGAATTCTTTATTCCCAACAAAAATGATATCTGCAAAGCGATATTGTTTTCCTTCTTCTAGTTCAATATTTACATTGATAGTATTGTCTTCGTTCCAAGAAATATTTTCGCTTAAAATTCGTGCATCTCTAAAACCAAGTCTGCTGTATTTATCTAAAATTTTCTCTAAGTCTTTTTGATAATCTTCTTCGATGTATTTTGATCCTTTCCAGAAACGGCCAATCATTCTTTGTTTGGTTTTAGACATTGCTTTACGCAATTTTATGTCAGATAATTTTTCGTTTCCAGTAAATTTAATTTTTTTGATTTTGATTCTTTGACCTTGATCAATATACACATTCATGTTTACCACGTTCATGTCTGATGTATCTTTTTGAAGATCTAGTGTCACTTTTGTTTTTAAGTAACCTTTATCAGTATATTTCTTAGTGAAGTAGTTTTTGGTAGTTACTAATAAGTTGTCTGTAACCATTGCTCCCAATTTTAACTCGGCTTCTTTAATCAATTCCTTAGCTTTTGATTTTTTTACTCCATTAATTCTTACTTCATTTAGTTGTGGCAATTCTTGCACATCAAATTCAAGATAAATAGCTTGTTCATCAACTTTTACCAAATAAACATCAACATTGCTAAACTGTTTACTTTCATACAGTTTTTTGATAGCACTTGTCAATTTATCACCTGGCAATCGTAATAATTGTCCATTTACAAGACCTGTAAAAACTTTTACAGTCTCTTCACTGAATTTTTTCAAACCAGTAACTGTAATTCCGCCTAAAATATATTCTTTACCAATCTCATATTCAACTTTTTGATTATTGATAATGGTATCTTTTTTAGTGATATTTAGTGTGTCATTTTTGATGACATTAATACTGTCATTTTTTATTTGTGCAGATGCATTAAAAGTAAAAAATAGTGCAGAGAGCACTAATGACGCAGAAAATAATTTTATAAAAAATTTATTCTGTAAGTTGTTCGCTTGTTTTTCCAAATCTTCGTTCTCTATTCTGATATTCTATGATGGCATCATAGAAATGTTCTTGTCTAAAATCTGGCCAAAGTATATCTGTAAAATATAATTCGGCATATGCCATTTGCCATAATAAAAAATTACTAATGCGTTGTTCGCCACTAGTTCTTATCATTAAATCGACGTGGGGCAAATTAAATGTATATAAATGGTTATTTATAGTATTTTCATCAATATTTTCTAAATCAAGTTCTTTATTAACAACTTTTTTAGATATCGTTTTCATTGCATTAACAATTTCTTCTCTTGAGCTATAGCTTAACGCAAGGGTTAAAGTTATTACATCATTTTTTTTGGTGTCTAAAATAACATTTTGAAGAGTTACTTGTGCTTTTTTAGGCAAGTTTTCTATAGACCCAATCGCATTTACTTTTACACCATTTTCTTGAAAAGTTGGTAATTCTTTTTTTAAGGAGCTTATGAGTAAATTCATTAAAGCATCAATTTCTGCTTTTGGTCTGTTCCAATTTTCTGTAGAAAAAGCGTATAATGAGATTGCTGAAACCCCAATTTTTGTTGCTCCTTCAATAGATTCTCTTACAGCAGTCAAAGCATTTTTATGGCCAAAAATTCGTTCCATCCCTTTACCTTTTGCCCATCTTCCATTGCCATCCATAATTATAGCAACGTGTTTTGGAACTCTTTGTAAATCGATTTGTAATTTTTTTTCCATGAGACTATAATCCATTTGTATAACAGGCTGGTCTACCAAAAGTGTACAAAAAAGAAATACCTGTAAATACATACCAATCGCTGTTTGTTCCACCGATAACACCAACTGAACTCTGCCTATTGTCTAAATCGTCGTCAAAAGTATACCTGAATTTTGTTTCGAAAGCAATTGCGAATGGACCAATTAATTTTGATTTGATTCCTACTCCAAATGGAATAGCAAACGTTTTTTTAGATTCGTCAATACCTGTAATATTGTTGAAAACGGTATAGTTAAAACCCGCTAATTCAAGCAAAATATAAGGTGTCCACCTTTTATCATCAGATGATAAATCATATTCGTAAAAATTATATTCTAGTCCTAGAGCCAATTCGTGAATGGTATTTTTAAATTGCAAACCTCGCGAAATTTTAAAATCAGTATCCGCTTCAGAATCACTTGCTTCAATGGGCAAGTAACTGTAAGTTGTTCTCAAAGTAATTCTAGGATTCCAATTGTATTTGAAAATCAAACCACCAGCAAGTTTATTGGGATACACATAGTTTGTTCTTCCAATATCGCCAATGTAATTTGACCCCCCTAAAAAAAATCCTGCTTCGTACTCTTGTCCACGTAAAATGCAAGAAAAATTGATAACTATGAGTAATAATATACTGTTTTTCATTCTAAAAAATAGCGTGCAAATATAGGAATTTCTAGTCGCTTTATAAAGTTAATAATACGTCTTTTTTGGATAACAGCTAATTTTACTTATTATTGCAGGATGATTCTTACAAATTTATCTCATTTCTAGTGTCTTCACCCCATAATAACTTCGTACGTAAAGTTTGTAAAAATGATTGATTATTTGGTACTATTGTTTTGATTGTAAAAGGAGCTTTTTCAATGAAAACTTCTGTGTTTTTTGGAACCGTTGTAATTCTTGAATCTAAGGAAATCAAAAAATCTTTTTCTCTAGAATTCGTGCTCAGCTGAATCGTTTTTTCATCTGAAATTACCATAGGTCTTGCATTCAAATTATGAGGTGCAATTGGCGTAATTATGAGGCTTTTTGAGTCAGGAGAAAGCACAGGCCCATTGCAACTTAATGAATATCCTGTAGAACCTGTTGGGGTTGCAATAATCAATCCATCAGCCCAGTAATTCGTTAAATATTCAAAATTAATACTCGTTTTTATACCAATCATTGAGGTGGTATTTTTACGA
Source organism: Polaribacter sp. (assembly GCA_030758355.1). GTDB lineage: Bacteria > Bacteroidota > Bacteroidia > Flavobacteriales > Flavobacteriaceae > Polaribacter. Next base: position 31,675 of record JANREL010000069.1, read on the forward strand.
GCAATTGTTACTTCGTTTAAGGCAAAATTCAGTTCGGAAAAATCTTCTATTACAGGAGTGGTTTTTACAGATAATAATGATCGTTCTTGAATGGTATATGCTCCCTTAAAAATAAGATCAATATTTTCCTGGATGGCATCTTTATGGATGGTCGCTAAAAAACCCAATCTGCCTGTGTTTATTCCTAAAATCGGAATATTTAGATTTCTGATATACGTTACTGCTCTTAATATGGTGCCATCTCCGCCAATGGTAAACATGACTTCAAAAGTGCTATTTAAATCGTCAAAATCCTTAAATGTATCATATTCTTTTTCTAGGGATGTTTCTCTTTTTAAAGTATCGTAAAATTTTTTTTCGATAAAGCAAATACAGCCTTTTTCTTCAAGAATATTCAATAAAGCATGAATTTCCTTTTCAGCAGAGATGGAATAAGATTGACCATAAATCGCAACTTTTTTCATTACATTTCTAGGTATTTTTGAAGGTATTCTGATCTGTTTTTTAGATCTTCTAGATATATATCGTTTTCATGAGTTGAAATAATCTCGTAGTTATATCTTCTAAAAGTATGCATCATTTCGTTGATATTAGAAGAGACTGTTTTTAACGTGATGTGCATAAATTCATCACTTTTTTCTGAAATGTAGGCACCTAATAGTTTGCCTTTATTCATCTCGACAATTTGTGCAACTTCACTCATAGAAAAATCATTTTCATTCTTTTTTACAATCAATGTCTCACTTACTTCAGTCATAAATGGACTGGTTGAAAAAACATCCAACACATCACGCAGATCATAATATCCTAAGTAGTTCTTTTCTTCATTTAATACAGGAATGATGTTGGTGTCATTGTCTGCAAAAATCTTTAATAATTCTAAAACAGTAGCTTTTTCATCTGCAAAAAATGAACTTAACAGATAAGCATACACAGCCAATTTACCTTTTTCATCTTCAATAATTCTAATATCATCTTCAGCAAAAGAACCTAATAATTTATTGTCTTCTAATACTGGAAAATGGGTTAAAGGATAATTTTTGAATAGTTTTTTTGCGCTCTTAATACTGCTATCAAGGCGTAAAGGCTCAATTTCCGTTAAGATGTGATTCGTGATGTTCATTTCGCACGAAGATAGGATAAAATGTTTGAATGATTTATCTTTGC
>JANREL010000070.1 GCA_030758355.1 Polaribacter sp.
CATTTTCAAGATATTCAACATACAACCATCAAAGAATATTATAAAGACCCAAATAGAAAACAAGATTTTTCTATTCAATTTCAGGATGTATTCGTTGATTTTTCAAAAAATAGGATTTCTAAAGAAACTATTTCATTGTTAGTTAATTTAGCCAAAGAAGTTGGACTAAAGGAAGCAATTGAAAGTCAGTTTTCGGGAGAAGTTATCAACGTTACTGAAAATAGAGCAGTTTTACATACAGCTTTACGTAGCAATTCTGAAGAGCCAATTTTGGTTGATGGAAAAAATATCAAACCTCAAATACAATCAGCTTTAAGAAAAATCAAAAGTTTTAGCAATAAAGTGATTTCTGGAAAATGGAAAGGCTATACAGGAAAATCAATTACTGATATTGTAAATATTGGAATTGGTGGATCAGATTTAGGACCTGATATGATTGTAGAATCCTTAAAATTCTATAAAAATCAACTAAATACGCATTTTGTATCGAATGTTGATGGTGATCATGTTTCAGAAATCATTAAATCATTAAATCCAGAAACCACCTTATTTGTAATTGTTTCAAAAACATTTACCACGCAAGAAACACTGTCAAATGCAGAAACCATTAAAAATTGGTTTTTAAAATCAGCTACTATTTTTGATATTCCAAAGCATTTTGTAGCTGTTTCCACCAATTTACAGGCAATTGACAATTTCGGAATTTCAAAAGAAAATGTTTTCCCAATGTGGGATTGGGTTGGAGGTCGTTTTTCATTATGGTCAGCAGTGGGGTTATCAATCAGCTTGTCTGTTGGTTTTGAAAATTACAAAGCACTTTTAGATGGTGCAGAAGAAATGGATTTGCATTTCAGAAACGAGGATTTTGAACAAAACATTCCAGTTGTATTGGCTTTAATTAGTATTTGGTATAATAATTTTTACAATGCAGAAACAGAAGCTGTGTTGCCATATTCACAATATTTATCAAAACTGCCTGCTTATTTGCAACAAGCTATTATGGAGAGTAATGGAAAAGGTGTGGATAGAAATGGCGATAAAATTGACTACCAAACAGGCACGATTGTTTGGGGAAGTACAGGCACCAATATGCAACATGCTTTTATGCAATTGGTACATCAAGGAACGAAATTAATTCCTACAGATTTTATTGGATATAAAGAATCTTTGTATGGATTAAAAGATCATCATAAAAAATTAATGGCTAATTTTTATGGTCAAATGGATGCTTTGGCTTTTGGTAAAACTGCAGAAGAGGTTCATTTAGAGTTAAAATCCTCTGGTAGTGAAGGTAAAAT
>JANREL010000071.1 GCA_030758355.1 Polaribacter sp.
AGACCATGAACCTCCTTTGTAAACACGGGTATTGTCGCTAATCAACGTAGTTCTTTTCTTGCTATCGTTTATTAAAATGTCTTTTCCTGTAATGGAATCAAACTTTCTTGTAGGCCCTTTTGGTGAATTGTACATACTTGGTTTTGAAGTAAATTCATCTTTATTGGCATTGAAAAAACGAGAAGAATTCAAATCACCATCGCCAATATTCGAATTGTCAGCAATAGAAAAGTTTCTACGCATCACAGCATCTTCTCTGGTAATAGTCGTATCTTTGATAGTACCAGGCAATTGCTTAGGAATAATTTTGCCGTTAGGTAAGGTGTCGTAATCAACTTTGGCAAAATCACCATCTGCAACATATACTAAATTTCCATCAGCATCAATACTTTTCTTGGTAAACAAGTTTCCTCTAAAATAGTTGAAATCATTCGCTTCATTATCTATAATAGGTCTGTACACATCTGCTACCCATTCTGCTACGTTTCCGGACATGTCATATAGTCCGTAAGCATTTGGCGGATATGATTTTATTTTGTTTGGAATGTCAGAACCATCTGAACTCCACCCTGGCAAACCACTGTATTCGCCATTACCTTGTTTAAAGTTTGCCAATTGATCTCCTCTGTATCGTTTATCTTTGGCACGGGTATATTTACCATCCCAAGCATATTTTTTACGACCTCGGATATTGTTGTACTCTCTGTTTTCTATATTTGCTTTGGCAGCAAATTCCCATTCGGCCTCAGTTGGTAAGCGAAAACGCTGGGTTAATACACCATCTGCTTGAGTAATTTTTCTGCCCTGAAAAGCCCCTTTTTCAGGTCTAGGTTCGCCTTTTTTACGAATCCCTTTGCTAGGAATACCTCTTTTATACACGGTTGAATCACCTTCAAACAAACGAGAATCATTTGCCAAGAATACATCTGTATCAAAAAAGTTACTGATTGAATCTATTTCAAAGATATTTTTGATATAGCCTTTGTCAATCAAGGTTTTTAAGTTTACCACATTGGTTCTCCATTTGCAGTATTCATTGGCTTGCAACCAACTAACCCCTACCACGGGATACTCTGCATACGCTGGATGACGAAAATAATTTTCAGATAAAATATCAGTATTTCCCAAACTTTTTCTCCATACTAGGGTATCAGGTAGCACCGATGGATAAATGTGTTTGTAATTTTCTTCAGATGGAGAAAATACATCTTTGGTATATTGTACATACAAATAATATTCTGAGTTGGTCACTTCGGCTTCATCCATAAAGAAAGAACGAACATGTAATTTTTTTGGAGTGGTGTTCCAATCAAACATTACGTCGTCTTGCACTTGTCCCATGGTAAAAGACCCTCCTTCTACAGCAACCATTCCTATAGGAGGTTTTTGTTCATTTCCTGCTTTTCCTTTTACGTAATTTCCATTTTTTGGGTCATTAAATGACAAGCCAGTAAGCGAAGATTTGTTGGAAGTTGATTTATTACATCCAAAAATCATCAGCGAAATGCCAAGGATAAGAAAGGTTTTAATGGTATTTTTCATTTCCTAATTATAAAATTTATAGGTTTCTTTATTCGTGATGCAATTTACAATAAAATCCATTTCTAACAAGTTATTTGGAAATTTTAACGCATCCATATTTTTCTATGCTTTTAAAACGTTTTCTTTTTAAGTTTAGTATCTATTATCTTTGTTTTCCATAAAATATATAAGTTTTATTTCCGTTATTTGGATACTGAAACATGATAAAACGTTATTTTTTATTTGCCGGTCTTTTTATAGCAAGCATCTCTTTTGCACAAACCTCAAACAGTGTTTTGGCAACGGGTACTTGGTATAAATTTGCCATAGATACTACCGGAGTTTTTAAAATTGACCGTGGTTTTTTGCAACAATTGGGAGTGCCGTTGAATGGACTCAATCCTAAAAAAATTCATATTTTCGGTAATGGAGGGCAGCAATTACCAATACTGAATAGCGATTTTAGATACGATGATTTGCAAGAAAACGCTATCTATGTTGCGGGAGAAAATGATAATTCATTTGATGCGAATGACTATATTTTGTTTTATGGTAAAGGACCCCATGATTGGCAATTAGACCCTGCCAATGCTGTGGCCAACCATAGGCACAATCCCTATACAGACCTGGCCTATTACTTTTTGAGTGTCGATGAAAACGATGGTAAAAGAATTCAGTCTAAAGCACCCGTAGCAGCAGCAGCCACTGCACCCATAACTCTTTTTGATGAATTTACCTATGTAGAAAAAGACGAACGGAATTTATTTGCGGCGGGAATGCAATGGTTTTTTGCATCGGACTTTAACATACAAAATACCCAAACCTTTAGCATTCCTTTTCCAAGTGCATCTCCCAATGAACCGCTTACTGTAAAAGTAAGAGCCGTATCCAATTCAGTGGTTTCCTCAACGATGGAGGTAACTCTTAACAGTCAGCAGCTATTTACGATCAATTTTCCGGGAGTAAATCCGCAGTCCTTAACCAAAGCGATTGCCATAGAACGCGCACAAACAATCGCCAATACTTCACAAAATTTAGCCATTTCAATTGCCTATAACAATAATGGCAATCCGTCTGCCAATGCCTTTTTAGACTATATAGAAATCATAGGGAAAAAACAACTCACAGTTGGAAATTTTCAGTTTGGATTTAGAAGTTTTCAGCAAGCCAATGCCAGTGGTACTGTGCAATACCAGCTTGCCAATGGCGCTAGTGCTTTTCAAATTTGGGATGTCTCAAACCCCGTCAGCCCTCAGCAAATCGCCAATGAAACTTCCGGAACTGATTTTGTTTTTAGCGATATAGCGGGTACTTTAAAAGAATATGTAGTATTGCAAGAACGTGATTTTTATACCCCGATACGTTTGCAAAATTCGCGTGTGCAAAATCAGAATTTACACGGTTTGCGCGATCTCAATTATCTGATCATTACCAATGCAACCTTGGCAGGACAAGCGCAACGTTTGGCAGCTTATCACGAACAAAATTCTAATTTAACCACAAAAGTGGTGCTCATTGATGAAATTTACAATGAGTTTGCATCAGGCGCTAAAGACATTACAGGCATTCGTGATTTTATCAAGTATTTGTATGATACCAATTCAGCACCCGATAAAAAATTGCAATATGTATGCTTTTTCGGAGACGCCTCTTACGATTATAAAGACCGAATTCCGATGAATAATAATATTGTCCCTGTAAAATTGGCTTTTGACAGTTTTAATTTGGCGAACTCGTATGTTACGGATGATTTTTATGTGATGCTGGATGCCAACGAAGGAACGATGGCGTCTTCACATACCATTGATGTAGCCTCTAGTAGAATTCCGGTAGCGACATTAGATGAAGCAACAGTAGTAGTAGATAAGATACTCTCATATTACAGTAAAAACGCCTTGGGCGATTGGCGCAATACCATTACCTTATTAGCAGATGACATTGATGCCTCAGGAGAAGAAGTGTTACAGCAAGGTGTAGATAAAATAGCCAATCAAATAAAAACCAATCAACCTGTTTTCAATATCAATAAGATTTATTTAGATGGGTATGTACAACAAAATGCCTCTGGAGGAGAGCGTTATCCTGAGGTAAACAAAGCCATTACCAATGCGATGGAAAAAGGAACCCTCGTCTTTGATTACTTCGGACATGGAGGAGAAGATGGTTTTGCATCAGAACGAATATTAGATGTGCCACAAATACAATCTTTCAACAATCTCAATACCTTGCCCTTATTTATAACGGTTACCTGCGATTTCTCTCGTTTTGACAATCCGAATAGAATCACAGCCGGTGAATTGCTCTTTAAAAGTAATTCAGGAGGTGCTGCCAATATGATAACCACCACTAGAGAAGTATTTATATTTGTTGGGCAACAATTCAATGAATTATTGGTTCCTATTTTAATGGGATTTAATAACGAAGATTTGAGTATATCTCAAGGGCTGGTGCGAGCGAAGAATCAGTTTGTCAGTACCCAAAAATTCTTTATTTACTCTTTTGGAGATCCAGCGCAAAAATTGGCGATACCCAAACCCAATATCCGGATTACTAAAATGAATGATATCGACATCACTCAATCGTTGGATACCATCAAAGCCCTGTCTAAAATAAAATTTGAAGGCATTGTAACAGACAATAATAATGTGACACTGACTAATTTTAACGGAACCTTGTCTACCACTATTTTTGATAAAACCCTGCAAAAGAAGACCTTAGACAATGATGGATTTGGAATAAACATGACCTATGAATCTCAAGAAAGCAAAATATTTAGCGGGAAATCATCTGTAGAAAATGGTACATTTACCTTTGATTTTATTGTTCCCAAAGACATCAGAGTCGCCTTTGGAAAAGGAAAACTCAGCTTTTATGCTGATGATGGCACGATCGATAAAGGCGGTTTTAACAACGATATTGTGATTGGTGGTATCAATCAAAATGCCCCTGATGATAGGGTGGGCCCTGAAATTAAATTGTATATGAATGATGAATCGTTCATTGATGGTGGCAATACCAACGCTTCACCAAATCTTATCGTGACACTTTCGGATGCAAGTGGCATCAATACTTCTATTACTGCAGTTGACCATGATATTGTAGCTATTTTAGACGGAGATACCTCCAATCCTATCATTTTGAATGACTTTTATCAATCCGAATTGAATGATTTTACCAAAGGGAAAGTAACCTATATTTTGAGAGATTTAGAAGTTGGCCCCCATACGTTGCAATTAAAAGCTTGGGACACTTACAATAATTCTTCAGAAGCAACGTTGAACTTTGTGGTGGTGAGTGATGCGATATTAAACTTAGAAAATGTATTGAATTATCCCAATCCATTTGTAAATTACACCGAGTTTTGGTTCAATCACAACAAACCCAATGAGCCCTTAGAAGTTCAAGTACAAGTGTTTACGGTTTCAGGAAAATTGATCAAAACCATCAATCAAAATGTACAAACCACCGGAAATTTATCACGCAGTATTGTGTGGAATGGGTTGGATGATTTTGGGAATAAAATTGGTAAAGGAGTATATATATACAAACTAAAAGTACGATCAACTTTGAATAATTTAGCCTCAGAGAAATACGAAAAATTAGTAATTCTTCAATAAAAATTAGATATTTGCTCAACTAACAAAAAACAACGATGAAAAAAATAGGAATTTGTATGGCACTTTGTGCTTTGGTAAGTTTAAAAAACACTGCGCAAGAAAATGCCATCACCACTGCAGCCCCCTTTTTATTAATTGTACCTGATGCAAGAGCAGGAGGTATGGGTGATATGGGAGTGGCGACCACTGCCGATGCCTGGTCGTTGTTTCACAATGCTGCAAAAATGTCTTTCAGTGACAGACAGATAAAAACGGGTTTGACCTATTCGCCTTGGTTGCGAAATTTAACCGATGATATCTTTGTAGGAAGTGCTGCTTATATCAATAGGTTTAGTGAAAATGCAGCTTGGGGAGCCGATTTTAAATATTTTTCTTTGGGTCAGATTGATTTGACAGACAGTCAAGGAAATCCAAATGGAACCATCAATCCGAATGAGTTTGTAGCAACCGGTGCTTATTCTTTAAAATTGAGTGAAACTTTTTCTATGGGAGTTGGTTTGAAATACATTCGATCTAACCTCGCTTTTAACGGCACTGCAGGAAACACTTTGCAACCCATCAATTCATTTGCTGTAGATATTTCAGGATATTATCAATCATTCGAAGAAAATTATGGAAGCTTTAACGGTCGTTATAGGTTGGGTTTCAATATTGCAAACATTGGCCCTAAAGTATCTTACACGCCTGGAGAAGAGGATTTTATTCCAACGAACTTAAAATTGGGTGGAGGTTTTGACTTTATTTTGGATGATTACAATATTATCTCTACCAATGTTGAATTCACCAAATTGTTAGTGCCAACCCCACAACCTGACGGTTCTGAAGAAGAAACAGGTTGGATTCAAGGAATTCTAGGATCATTTGGAGATGCACCAGGAGGATTTAATGAAGAATTGCAAGAGTTTACCTATGCTGTAGGTGCTGAATATTTATACAACAATGCTTTTGCTTTGCGAACAGGGTATTTTCACGAAAGTCAAAACAAAGGAAACAGACAATATTTTACCCTAGGAGCAGGATTTAGAACCAATGCATTGAATATTGATTTATCGTATTTAATCAATTCTTCGGATGTAAACAATCCCTTAGAAAATTCGTTGCGTTTTTCATTGTCCTTTGATTTGGGCGAAATCTTTGATAATTATTGAGTGTAACTAATACCAATTATTAAAAAAATAATTGAAATTTTAATACCTTTCAAATTCCAAAGCAGTCTCTAGGGCTGCTTTTTTTGACAACACACGCTATAAAACGTCATTAATATATTGTTTGCGCGAGTAAACATCAACCAACAAAAAGCCAGTCGCATAACTTGTCCCGATAATTCGGGAGCTAGCAGCTTAAAAATTAGATTTTACACCTATGAAAAATATCGTAATCAATACTACTGCATCAATTTTTAAAGATATTTCTGAATTGGCAACAGACGATCTAATGCTGATGCAACAAGCCATTTTGGCGAGAGAAAAAGCCTATGCGCCGTATTCAAAATTCAGTGTAGGTGGAGCTTTGCTGTTAGCAAATGGCGAAACCATTTTTGGAAGCAATCAGGAAAATGCCGCCTATCCCTCAGGAATGTGTGCAGAGCGCGTAGTAATTTGGAGTGCAGGTGCGAGATTTCCAGGGGTGCCAATTCTTAAATTAGCAATTTCAGCAAAATCTGCCAATAGTTTGGTTGACAAACCTGTAGGACCCTGTGGAGCTTGCAGACAATCGCTCTTAGAATATGAGTTCAAACAAGAACAACCGTTTGAAATTTTGTTTATGGGTGAAGTAGGTGAGGTGGTAAAAGTACCCTCTGTAACCTCATTGCTTCCGTTTTCGTTTGATAATTCTTACTTATAAATGAACTCTGGCATTGCTAATTTACAAGACATAGATACACTTATAACGAACTCCGTTTTACGAAAAATTACTGGGCGATGTCCTAAAGGGCCTTTTTTTTAAACAATTGTTCAGCACAACCAACGAGAACATCCTATTGCTATCATCACTGATTTTTGGGATGACATCCTGTTAGATACGTAAAGGTGTCTTGATAATGTCATGTAAAAAAACCTTCAACAAAATACCTTAATTCCCTTTGAAAAAGTTCATTTTAAGCGTTGGGCATCGTATTTTATTAAGACCATTGATGCCTTATTTGAAGGAGTGTAAGCTGCTAAAATAAAATAAAAATCCATGTAAATTAGGACTTTTATGTCATTAACGATACATCATTGCTCTAATACAATACCAAAATAGTAAAGAAAACCACCTGTTGAATATCGGGAGCAATTTTTAACGAATTTTCTCTTTCTAAATTTTAAATTAATTTTACCTTTAAAGTTTTTTTTAGCAAATGATACATTCAAGAATTTCAGGTACGGGTACGTTTATACCTTCGTTGAAAAAGACAAATGCTGATTTTATCAATGAAGCGTTTTTAAATGCAGATGGTTCAGATTTTGCGGCTGATAATGCTGATATTATCCAAAAATTCAAGGCCATTACTGGTATTGAAGAAAGGAGGTATGCAAAAGATGATTTTAATACGTCTGATTTGGCATACCTTGCCTCTGTGAAAGCCATTGAAGATGCTGAAATTAATCCAGAAGAATTGGATTATATTATTTTTGCCCATAATTTTGGGGACGTTTCAAAAGATAGTGTTCAGAGCGATATACTTCCTAGTTTGGCAACCAGGGTAAAATTTAAATTAGGAATTGAAAATCCCAATTGTGTTGCCTATGACATTCTTTTTGGTTGCCCAGGTTGGATTCAAGGTGTAATCCAATCACAAGCGTTTATCAAAGCTGGGATTGCCAAAAAATGTTTGGTGATTGGTGCAGAAACCTTGTCAAGAGTTGTTGATAAATTTGATAGAGACTCTATGATATATAGTGATGGAGCGGGTGCCTGTATTGTGGAAGCTACCAATGAACAAACCTCAGGAATACTCAGTTTTGCCGATCAAACTTTTGCTAAAGAGGAAGCCTATTATTTATTCTTCGGAGAATCATACAATAAGAATAACAAAGGCAATACCCGTTATATCAAAATGTTGGGGCGCAAAATTTACGAATTCGCCCTATCTAACGTTCCATTAGCGATGAAATCCGCTTTAGATAAAAGTGGAGTTGCTATTGATGATGTGAAGAAGATTTTCATCCATCAAGCCAATGAAAAAATGGATGAAGCCATCATTCAGCGGTTCTATAGATTGTACAAAAAAAGAGTTCCAGAGGGTATCATGCCCATGAGTATTCATGAATTGGGCAATAGTTCTGTGGCTACCGTACCTACTTTATTAGATATGGTGATCAAAAATCAGATTCCTAATCAACAAATTGAAAAGGGAGATGTTTTTATATTGGCTTCTGTTGGTGCAGGGATGAATATCAATGCGATTGTTTATAAATATTGATGATGATATAAATCTTTTTTTTTGCACGAAATTATCTTTTTGTCATCAAAGATAAATCAAACAGTCACAAAGCAACACGAAAGGATGCAAAGAGTATTCTAAAAATAAAGTTGAGAACTTTGCGAAAGACCTTTGTGAGTATGAAATAAAAGCCTTCTTTCATAAATATTCCAATAAAACAATATTATGATTTGCCAGTTGTGCATTATACTTTAACATAATTTATTGATAGAAATTATAAGCGAATTCTTTAGTTAAAATAGTATAATTCAGTATTTTAATAGGCTGAATTTTCTACTTTTTTTTACATAAAAATCAAATTTTTATATCAAACGTAAGTTAAATAGAAAGTCGTTTTTTGCAAATTGTCGGGATGACAGGATTCGAACCTGCGACCACACGACCCCCAGCCGTGTACGCTACCAGACTGCGCTACATCCCGAAAATTATTTTAAAAAAGAAAAGTCTCAAAACTCATTTTGAGACTTTTATATGGAGCCGATAGAGGGACTCGAACCCACGACCTGCTGATTACAAATCAGCTGCTCTAGCCAGCTGAGCTACATCGGCTTTTGATGGCGCAAATTAATGATAAAAAAAGTAGATGTACAAGAAAAAAATATCAGTAGTGAATATTTTTTATACATATGCGATCATTAACTCAACGCTTCTTTATAAGTTTTCAAACAACGTTCTCTTGCAAAAGAATGTGCTACAATTGGTTTTTGATATGTAAATTCCTGAAAATCAGGAACCCATTTTTTGATATATGCCAAGTTTTTATCAAATTTTTCTATTTGAGATGTTGGATTGAAAATTCGGAAATAAGGTGCTGCATCCACTCCCGATCCGGCAACCCATTGCCAATTGCCAATATTGCTTGCCATTTCATAATCGTGTAGCTTCTCTGCAAAATAGGCTTCACCCCATCTCCAATCTATTAATAAATGTTTGCATAAAAAACTACCCACCAACATACGAACTCTGTTGTGCATAAATCCTGTTTCGTTTAATTGACGCATTCCGGCATCAACTAAAGGATATCCTGTTTTTCCTTCGCACCAAGACTTGAATTCTTCTTCATTATTACGCCATAAAATTCTGTCATATTTTGGTTTAAAGCTTTCTGAAACTGTGTGGGGAAAATGCCATAAAATTTGCATAAAAAATTCGCGCCAAATCAATTCATGCCAAAATATCTCATTTTTTTCTGAAATTGCTTTTGCTACCATTTTACGAATACTTACTGTACCAAAACGCAAATGAGGCCCTAATTTGGAAGTAGCATCTTTCGCAGGGAAATTACGAGTTTCCTCATATTCTTGGATCATCTTTGAGGAAACTGTGTAAGGAGCTATTCTTTGATTAGAAGTTACGAATCCAATATCAGCAAGTGTTAAGAATTGAAAATCAAACTCATTTAATAGATTTTTGAGATGATTTTCTGAATTGAAATGTACCAGTTTTTCATTCTTGAACTTCTCTTTCCAAGCCCGCATGAATGGTGTGTACACTACATATGGATTTCCATCTTTTTTTACAATATCATTTTTTTCAAAAATTACTTGGTCTTTGAAAGTGAGAAATTCAATGTTTTTTTTCTGGAGAAAACTTCCTATTTCTTGATCGCGCTTTGTGGCGTACGGTTCGTAATCGTGATTTGCAAAAACAGCTTCAATAGCATATTTTTCTGAAATTTTTTTAAAAATTTCTATGGGTTTTCCATTGAAAATAGCAATATCTCCAGCGTTTTTATTCTGTAATTCTGCACGCATTTGTTGCAACGTTTCATGAATGAAAGCTACTCTTGCGTCATTTTTTGGTATTTTATCTAATATATCAGTATCAAAAATAAATATAGGAAGGACTTTGTTTTTTGATTGTAGTGCATTGAAAAATCCGCAATTATCATCCAAACGCAAATCTCTTCTGAACCAAAATATGTTAATTTTTTCTATCATTTAATTAGATTTCTCCAAAGATTTCTATCATCTTTTGTTGTCTATAATTGAATATCTCTTCCAATTTTGGCTTCACGATAAATGGATGCACCATTTGTCCTAAAATTCCTAAAGGAACTTTGTAATCTATAATATCTTCTAATTCAACGCCACCTTCAATCTTATTGATAAAATGTTTGTGATGCCAAAGTGCATAAGGGCCATATAATTGAACATCTACAAAGTATTTTTTTTCTTCAAAGTGTGTGATTTCTGAAACCCATTTGGTTTTGATTCCTAAAATTGGTGTTACCAAATACTGAATAATTTGCCCTGCAAACATCGGTTTTTCAGCACCAGAAATGATATCAAAACTCATATATGATGGTGTAATTATTTTTAAATTTCTAGGATTTGACAAAAATTTCCAAGCTTCATCAACAGTTATTGGAAGTTGTTGTTTTTTGTGTACAGTATAAATTTTCATCTTAATTATAAATTAAAACATATAAATTTAGTGAGGTTGCAATACATAGCCATATCATGTATGGTGTCAATAAGAATGAATATTTCCCAATATTTTTACTCAAGTTTAAGTAGAAGTAAAATATCACCGCGGTCAGCAATATAATTCCAATCAAAGCTAAAAAAACTAAATGTTGATTAAAAAACAAAAAATTCCAACTCACATTTAAAATGAATTGAATTACAAATACGATTGTAAGGTGTTTTGTGTCTTTTTTAGAAGTGAAAAGTTTCGCCAAATAAATTGAAAAACAAATCATGATAGTTGTCCAAGCAACTCCAAAAACCCACCCTGGAGGAGTCCAAGGAGCTTTGTTTAAGTTTGAGTACCAATCAGAAGTAGGACCATTATTCATTAACCAACTCCCAAAAGCTAAACCTCCAAAATTGATTGCAAAAAAAATAAAGAAATATGAAATTGGCTTCATTTTTTTATTTTTTTTCTTCTAAAAGCTTTATTTTTTTTAGAATATTATCAGCTTCTAAATACTTTTGATCACTTTCGCTTCTATTGATAGCTTGTAATTTAAAAGCTTCTTGCATGATTTTTTTGTATTCTTCATGAAGTTTTTCAACTTCTGATTTCTTTTTAAACAATCCAAACATGGCTTTATTTTAGGTGATTTGTGATTTTTGAACTTGTAGGTTTTGTGATAGAGAAGTAATAATCAATCAATTCTCCATTTTTATCAACCAAATATTTTTGAAAGTTCCATTTTACAGAAGAGCCCTTTTTTCTATTTAAATCTTTGGAAGTAAGCCAAGCATATAATGGATGTTGATTGTCGCCTTTAACGTCAATTTTTTCAGTCATCAAAAAAGAAACTCCATAATTTACTTCGCAAAATTCCTGAATTTCATTGGCATTTCCAGGTTCTTGTTTTCCAAATTGATTGCAAGGAACTCCAATCACAACTAACTTATCTTTATACGTTTGATGTAATTTTTCCAAATCTTCATATTGTGGTGTAAAACCACATTTAGAAGCAACATTCACAAACAACAGATACTTGCCTTTAAAATCTGAAAATTCAATTTTTTTTCCTTGTAAACTATTGATTTTGATTTCGTGTAAACTCATTTTTTTAGATTTTAAAACTCACAATCCCACAATCCAATTCAAAAATTTGACCCGAAATTGATAACGCTTTCTCAGAGATTAAAAAATTAGCCAAATCTGCAACTTCATTGGGCGATAAAAACTTTTTCAATGGATGACGGTCAGTGATGTTTTCAATCATTTTTTCGTTTCGCAATAATTTTGAGGCCAAATCAGTGTCAGTGACAGTTGGTGCAATCGCATTGACACGAATTGTTGGTGCCAATTCGGCTCCTAATGATTTTGTCAAACCTTCAACTGCCGATTTTGCTGCAGCAACACTTGCGTGAAAAGGCATGCCTAATTTTGCTGCAACAGTGCTAAACAGTAAGATAGAAGGATTTTTTCCGTTTTTTAAAACGGGCAAAAAATGTTGGATTGCTTTTACAGCACCAATCACATTGATTTCAAAATCTTCTCTGAATTCCTCCAATTTCAGTCTTGAAATTGGTTTTAAATTGATGCTTCCAGGACAATAAATGAGGCTATCCACTGCTTCAATCGTTGGCAATTCATCCGTCAAAATATCACACGAAAAGTGTGTTAAATTCGGATGTAATTGTGCAGGCTGATTTCTACTGATGTTTATGACTTGATTATCTGAAACTAATGCATTTACAATAGCATTTCCAATTCCTCTGCTTCCTCCAATAACTACTATTTTCTTCATATTCTATTAAGGTCTTCCTTTTAAACGCTTTTCAATTTTCTGTTTGACAAGTGTCAAGCGTTTCATTTGATCCATAATTTCAGGATCTTTTTTTATTTTGTAAAATTCATTTAATTCTAAAATCAAAGCTTTTACTTCTCTTGACGCTAAAATTCTTTCGCTAGTAGTTTTGAAAGCAAAATTTCTGTTTTCAAATTCTAGCGCTCTTTCTAATAATTCCATGTTTAATCGGGTAATTTTACACCTTCCGAATATAGGTATTTCAATTAGAAAATCAAGGAAAATATTCCTAAATTATGCAGCAGGGACTTTAAAGCCTTTTAAACGCTTTTCAATTTTTTGTTTGATCGCTGTTAAACGCTTCATTATTTCCATAATTTGCTGATCTTTATTTTGTTTATAAATCTCGTTCAAACTTAAAATCAATGATTTCACTTCTCTTGATGCCAAAATTCGATCACTTGTAGTTACGAATTTCATCGGTCTTTGCTCAAATTCAAGAGCTCTGTGTATGATGTCCATAAATTTAGTAATTAATCTATTTTGAATTTAATAATTTAATGCATTTTGTAATTCTGCGATTTTTTCTGGTGTATTAAACACACCCCCAAAATAAGAAGTAACTGTTGCTGAAGTATCATCTTTTATCCCTCTTGATGAAACACACAAATGTTTTGCGTCTATAATAACAGCAATGTTTTCAGTTTGTAAAGCTGTTTTTAATTCCTCAGCAATTTGGTTGGTTAAACGTTCTTGAACTTGTGGTCTTTTTGCATAATATTGCACGATTCTGTTCAATTTTGACAATCCAATTACTTTTCCTGAAGAAATATATGCTACATGCGCTTTTCCAATAATTGGCACAAAATGGTGCTCACAATTAGAATAAAAAGTGATGTTTTTTTCAACCAACATTTGGTTGTACTGATATTTGTTATCAAACAAAGCGATTTTTGGTTTGTTTGCAGGATTCAATCCAGAAAAAATTTCGTCAATATACATCTTTGCAACTCTGTTTGGAGTTCCTTTTAATGAATCGTCTGTTAAATCTAAACCCATTACATCCATAATTTCAGCAAATAATGAAGTAATTTTTTTCTTTTTTTCTTCGTCAGAAATGGCGAAAGCATTTGGTTTCATAGGAGTTTCAATTCCTGTGTACAAATGGTCATCTCCAATTTCTTCGAATGAAAATCCATTAATTTGTTGGTCTGTTTCTTTTTCTTTTAGTATGACTTCTGTAATCATCTTTTTTATTCTTTTTAATGTGCTGTCTTTAAGTACTCCAAGCTTAAAAGCAAAGCACTGTGTTTATCTTTTTGATATAGAGTTGTTTGATATTGATTTTTGTCTTGAACATTTAAAGCGTCCTTGCTCAAAAGTTCGTAATTTTTCATGTTTTGTTTTTCTTCCTTGAACTCGCGCCCTCCACATTTTGAAACTTTTCGGTTTCATTTCTTTGCGCATCAATTCAATGACTTCTTGTTCTTTTAAACCAAATTGAAACTGAATTGCTTCAAATGAAGTTCTATCTTCCCAAGCCATTTCAATAATTCTATCGATTGCTATTTCGTCTAAATTTTCCATTCAATACAATTCGTATAATTTGCTGTTTTCAATTTTTAAGTCAACTAGTTTATCGAGAAAACTTTTATTTTCCCTCAACAAATTATTCTTTTTAAATTGAACAAAATTTCCTTGCGCATGAATGCTAAAGGTTTGCGTGTTATATATGTGCAATTGATAAAAAGGAATTGCCCAACTATAATTTTTTAAACCTTTGTTTATGTGAACTATAATTCCTTTTTCTCTCAATTCAATATTTCCATAATTGATATCAGAAACATTGTTCATCATTGATGAAAATTTGGGACTAACTTGTTCAATCATCATCCTTTTTGAACCAACTCCACCCAATTTTAGTGCCTTCAAAAATGTGTAAGGTTTTCCTAATAAGACTTCAAATACTTCTTTAGCTTCTTTGTTATTGTAAGTTGTGTCGTAAATCATATCCAAAATCAAAGGTAGTTATGTTTAATGAATAATCAATAACGTTAAACATAAATTAACAAAATATTATCTTTTAAAAAATCAACTTATTTACTCATTTTTAAGCATTCTTGTTCGATCTCTTAGGGTATGTTTTAATAATATTTTGTGGCTCTCGTGAATAACTTCTGGGTCATTTCTTAAACTCCACAAAATTTCACTTGCTTTTTTTCTTGCAGATTTTGCATTTACAATTGGATAAGGATAGTCAATACCCAATTCAAAATTGTTAAATTGTTGATCTAAAGGGGTCATTAAATACGGTTCATGAATGAATGGTAATGGTAGGTTTTTCAATTCAGGAACCCATTCTTTTATAAAATGAGCATCTTCGTCATGTTCCAAACTATTTTTTACAGGATTGTAAATTCGGATGTTATTGATGCCTGTTTCAGCGGCTTGCATTTGCAACTGTGGAAAGTGAATTCCAGGCTCAAAATCCAAAAACATTTGCGATAAATGATGCGTTGCTTCTTGCCAAGGTTGCCACAAAATGTGCGTAAAAAAGGATACTAATAGCGAGCGCATTCTAAAGTTTAAATACCCAGTTTCGTTCAAACAACGCATACTTGCATCTACCAGAGGAAACCCTGTTTTTCCTTCCATCCAAGCTTTTTTATATTCAGCAGAAATACTTTTTTTCAATTTATGATAGCCTTTATTGATGCTGGCATTTTCCATAGTATGCTCCATTTCAAACTTTTGAATAAAATGTGCTTGCCAACGTAATCTTGAAATAAATGGGCCAAAATGACGTTTGTTTTGTTCGGTTTTAACGGTTTGTGCTTTCTGAAAAACTTGTCTGATAGATAAATTTCCCCAAGCAATATAGGGAGACAATCTACTGCTACTTTTTCTTGATAATGACGGTTTTGAAATATGAAACATGTAGTCTTTGTGACGATCTTCAAAAAATGAATTGGCATATCTCCATGCCATTTTTGTACCTCCTTTTTGGAAAATTTTAGAAATTGGTGTTGATAAATCTGTTACTAAAAATGATTTTTCTAACTGATTAATTTCATCAATACTTAGTAATTTTTCTGATTTAATTTCATTCAAAATTTGTGGTTCATTCATGTAATCTTCCCACTTTTCAAACCAATCTTCTCGATCAAGCAATCCTCTTAAAACACCATTATTTATGTTTTCAACCCATTCAATAGAGTAGTTTCTGCAAAATCTTTTAAATTCTTTATCTCGATTAAAAGTGATGAGTAAACCTGTTTCTTGATGCGAAAAAACACTATGAATGGAATAATAATTTAAAATTTGATTGAAAGCAGTTACAACTTCGGTGGTCACACACAAAACCTTTGAGTTATGAATTGCTAAATCTTCATTCAAATCAACTAAAGACTGCTTGATGAAATTCCAATGACGTTCGTGATAATGAGGGTCTTCTAACAAAGATTTTTCAAAAACATATAAGAATAACACTCGTTTTTTGGATGATAAAGCATTAAAAATAGTCTCATTATCTTGTAAACGTAAATCACGTTTTAGCCAAACAACTGATATTTCTTCTTTAGTATTCATCCAAATGGTTGATAATATGATGTGCTTTTTCTTGAATGGCCGTAATTTCTGATGCAGGCATTTTGTTGAGTATACTGTACATCATTTTCATTCTGAAATTGGAGGCTAATTGTGCTCGTTTTTCATCCAAAAAATTCCAGTATAAACTATTGAAAGGACAGGCGTTTTTGGTTGTTTTTTCTTTGTAATTATAGGCGCAAGAACCGCAGTAATTACTCATTTTTTGAATGTAACTTCCTGAGGAAACATAGGGTTTTGTGGCAATTTTTCCACCATCAGCAAACTGGCTCATGCCTCTTGTATTGGGCAATTGCACCCATTCTATGGCATCTACGTAAATTCCCAAATACCAAGCGTCAATTTCATCAGGATGAATTTGTGCGAGCAACGCAAAATTTCCAGTAATCATCAACCGTTGAATGTGATGTGCATAGCCATTATCTAATGAATTTTTTACGGCATTTTTCACACAATTCATGTTCGTTTTTCCTGTCCAAAAAAACGATGGAAGTTTATTTTTATTTTGTAAAAAATTTTCTGTCTTATAATTTGGCATCAACATCCAATACATGCCACGCATGTACTCGCGCCAACCAATAATTTGACGTATAAACCCTTCTACTTGCGAAATGTCAATTTCATCTGATCTTTCACTATAGGTTTGCAACACTTTTTCGATAATTTCTTTAGGAGAAATCATTTTGGTGTTCATTGCAAAAGATAATTTTGAATGAAAAAGAAAAACGGTATCTGTGTGCATAGCATCCTGATAATCACCAAAATGAATCAATAAATGCTCGCAAAAATAATCCAATTGTGCTAAAGATTGTGCTCGGTTTATAGGATATTCAAAATACTTTGCATTGATATTTCCTATGGTTTTGATACCTGTATTTTTGATTTCTTCAACAATAGTTGAAACATCATTGTCAAAATTTTTTGTTGGTGGAATCAATACTTCTTGATTCCATTTTTTTCTGTTGGATTTATCGTAATTCCAAATGCCACC
The DNA here is from genome assembly GCA_030758355.1 of Polaribacter sp. Lineage (GTDB taxonomy): Bacteria > Bacteroidota > Bacteroidia > Flavobacteriales > Flavobacteriaceae > Polaribacter. Next base: position 17,376 of record JANREL010000071.1, read on the forward strand.
TTCAGGTTGATTATTGACCATTAGAATTTGGTGTTTTTTACGCATTTCACGATAAAAATTTTCCATCAAAAATTGCTTTTTTCCTGAAAAAAATATCGCTAAATCCTCTCTTTTTGTATAAAAATGCTCCGTTGAAAAAACAGTAGATTTTATGCTGATTTGATTGCAAAAGTCAGCTAGTTGTTTGTCTAATCGATATTCATCAGGTTCTTGATATTCAAATTTATCAATATTGTGTTCATTGAATAGCGATAGTAAATTTTCAGTGAGTTGTTGTTTGTTTTTAGAGTCATTTATTTTTACATAAATTACCTTATGATTTTCACTTTCAATATTTTCAGCAAAAGCTCTCATAGCAGCAAAAAATCCAACCACTTTTTGAATATGATGCGTTACATAATCCGTTTCTTGACGCATTTCAAAAATGCAATAAATTACAGTATCATCCACATTAGAAAACCAAGAATGATTGCTATTTAATTGATCACCAAGAAGTAAGCGTAATGTATTCATTTTAAAACAAGGTTTTTTCTAACCAAATATTCCTGAATTTATGGTTTCCATCATAATTTTGTGCTTGCAACTGCGTATTGAATTTTCGATCTCTAGGATCATTGCCAACTCCAGAAACATACAACCAATTCCCATAATTGCTATGCACATCATAATCCAACAACATCGATTCAAAATAGGCGGCTCCAATTCTCCAGTCCAACAATAATTCTTTCGCAAAATACGAAGCAACATTCTGTCTTCCTCTGTTACTCATCCACCCTGTTTCTTTCAATTCAATCATGTTTGCGTTCACAAAATCATCTTTTGTTCTTCCTTCTATCCAATCTGTGATGCCTTTTTTATTGAAATTCCAATGATAATCTCTGTCTAAAATTCCCCCAATTTTAAAGATTTTAGAGCCGTATTTTAGCGAAATAAATTTAAAATAATCTCTCCAAATCAATTCAAATACAATCCAATATGTTGAGTCGTTTGCGCCAAATTCCTTTTCATAACTCTTTAATTTCCAATAAATCATTTTTGGGGAAATACTGCCATTTGCCAACCAAGGAGAAAATTTTGTACTGTAATCAATACCAACTAAACCATTTCTGGTATTTTTATAAATGGATGCTTTTTTGCTTTCAAAAAGGTAGTACTCCAATCTTTTTAAACCTTCAGTTTCTCCACCTTTAAAAGGAAAAGCAGTATTTCTATGCGTGACAAAAGTTTTAAAACCCAATTCTTGTAAACTCGGAATTTTTGTGAAATTTTCTATCAAATTTGACTCACTCAATTTTGAAATCGGAATTTGAGCATCAATTTTTACTTTTTTTTCCACACCTTTTCTGAATTCAGTAAACACGTCAGGAATGTTTGAAAAATTAGTTGAAACTGCATTTGGATGATATAAAAATTGATCAAAATCTTCTATCAATTGAACAGTTGGTAGCTTCTTTTTAATAGCGATGCATGTGTCAACTTCATCTCTTGTCCATTCTTTTTGAGTGTAGATAGATTGTACGGAAAAATCAGCACAAATTTTAGGTAACACCTCGTCAGGACTCGAAAAATAGGTAAGAAGTGTAATGTTTAAATTTGCTAAATTTTCTTTTAAATCCGTTATAGTTTCAATCAAAAACTGAGCTCGGAATTTTTCAGTTTTTTTAAATCCGAAGACATCTTTTTCAAAATACTTAGGATCAAAAAAATAGACGGCAATTACTTTTTCATGATGGTGAATTGCTTTAAAAAGAGAAACATTATCAGAAATTCGAAGATTATTTCGAAACCAAATTATGCTTGTTGTGTTTTGTTTCTTCTGCATTTTTCGCTACAATATTTTACGTTTTCCCAGTTTTTCTCCCATTTTTTTCTCCAAGTGTAAGGCTTGTTGCAAACCAAACAATTCTTTTGAGGAAGGTTTTCTTTTTTCACTTTTTACTTATTGATGTTGTTGATCATTCCATTAAAAACAAACCAATGAAATGGCATTACTGCATACCAATACAATCTACCAGCAATTCCAGTAGGTCTAAAAGTTGCTGTTTGATAAAGGAAATTTCCTTCTATTTTAAATTCTAACCAAGCTTCTCCGGGTAAAATCATTTCTGCATACAACAACAATTTCCCTTTTTCTTTATCTGCATAAATTACTCTCCAAAAATCCAAAGCATCACCAGCATTTAGCTCTGTTGGATGTCTTCTGCCTCTTCTTAATCCGGCTCCACCAAAAAAATGATCTAAAAATCCTCTTATTTTCCACAAAAAAGTGCCATAATACCAACCCGTTTCACCGCCAATCGCCCAAATTTTCTCACGTACATTTTCCAGATTTTTCAATTTTCTTTTTTTTGAATCTTTAAAACAACCAAATTCGGGAACATTGATAAATTCGTGCACATAATTTTTTAATTTTCCACTACTTATGTAAGAATCTTTCCAACTTGAGATAATGCTGTTTTGTTCTATTTTTTTGAAAGCCAATTCTACAGCTTCTTTGTAAGTCATTGGATTGACATTCAAAATTTTATTGATATCACTTTTATTGCCAATTACTTCAACACCCATTGAGTTTACTAATGAACTCGCCAATTTATAAGAAGTTGATGTTACAAAATACAACCAATAAGAAGATAATTTTGGGGTCATTACAGGAACCGTTATAATCCATCTTTTTAACTTTCTAACTTCAGAAAATTGTAATAACATTTCTTTATAAGTCAATATTTCAGGACCAAAAATGTCATACGATTTATTGAAAACTTCTTTTTTATTCAGTGAATTATGAAGAAAGCTCAACACATCTCTTATTGCCAAAGGCTGTGTTTTTGTATTCAACCATTTGGGAGCTATCATAGCGGGTAATTTCTCAACCAAATCTCTGATGATTTCAAAAGACGAACTTCCAGAACCTACAATAATTCCTGCTTTGAAAGTTGTTAACGCATATTTTTCAGAAGTTAAGGTGTTTTCAACATTTTTTCTTGATAATAAATGTTTGGAAAGCTTGGTGTCATTGGTGATTCCGCTTAAATAAATGACCTGTTGTATGCTTGATTTTTCGGCAAAACGTTTAAAATTAAGTGCACATTTTTCTTCCAAAATATGAAATTCTCTGGCAGAATTTGTCATGGAATGAATCAAGTAATATGCAAAATCAATATCTGTAGGAATTTTTTCAATACTTTTTGAGTCTAAAAAATCAGCTTCAACTAAAATTATTTGCTCTCTTTTTTTAAAGTAATTTTCAGCTCTTTTTAAATCTCTTACAGGGCAAACAATTGTGTGGCCATCATTTAATAATAATGGAATCAAGCGTTTTCCTATATAGCCTGTTGCACCTGTAACTAGAATTTTCATGTTATTTTGTGCTTTTTATTGGTCTTTGATAAGAAAGTTGTTTCTTAAATGTTGGCGTAGCATACGTATCCAAACCATTGATAGCAACCACTTTTCCTAATGACAAATTGATGAGTCCATCTTCTTGTAACAATTCATCATTCACATATAATTCCTGAATTTGAGCAACAATCAACATCACATCATTAGAGGGAACATAAATTTCTTCGATAAATTTCATGTTCATTTGTACAGGGGCATTTTTTACAAAAGGAGCTTTAAAATCTCCCTTAAATTCCGGTTCTAGATTTGTCATTTCAAACTCTGAAATTTCTTCAGGATATTTTGCAGAAGTATGGTGCGCATCTTCTATGATATCTTCCCAAATATGATTGATGGTAAAAGTTCCGGTTTCTTTGATGTTTTTATAGGTGTCTCTTGGAACTGTAGTTGGTCTTAAAATAAATCCTAAAGTTGGTGGATTTGAACCTAAATGAGTTACAGAACTAAAGATTGCAACATTGGTAATTCCTTCATTTGAAATAGTTCCTAATAAATTTGCAGATTTAAATCCCGAACAACTGTTGATGAGATTTATTTTATAAATTTTATGAAGTTTATTTATGTCTTTTGTGTCAAAAAATTTCATTGATTCAATTTTACATTACAAAGGTATAAATTGTTTAACCAATAACTTTTTTTATTAAACAAAAATTACGTTAAAATTTATGAAGAAAAACCCCTATAAATTTCATGAGTTTAAAAACTCGGTATGGGAGGTCCTAAATTTCGGAGTAACCAATGACTTAAAATTTAAGAATTAGAATTTTTACAAAAATTAAAAACCCCGTAATTTCTTACGAGGTTTAAAGTCGGGGTGGCAGGATTCGAACCTGCGACCTCCTGCTCCCAAAGCAGGCGCGATAACCGGGCTACGCTACACCCCGAAAATGGTTTTTATTGGGACTGCAAATATACACTCTTTTCGAAGATTACAAAGAAATCAAAAAATTATATTTAAAGTATTTTTTGATTAACACTTCTTATGTTTTGATTGTAAAAACTTATAAACATTCATATTGATAAGAATTAAAAAATTCTATTTTTACAACTTAAAATAGTTAGCAGTATGTCAAATTCAATTGAAAAAATAAAATGTCTTATAATTGGTTCAGGACCTGCAGGTTACACAGCAGCAATTTATGCAGCAAGAGCAGATATGAAACCAATCATGTATACAGGAATGCAAATGGGAGGTCAGTTGACCACCACCACTGAGGTTGATAATTTTCCTGGCTATCCAAATGGAACGGATGGAACCATGATGATGGAAGATTTAAAAAAACAAGCTGAGCGTTTTGGAACAGATGTTCGTTTTGGGTTGGTAACCAAAGTTGAATTGAGTAAAGAACTTGGAGGAATTCATAAAATAACAGTTGATGAATCAAAATTACTTGAAGTTCAGACAATTATTATTTCAACGGGTGCAACTGCCAAATATTTAGGCATTGAAAGTGAACAAAGATTGATTGGGGGAGGAGTTTCAGCATGTGCTACCTGTGACGGATTTTTTTACAAAGGACAAGATGTTGTGGTAGTTGGAGCAGGAGATACAGCTGCTGAAGAAGCTACTTATTTGTCAAATATTTGTAGCAAAGTAACGATGCTAGTTCGTAAAGATTTTATGAGAGCTTCCAAAGCGATGCAACATAGAGTAAGTAAAACTAAAAATATTGAGGTTTTATACAATACTGAAATTGAAGAAGTTCTTGGTGAAAATGTGGTTGAAGGCGTTCGAATCATCAATAACAAAACAAATGAGACTTCAATAATTCCTGTGACAGGTGTTTTTATTGCGATTGGACATACACCAAATACGGATTTATTTAAAGGCGTTTTAGATATGGATGAAACAGGATATTTAATCACCAAAGGAAAAACTACAAAAACAAATTTGCCAGGAGTTTTTGCAGCGGGTGATGTTCAAGATAAAGATTATAGACAGGCAGTTACAGCTGCAGGGACTGGATGTATGGCAGCATTGGATGCAGAGCGTTATTTAGGATCTTTAGAGTAATTTTTTAAAAAAAAATCAATAATAAAAGAGCTTGCAATAATTTGTAAGCTCTTTTTTTTTGGTTAAAAGACAAAGTAAATTACTTTTTTTTCCATTAAATAGGCGTCCAAAGATTCAATTGATATGTTAACTACTTTTATTGCTTAGACATAAAATTTTTGATTTATGGTTGCAAATTTGTAGGTTGGTCTGTGATAATCTTTATGCTCCTTTATGTCAAAATATATAAAAAAATTTTATTTGTAAAAAACTTTGAGATCAGAAGAGAGTGTCCAAGCTGATTGTTCTACTTTTTCAAAATCATATTGTTCCAATAGACTAGTAACTTTATAAGATTATACTCTGTCTAAAGTTTTTTCAAGTTGAGATGATACTACGTTCCGCAAATGTATAATTAAGGATTATAATCATTATTCGGAATCATATCCATTTTGATGTTTTCAAATCATTTTTTACACGTATGAAAAAAGACCATTTTTACAAACGGTCTTTCTACATAATCAACTAGATTTCAAAACTTTAAAATTTTGAAATCCAAATTATATTTTAAAAGCAATATTTACCTTCTGATTTTAATTTTTCTGCAATTAAATCTCTTAAAGCAATCACATTTGGATAGTTTTGATATTTTGTAAATCGTTTCAATCCCATCAAAAGCATGCGTTGTTCATCACCCTCTGCGAATGAAATGATTGCCTCTTTTCCGTTTTTAGCGATGATTTCAACAGCATTGTATAGGTATAATTTTGCCATTGCGATTTGGGCTTCTTGTTCTTTCTGGCCAAAACGTTTTGCATTTTTTTCAGTTCTTAAAAGTGTTGACTCTGCCATATAAATTTCATTCAAAATATCAGCAGCAGCTAATAATAATTGTTGATGTTGCTCTAAATCAGGACCGTATTTTTGAATTGCTGAACCTGCAACCATCAAAAAAACTTTTTTCAATTTGGCAATCATTTCTTTTTCTTCTGCGAATAATTCTGAATAATCTGGAGTTTCAAAAGATGGAATTCCCATCAATTCATCAGCGACAGCAGTTGCAGGACCCAATAAATCAACATGACCTTTCATGGCTTTTTTGATCAACATTCCTACAGAAAGCATTCTATTGATTTCATTGGTACCTTCATATATTCTTGCAATTCGTGCGTCTCTCCAAGCAGCTTCCATAGGTGTTTCTTCAGAAAAACCCATTCCGCCAAAAATTTGAATTCCCTCATCAGCACAATTTTGAACATCTTCAGAAACGGTTACTTTCAAGATTGAGCATTCAATAGCATATTCTTCAACACCTTTTAATTCAGCTTCTTGATGCGAATTTCCACTTGCAATTCGCAGGTTAATTCTATCTTCAATGTCTTTAGCAGCTCTGTAACTAGCAGATTCTCCTGCATAAGAATTAGTTGCCATTTCAGCTAATTTTGCTTTAATTGCTCCAAAATCTGCAATTGGTGTTTTGAATTGTTTGCGCTCTAAGGCATATTTTAATGCATAATCTATAACTCTTCTTTGAGAATCTAAACAAGCGGCAGCCAATTTAATTCTTCCAACATTCAATGCATTTACTGCAATTTTAAATCCTCCACCTCTTTCCGAAAGCATATTTTCAGCAGGAACAATGGTGTCATTAAAAAATACTTGACGTGTAGAGCTCGCTCTGATTCCTAGCTTGTGTTCTTCTTCTCCTAACGTAATTCCATTTGGATTTGCTTTGTCATATTCAACAATAAATCCAGTAATATTTTTATCATTTTCAATACGGGCAAAAACAATCATCAAATTGCAAAAACCTGCGTTGGAGATCCACATTTTTTGTCCGTTTATTTTGTAAGATTTTCCATCGGTAGACAATTCAGCAATCGTTTTTCCAGAATTTGCATCTGAACCAGCTCCAGGCTCTGTTAAACAATAAGATCCCATCCATTCGCCAGAAGCCAATTTCGGAACGTATTTTTGTTTTTGTTCTTCAGTTCCATACAATGTGATGGGCATGGTTCCAATTCCAGTATGTGCTCCAAAAGCTGTGCTAAAAGAGCCTGTTCCACTTGAAATATAATCACAAGTTAGCATTGTAGAAACAAATCCCATTCCCATTCCTCCATATTCTTCTGGAACAGCAACTCCTAAAAAGCCTAATTCTCCTGCTTTTTTCATTACATCTTCTGTAAGTTTGTAATCTTTTGCTTCAAAACGCGCTTTGTGAGCGATGATTTCACGTTCGTTGAATTCTTTCACAGCTTCACGCATCATGATTTGTTCTTCCGAAAAATCTTCTGGTGTAAAAATATCCTCGCAGTTAGATTCTTTCACCAAGAATTGACCACCTCTTAAAACGTTTTTTTCGATTGTTTCCATGTTATAATGTCTTTAATTTAATTTAAAAATTCAAAAATTCCGGCAGCACCTTGTCCTGTTCCAACACACATGGTTACCATTCCGTACTTGTTTTGCATATTTCTTTGGCGCATTTCATCAAACAATTGAACAGATAATTTTGCGCCTGTACAACCTAAAGGATGTCCTAAAGCGATTGCACCTCCATTTACGTTGATGATAGCTGGGTCTAAACCTAATTCTCGAATTACTGCCAAAGATTGAGAAGCAAAAGCTTCATTCAATTCAATCAAATTGATATCTTTTTGTTGCAATCCTGCTTGTTTTAGGGCTTTTGGAATGGCAGCAATAGGACCAATTCCCATAATTCTAGGAGGAACACCAGCAGCAGCATAATTTACCAACCGTGCAATTGGAGTCAGATTTAACTCTTTTACCATGTCTTCACTCATGATTAATACAAACGCAGCACCATCACTCATTTGTGATGAATTTCCAGCTGTTACACTTCCATTTGCAGCAAAAACGGGACGTAAACTTGATAATCCTTCTATGGATGTATCTTTTCTTGGACCCTCGTCTTTTGAAACGGTGTATTTTTTAGTTGCTTTTTTTCCATTTTCATTGATATATGTTTGAGAAACTTCAATCGGAACAATTTGTTTTTCAAATCGATTTTCACTTTGAGCTTTTAGTGCTTTTAAATGAGATTGCAATGCAAATTCATCTTGATCGGCTCTTGAAATTTTGAATTCGTTGGCAACTGCTTCGGCTGTATTTCCCATTCCCCAGTAATATTCTTCATGTCCCGCGGCAACAGTGTCGTAGTTTAATTCAGGTTTAAAACCTGTCATTGGTACGGAACTCATACTTTCTGCACCACCTGCAATGATACAATCTGCCATTCCTGATTGAATTTTAGCAGCTGCCATTGCAATAGTTTCTAATCCTGAAGAACAAAACCGATTGACAGTAACTCCAGGAACATCTTCAATTTTTAATCCCATTAATGAAATTAAACGTGCCATATTTAAACCTTGAGCGCCTTCTGGCATGGCATTTCCAACAATAACGTCGTCAATTCTTTTTTTATCAAAATCAGGCAGTTCATTCATCATGTATTGAATGGTTTCTGCAGCTAATTCATCAGCTCTTTTAAAACGGAACAATCCTTTTGGAGCTTTTCCAACAGCTGTTCTGTATGCTTTTACGATATATGCTTGTTTCATAAATATTTAGTTTTTTGTGTTTAGTTTTTGGTTGTAAGTGGGATTAACTTATCACTCACAATTAAAAACTTGCAACTTTAATTACGCAATGGTTTTCCAGTTTTTAGCATGTGTTGAATTCTTTCTAATGTTTTGCGTTCTGTACACAAACTCAAAAAGGCTTCACGTTCAATATCTAGTAAATATTGTTCAGAAACTCTGGTTGGTTCAGATAAATCTCCTCCAGCCATTACATAAGCTAATTTATTTGCTATTTTTTGGTCATGAGCTGAAATGTATTTACTCGCTTCCATAGAATCAGTTCCTACTAAAAACATTCCTAGGGCTTGTTTTCCTAAAACCAAAATGTCATTTCGCTTTACAGGTTGTGTATACCCAGCTTCTGCCATTAATACAGCATGCTTTTTGGCTTCTGCAATTTGTCGGTCTTTATTGACAACTACAATATCTTTTCCTTTTTGTAACAGTCCCAAATCAAAAGCTTCATAAGCAGATGTTGCCACTTTTGCCATTCCAATGGTTAAAAAATGTTCTTGTAATACATTCAATTGAACATCACCTTTGTGAAACAAATCTTGCGCTCTTAAAGCCATTTCTTTTGAGCCTCCACCTCCAGGAATTACACCAACTCCAAATTCAACCAAGCCCATATACGTTTCTGCAGCAGCAACTACTTTATCAGCATGCAACGAAATTTCGCAACCGCCACCCAGAGCCATTCCATGAGGAGCAGCAATTGTTGGGATGGATGAATAACGCATGCGCATCATGGTATCTTGAAAATATTTGATAGCCATGTTCAATTCGTCATATTCTTGTTCTGCAGCCATCATAAAAATCATTCCGATATTCGCACCCACAGAAAAGTTTGCTGCTTGATTTCCAACAATCAAACCTTGAAAATCTTTTTCAGCTAAATCAATCGCTTTATTAAGGGCAGCTAATACATCACCACCAATGGTATTCATTTTTGATCGGAATTCTAAGTTTAAAATTCCATCGCCTAAATCTTCAATAACAGCACCAGAGTTTTTCCAAACTTCGTTTGATTTTCTGATGTTATCTAAAATAATAAATGAATCTTGGCCAGGTTTTTTAACTTGTGATTTTGATGGAATATCATAATAATACGTAGCACCTTCTTTTACGGTGTAAAAGGAAGTTTCGCCTTTTGCCAACATTTCTGTAACCCAAATTGCTGGTTCTTTTCCTTCAGCTTTCATGATTTCAATTCCTTTTGAAACGCCAATAGCATCCCAAATTTGAAATGGACCATGTTCCCAACCAAACCCAGCTTTTAAAGCATCGTCAATTCTGTACAATTCATCTGAAATTTCAGGAATTCTGTTTTGTACATATGCAAACATTGCGGCAAAACTTTTTCTGTAAAATTCACCAGCTTTGTCTTTACCTGCAACTAAGACTTTGAATCTGTCAGCGACATTATCAATCGTTTTCGTAAGTTCTAGAGTGGCGAATTTTGCTGATTTTTTTGCGCGATATTCAAGGGTGTTTAAATCCAATGACAAAATATCTCTATTTCCTTGAGCATCTTTGGTCATTTTATAAAAACCTTGTTTGGTTTTGCTTCCTAACCATTTGTTTTCCATCATTTTGTTTACAAAATCAGGAATTACAAATTGGTCTTTCATTTCATCATTTGGACAATTGTCTTTTACGCCATTTGCAGTATGAACTAACGTATCCAAACCAACCACATCAATCGTTCTGAAAGTGGCAGATTTTGGACGTCCAATTACTGGACCTGTTAATTTATCTACTTCTTCAATAGTTAAATCCATTTCTTTTACCACATGAAACAAACTCATGATGCCAAAAATTCCGATTCTATTACCTATAAATGCGGGAGTATCTTTTGCTAAAACCGATGTTTTCCCTAAAAATTTATCTCCATACATCATCAAGAAATCCGTTACTTCTTGTTTGCATTTTGGACTTGGAACTACTTCAAATAATTTTAAATATCTTGGTGGATTGAAAAAGTGAGTTACTGCAAAATGTTGCTGAAAATCTTCACTACGACCTTCGCTCATAAATTTTATTGGAATTCCAGAAGTATTCGAAGTAATCAGCGTTCCTGGAGTTCTAAATTTTTCAATTTTTTCAAAAACACTTTTTTTTATGTCTAAACGCTCAACCACAACTTCTACAATCCAATCAACATTTTTGATTTTGTGTAAATCATCCTCTAAATTTCCGGTTGTAATTCTCTCTGCGAATTTTTGACTGTAGATAGGAGAAGGGCTTGATTTTAATGAAGCTGTTAAGGCGTCATTTACCAATCGATTTCTAACCAATTTATCATTTAGAGTGAGTCCTTTTGCTTTTTCAATATCATTCAAATCTCTTGGAATGATATCCAATAAAAGCACTTCTACGCCAATGTTGGCAAAGTGACAAGCGATTCCTGAGCCCATAATTCCAGAGCCAATGATTGCTACTTTTTTAATTTTTCGTGTCATTAAAATATAGTTTTTAATTTTATTTTTCTTGATGTATTGCCTCAAAAATTTTTTTTTCTGCAATTAATTTGTTAACGGTGGAGGTAACTTTAAAAAATCCATCAAGATCATTTTCACTTACTTGCGATTTTACAAAATCATTAAATTGATATACATGACCTTTCGAGATTTCTCTCATTTCTCTTCCATATTTAGTCAACTTAATCATCACACTTCTGCCATCTTCAGGATTTTTTTCTCTGTAAATTGCTCCTTTTTCTTCCATAGATTTTAAAATCCGTGAAAGGCTTGTGGGCTCCATACCCATCATGGGTCCTAATGCTGTTGAAGGGGTTCCGTTTTCTTTGTGAATACTCAATAAAACAAAAGCCATAGCCATCGTACTGCCTTGATTAGCAGCTTGCTCATTATACATTTTTGCAACTGCTTGCCATGTGGCTCTTAATTGATGATCGATTGTTCTAGTTTTGTCCATACAAGCCCAAAGATATAAAAATTTGTTATGCATGCATAGTAAATTCAAAAAAAAGTTATGCGTGCATAGTAAATTTAACATTTTATTTTACTGTAACGAATGCTAACTTTCGATGTCTAATCTTATTAAAATATGTAATTTTGTACAAATAGTACTTTTAAACAAAGGATTTTCCATGAAAAATTTACTCGAAATAAATAATGTCATTAAAACCTATGGTAATTATACAGCATTAAACAACGTTTCATTACAAATACCAAAAGGGAGTGTCTTTGGATTGTTAGGTCCAAATGGCGCTGGAAAAACTTCGTTGATCAGAATTATCAATCAAATTACGATGCCAGATTCAGGAACTATTTTTTTAGATGGAGAGCCATTGTCACCAAAACACATTGCTGATATTGGGTATTTACCCGAAGAAAGAGGGTTGTATAAATCTATGAAAGTGGGGGAACAAGCCTTGTATTTAGCCCAATTGAAAGGTTTGTCAAAAGAAGAAGCCAAAAAAAGATTGAAATATTGGTTTGAAAAATTTGATATTGCTTCTTGGTGGGATAAAAAAATTGAAGAACTTTCTAAAGGAATGGCGCAAAAAGTACAATTTATTGTTACGGTAATGCATCAACCGAAATTATTGATTTTTGATGAACCTTTTTCTGGTTTTGATCCTATTAATGCGCAATTGATTGCGAAAGAAATTTTACAATTGCGTGATGAGGGGGCCACCATTATTTTTTCTACACACAGGATGGAATCTGTGGAAGAATTGTGTGATGACATTGCATTGATTCATAAATCCAACAAAATTTTGGATGGAAAATTGACTGATATCAAACGAAAATTTCGTTCAAATGTGTATCAAATTGGGTTATCAACTGAAAATAATGATGCAGTTTCATCCATCTTACATCAAAATTTTGAAGTTTTGCCTGCTGATTTTAAATTGTTTGGAGATGAATTTATTTGCAATGTGAGACTTTCCAAAAATCAATCTTCCAATGATTTGTTATCGGTTTTGTCAAACCAAGGAGAAGTGAAACATTTTGTGGAATTGATACCAAGTGCCAATGATATTTTTATTGAAGCAGTAAGTAAAAACAATTGATTATGAGTAAGTTAAAACTAATTATTAAAAGAGAATTTATTGCGAAAGTACGCAATAAATCATTTATTGTCATGACTTTTTTAAGTCCCTTAATCACAGTTGGTATGGGAGCTTTGGTATATTTTTTCATGAAAAAAAATGATGAAAAAGTAAAAAAAATCGTGTATGTAGATGAATCACGATTGTTTTCTAAAGACGATTTCAGTGATTCAAAAACCATCCATTATGAAGATTTTACATCCGTAGGAATTGATGAAACAAAAAAGAAAGTAGAGGCAGGAGATTATTATGGAGTTTTAATTGTTCCAAAAATTGATAGTCTTGAAATTTTAGCGACCTCTATTGAGTTTTATTCAAAAGAATCCCCAAGTTTATCTTTGATAAATTCCTTAGAATCAAAAATAGAATCCAAACTTAGGAATACAAAATTAACCAATCTTGGAATCGATTTAGATAAAATAGCCTCATCAAAAATTAAAACTCAGATTAAAATGTTTGATTTTTCAGGAGAAGAATCATCCAAATTAATCAACGGATTAAAAATTGGTGTGGGAGCAATTGCAGGCTATTTATTAATGATGTTTGTCATTATATATGGTAGCTCTGTGATGAGAAGTGTGATTGAAGAAAAAACAAGCAGAATTATTGAAATTATAGTATCATCCGTAAAACCATTTCAACTGATGCTTGGTAAAATTATTGGAAATGCCTCTGCAGGATTGTTGCAATTTTTAATTTGGGGTGTTTTACTTTTTATAATTGGTACAGTTGCGGCATCTTTTTTTGGACTTAGTTTTACTGAATTGCAAACAAGTGGAGTTTCGGCTGAACAACTAGAAACTGCAAAACAAGCTGTAGGAGCTGATAAAATGCAACTCGTTATTCAAGAAATTTTAAGATTGCCAATTTTAAAAATGTTTGTCCTTTTTATCTTTTATTTTTTAGGAGGATTCATGCTTTACAGTTCGCTTTTTGCAGCTGTTGGGGCTGCTGTTGATAATGAAACTGATACACAACAATTTATGTTGCCAATTATGTTGCCCTTAATTTTGGGTGTTTATGTTGGTTTTGCAACCGTAATAAACGATCCTCATGGATCAATTCCGGTTATATTTTCGCACATTCCTTTTACGAGTCCAATTGTAATGTTAATGCGTGTTCCTTTTGGTGTATCTTGGGGTGAATTAGTAATTTCTATGTCTTTATTAGTGGCAACTTTTGTATTTATGGTTTGGTTAGCTGCCAAAATTTACAGAGTTGGAATATTAATGTATGGAAAAAAACCAACCTACAAAGATTTGTATAAGTGGTTGAAATACAAAGGATAAAATAATTTTATAAATCAAAAAAATCAACATAAACTCATGTCAAAAATATTGATTATTGAAGATGAAGCTGCTATTAGAAGAGTTTTGAAAAAAATCATTTCCGAAGAAAATGAAACCTACCATGTTGACGAGGCAGAAGATGGTTTACAGGGATTAGAAATGATTAAAAATAATGATTTCGATTTGATTTTGTGCGATATCAAAATGCCGAAAATGGATGGAGTTGAGGTTCTTGTAAAAGCAAAAACTTTAAAACCCGAAGTGCCTATTGTCATGATTTCTGGACATGGAGATTTAGATACTGCTGTGAATACTATGCGTTTAGGAGCGTTTGATTACATCTCAAAACCACCAGATTTGAATAGATTGCTGAATACTGTTAGAAATGCTCTGGAACAAAAGGTATTGGTGGTTGAGAATAAATTATTGAAGAAAAAAATCAGTAAAAATTTTGAAATGATTGGTGA
>JANREL010000072.1 GCA_030758355.1 Polaribacter sp.
GTAAAATGTCCAAATCCAACAGTTCCAAAAGCAATTGCCAGCATAAGCATCAAATCGGATAAGGTTGGATTTCTTTTTACCTTATCTGTAAAAAGAGTCACCTTAATTTTCAATTCTTCAATAGCAGAATTATCGGCTTTTAACCATTTGTTAATAGCTTCTTTTTTGCCAATTCCAATCAATAATATGGCCATCCAAATATTGGCTACCACAATATCTACAATGACCATTCCTCCATATTTTGCTGGATTGTATTTGTAAATCTCTAACATGGCTGTTTGGTTGGCACCACCACCAATCCAACTTCCTGCCAGTGTAGAAAGTCCTCTCCAAACAGCATCAAAATCATTTCCTCCCACAGTTTCAGGCGAAAAAATGGAAATGAGTAAAATGGCAATGGGACCACCAATTATAATTCCAATAGTCCCTGTAAAAAACATAATCAATGCTTTCGAACCCAGATTGAAAATGGCTTTTAAATCGATACTCAACGTCATTAAAACCAAGGCTGCTGGTAATAAATATTGACTTGATACAAAATACAATTGGGATTTATTTTTGATGATTTCACCTGCTAAATTTTTAGTTTCCCATTCGGGAGAAATCAATCCAAAAGTGGTAAACAACGCAGGTACAAAATACGCCATGAATAACCCAGGAACTATTTTATAGAATTTAGGCCAAAAACCCCTATTTATATTTTCGGTATAAAAAACGAATCCTAACGAAATCATTAAAATTCCAAAAACGATAGCGTCGTTTGTAATTATTGGTTCATACATTATTCAAAATTTAAAATTCAATGTTTACAAAAATACCCTTGAGTATATAGTTAAATTAAGGGTAAAAACATATTTTAATTAATTTTCATCAAAGATTTTAGCTTCTTTAAAAGGTGAAATTATAATTCCATCAGTTGCCTTCTTATAAGCAATCCAATCTGAATTATAAAAAGTGTTGGTTATTTTGATTGCCTCGTTAAAAGCCTCTACAAATTGATTTGCCAATTGTTTTTCAGTGTCTGTTTGATTTCCGAAGCGAGAACGAATATAGCTAAATGCAGTTCCAAAACGTTGACTTACAGTTACTTCAGGATTTCTGGTTATTCCCTGTCTATCATCAACTTTTCCGAGATAAATCGCGATTAAATCGTCAATTTTTTTAATAATTTCAGTCGAAGATTTTATTTCAGCATCGTATTTCTTCTTATCCTCTTTTGACAATTGCTCTTTGATTGCTGTTGCCGTATTTTTACTTTCAACCAATTGCTTTACAATTGCTGCCATTTTTTCTTGATGTCTCTCCATGGTTTTGCTAGCATCGTATTTTTGATTGATTGCTTCTTCAGAAATTTGCAATCTTGGATCAAATTCAACTTTGATATTTTGTTCAGAAACCAACTCACCGAAAGTAATTTTAAGTTTATAAATTCCAGGTTTTACGTCAACTCCAGAGGGTTCTTTTGATGAATTTCTGATACTTCTAGAAGCTCTGTCAACCCCTTTTTCATCTAAATTCCAAGTTGTTTTATGAATGCCATTTTCTTCAGGAGTTTTTAATTTCAGGGTTCTTATCAAACGTTCACCATCAAAAATTTCCAATGTGATGGAATCTGTTTTTTCTTCTTTTGACTTATTTAGATAATATGAAATCTGCGCTCCTGATTTTCTATTCTCTCCTTGATACATGGCATCTGCTCCAAATCTGCTTCCTGTAGGTTGCTGATAAGTAGCATGATATGCTGTTGGAGGTGCAAATAAAACTAATTTCTCTTTTAAAATACTTCCTTTCGCAAGTGCTCTCAAAGGTCTGATATCATCCAAAACCCAAGCTGCCCTTCCAAAGGTCCCAATAATCAAATCATGTTCTCTGGGATGAATTACCAAATCATTTACAGGAACTGTTGGAAATCCTTCTGTCCATTTTGTCCATTTTTTTCCTGCATCAATTGAAAGGTATAAGCCGTCATCTGTTCCTAAAAAAAGCAAATTTTCATTTTCGGGATCTTCAATAATGCTCAATGTAAAACTGGCAACATCATTCTCATCAACAATTCTTTCCCAAGTTTTTCCATAATTTTTGGTTCTGTATGCATAGGGTTTGTAGTTATCTCGCCTGTAATCGTTGGCAACTAATAATGCTTCTCCTTTATTTTTATTGGATGCTTTTATCTGAGTAATCCAACTATTTTCAGGTAAATCCTTGATGTTTTTTGAAATATTTGTCCAAGTTTTTCCCCCATCTTTTGTGATGTGTACTTGACCGTCATCAGTGGCAACCCACAAAGCATCTTTTTCTAAAACAATAGGTTCAATTACTAAAATGGTACAATGATTTTCAGCTCCAGTGGCATCCATGGTTAAGCCTCCACTTTCTCCTTGTTTTAATTTTTCAGGATTATTGGTTGTTAAATCTTCCGAAATTACTGTCCAAGTCAATCCTTTATCTGTTGATTTATGCACAAATTGACTTCCAAAATACAAGGTATTGTTGTCAAAAGGATCAATATTGATGGCAGCATTCCAGTTGAATCGTAATTCAATTTTTGGGTCTGGATGTGTAGGCTTTACAGAATAATTATTTCCTGTTAAATAATCAAAACGAACCACACTTCCTTGCTGACTCATAGACCATCCATACCGTGAATCCTCTTTATCTGAAATCACATCAAATCCGTCACCAAAACTAATTTCTTGCCAATAGGAATTGCGAATTCCTTGTGCTTTCCATACATAAGCAGGACCTCTCCAAGAACCATTGTCTTGCATACCTCCATAGACATTGTATGGGAATTCGTTATCAACATTGATGTGATAAAATTGTGCCACAGGAATGTTGCCAATAAAGCGCCACGATTTCCCTCCATCTCTTGTGATATTTAAACCTCCGTCATTTCCATCAATCATAAATTTTCCGTTTTTTGGATGAATCCACCACGCATGATGATCAGGATGTACACCATTGTCAACGCCATAAGCGGGCATCAATTCCTCGAAATTTTTTCCACCATCTTCAGAAACATTTACATAGGTGAAAACAGAATACACGCGATTTTCATTTTGTGGATCTACATATATTTCAGAATAATAAAAAGGACGATTGCCGATGTCAGCTTTATCGTTTACTTTTTTCCAAGAAAAGCCTCCATCTTCACTTCTATACAATGCATTTTTTTTTGCTTCTACCAAAGCATAAACAATATTAGGATTTGATCGTGCGATTGCAACTCCAATTCTGCCCAATTCACCTTTTGGAAAACCTTCTTTTTCAGTAATTTTTTTCCAATTTTCTCCTCCATCATGCGTAATATACAAACCACTTCCTTCACCACCTGATTTAAAAAACCATGGATCACGTTTGTGTTCCCACATTGTTGCAATGATCTTATTTGGATTTGTAGGATCCATAATCATATCAGCAATTCCTGATTTTTTATTGCTAAATAAAATTTGTTTCCACGATTTTCCACCATCCGTAGTTTTGTAGACACCTCGTTCTTGATGTTCTCCCCAAGGCGAACCAATAGCGCCTGCGTATACAATATCAGGGTTTGTTGGGTCTATAACCACTCTGTGAATGTGACGTGTTTTTTCTAATCCCATCAATTTCCACGTTTTTCCTGCATCTAAAGATTTGTAAATTCCAAAACCACCATTCAAACTATTTCTTGGGTTTCCTTCTCCAGTTCCAGCCCAAACCACGCTTGGATTGGTTTGCTGAATGACAATTGCGCCAATAGAGGCGGTCAATTCTTTGTCAAAAATAGGTTCCCATTTGATGCCTCCTGAAGTAGATTTCCAAATTCCACCAGAGGCAGTTCCCACATATATAATATCAGGATTTGATTCTACGGCATCAATTGCTGTAACTCGTCCAGACATTCCTCCTGGACCAATATTTCTGGGTTTCATGTTTTTTACCAAATCCATTGAAAATTCCTGAGAAAAAGCCAAAGAACTTGTAAATAAAAATAAAATGAGAATTCTTTTCATTGTGTTTGATTTGAAAATTTGAATTAAGGCAACAATATACAAAAATGTGCATGTTTGGATAATTTTTTTTTACTACGAATTCACGAATTGTTTTTTTGTTTAGATTGAAAAATATTTGAACTCGTGTATGTCTCGTTTTTGTTTTTCTACGTTTTTCGGTATTTTAGTTTCATTCCTCTAAACTTTGATTATTTTTATAAAAATTTACAAAAATGAGTCAACAAGAAAAATTCTTTGAATACATCAACTCAGGATATGCAATCAAAGGCGATTTTATAAATTTGGGTGCTGCCATGTTGGGTGAACAAACAATTACAAATGCTTTTGTAAAAGTTCCTTTAAAAACGCTAAACAGACATGGTTTGATAGCAGGTGCTACTGGGACTGGAAAAACAAAAACACTTCAAGTATTGGCAGAAAACTTATCAGACAAAGGAATTCCTGTGTTACTGATGGATGTAAAAGGAGATTTATCTGGTTTGGCTCAACCAAGTGCAGGTCATCCAAAAATTGAGGAACGTCATAAAGTGATTGGTTTTCCTTTTCAAGCTAACAAATTTCCTGTTGAAATATTGACGGTTTCTGAACAAAATGGAACCAGAATTCGGGCAACAATTTCCGAATTTGGACCTGTTTTACTTTCTCGAATTTTAAATTTATCTGAGTCACAAGAGGGAATAATGACGATTATTTTTAAATATTGTGATGATCATAAATTACCTTTATTAGATTTGAAAGACTTTAAAAAAGTGTTGCAATACATCACCAATGAAGGAAAAGTGGAATTAGAATCGGAATATGGACGTATTTCTACATCAAGCACCGGAGCTATTTTAAGAAAAATCATCGAAATAGAACATCAAGGTGGAGATTTGTTTTTTGGAGAAAAATCATTTGAAGTAGAAGATTTAACCAGAGTAGATGAAAATGGAAGAGGCATTATTTCGGTGTTGCGTTTGACAGATATTCAAGACAAACCCAAATTTTTCTCTACCTTTATGTTGCAATTATTGGCCGAAGTGTATCAAACATTTCCAGAACAAGGAGATAGTGACAGGCCTGAACTCATCATTTTTATTGATGAAGCGCATTTGGTTTTTGAAGAAGCCACAAAAGTCCTGTTAAATCAAATAGAAAGTGTTGTAAAATTAATTCGTTCAAAAGGAATTGGATTGTATTTTGTGACTCAAAATCCGAATGATGTTCCAGAAGATATTTTAGCACAATTAGGGTTAAAAATCCAACACTCATTGAGAGCTTTTACTGCAAAAGATAGAAAAGCCATCAAATTAGCAGCCGAAAATTACCCCAATTCTGAATATTACAACACCAGTGAAGTACTCACTCAATTAGGAATTGGAGAAGCTTTCGTTTCTGTTTTAAACGAAAAAGGAATTCCAACTCCATTAGCTAGAACCTTATTTCGAGCACCCATGAGCAGAATGGATGTGTTGACAGACAAAGAGTTAGAGGAAGTAATCAATAACTCGAAAATTATTCACAAATACAATCAAAAAATTGACAGAGAAAGTGCTTACGAATTATTAAACAATAAAATAGAAAGTAGTATTTTAGCAGCCGAAAAAGCAAAAAGAAAAGAAGAATTTGACAAAGAGCGTGAAAAGTTCGAAACAGAAAAAGCGAAACAAGTAACTAAAACATCAACAAGAAGAAGTACTGCACAAGACCCATTCGTAAAAATATTGACAAGTGCCACTTTTGTAAGAGCTGTTTTTGGAGTTTTAGGCAAATTAATGAAATAACAAATAGAAAAATCAACCAATTTAATAGTATTAAAAGAAAAAAAATGATAAAAAAGAATTTTAAAGCTGCCATTGCTTTGTTAGTTTTTGTGAGTTTTATGAGTTGTAGTGACAAAGATAAATTCGCTG
This sequence comes from Polaribacter sp., assembly GCA_030758355.1. GTDB lineage: Bacteria > Bacteroidota > Bacteroidia > Flavobacteriales > Flavobacteriaceae > Polaribacter. The sequence continues at coordinate 5,885 of JANREL010000072.1, forward strand.
TAGAAAAAGGAAAAGTTGGTAAAATCACTAAAAAGACGACCATCAAAGAATTAAAGGAAATTTTCAAAAAAGATTCTATCAGCACTGAATTGAGTGGAAGTGAGTTTAAAGACGATTATTTTAGAGAAGAAGATAAATATTTTATTTATGAAAAATCAGGTACACTTTTGTTGACAATTACTCCAAAAGAGCAACAAGATTCCTTGTCAACTATCAAAAGTATTGAGATTCATGACAAACGTTTTGCTACTAAAAACGGGATCAATTTAGAATCCACTTTTTCAGAAGTGAATACCAATTATGCCTTAAGAGTAGAATCTACCTTACTTTCTGTAACGCTATTTTTAGATGAGTTAAATGCGACAATGACGGTTGATAAAGAAGAATTAGGCTTGAAAGATTTTACAATTCAACAAGTATCTTTAGAGCAAATTCCTGATTTGGCAAAAATAAAA
>JANREL010000073.1 GCA_030758355.1 Polaribacter sp.
GTATTTCAATGTTTTTGTATGTTTTAATTTGTATTCCTTTTGTTATTTTCTTTGGCCTCGGATTTATTGGACTGATTGTTTTAGGAATTATTTATTTAATTTATCCTATAATCAATGCTGTAAAAGCGAATAATGGTGAAATGATTCATTATCCTTTATCTATTCAATTTATAAAATAGTTTTTAAAATTATACATTTTTGATAACATCTTCGTATTCATAAAAGAAAGCCTCGAGTATTGACATTTTTTCCACAAAGAATTCATAACAAGCCCTCCAGGTATTTTTGTTGTGAATATTGAATTTCTCTTCAAATGGGACATAAATTCGGTGTATGATTTTTCCATTTTCCAATTCACAGGTAGTATCATAAATTACTTCAGGAAGTTCAGCTTCTAACAAAGATTTTAGGGAAAGCAATTGATCATAGTACAATAAATTCATCAATTCATCAGGATGTTCTAAATCCAAACAGATCATAGCTTCTTTTTTGTCGGCTACAAATTTGAGTGCTACTCCTTTGATTTTTGTGTTATATAACAACCATTTCCTAGGAAAAGACTTTCCAAAACTTGTCCAAAATTCCTTTCGTAAAAGTGCTGCTTCTTCCTTTGAATACATTATTTTTTTAAGCTATAAAATTCAATATTGAAACAAAAAGTGCTAAAATATAGTAAAAGTAATTTGCAATTTTTAGAATATCTTTTTCGTTATCCAAGAAAAAACTAGTTGAAACGATGTTTCTTTCATCGCTAATTTTAAGATTAGTCAACATGTTCACTAATCTTGACAATACTAAGCTATTCCAAACGAGAGTAAATGCAAAAAAGATAGTTATGTTTAGAATTGTGATCATAACAAATGTATAATATCTAAAAAAAATAAAAATTTAACCGTGAATTTTAGCCGTCGTTCCTCTAACTTTCATCATTTCGGCCTCATACTTCAACAACGCATGCCATTTTTTATCTACAATATCTCGATCTTGATATTCGCGAGCAAACTGTAAAAAGGTAGTATAATGATTTGCTTCTGAAATCATCAAGTTTTTATAAAACTTCTTCAATTCTTCATCTTCCATATTTTCAGAAAACACTTTAAAACGTTCGCAACTGCGGGCTTCAATCAATGCCGCAACCAACAAACGCTGGATTAATGCATCTGTTCTGTCTTTGGTTTTTGGAAAAAATTTTTGCAATTGCACAGCATAATCGTTTTTTTGTTCCCTCCCTAAAACCATGCCTCTTTTTACCATTAATAAATGTACCATTTTAAAATGTTGCATTTCTTCTATGGCAATATTGCTCATTTCTTTTACAAGTTCTGTTTCTTCAGAATAATTGATGATGATAGAAACCGCATTTGAAGCTGCTTTTTGTTCTAAAAAAGCATGATCTGTAAGTATTTGTTCTAAATTATCTTTGGCAATATCTGCCCATGAAGTAGTAGTTTCGAATTGTAAACCTAACATGATTTGTGTTTTTTAGACTTTTACTGCAAATTTAGGTTGATTCTTAAAATTCTGATTGATTTTCCATGAATTTTTTAAAAAATGTGATGTTTTAATTTTTATCAGTCACAAACATTCTTATTTTTACAAATAATTAGTCCCTAAACTCTATGATAGAATTAGCAGGAATCATCATTCTAGGAATATTGGCACAATGGGTTGCATGGAAATTTAAAATTCCTGCAATTCTTCCGTTAATTTTAATAGGATTAATGGTTGGTCCAATCGCTGCAGCATATATTACTGAAGACGGATCAAAATGGATTGAACCCATTTGGAATGGCGAAAAAGGTTTATTTCCAGGGGATTACCTGTACAATTTTGTGTCATTAGCCATCAGTATTATTTTATTTGAAGGTGGCCTCACTTTAAAAAGAGATGAGATTAAAAACGTAGGTCCAGTCATCACCAAATTAATTACCCTAGGCGCTACAATTACTTTTTTTGGCGCGGGATTTGTAGCTCATAAAATTTTCAACTTAAGCTGGGAACTTTCATTTTTGTTTTCAGGGTTGATTATTGTTACAGGACCTACAGTAATTACGCCGATTTTAAGAAATATTCCTTTAAAAAAAGACATCTCAACTGTTTTAAAATGGGAGGGAATTTTGATAGATCCTATTGGGGCATTAGTAGCGGTTTTAGTTTTTGAATTTATCACTGTTGGTGGAGAAAGTGGGTTTACAAAAACAGCTTTTATTGAATTTGGAAAAATTTTATTATTCGGGACTACTTTTGGATTTACATTTGCTCATGCATTGGCGTATCTCATCAATAAAAAAATGATTCCACATTATTTATTGAATGTTGCATCGCTTTCAACAGTGCTTTTAGTATTTGTTGAATCTGAGATTTTTGCACACGAATCTGGTTTATTGGCAGTAGTTGTCATGGGAATGGTTTTAGGAAATGGCAAATTGAAAAATATCAAAGAATTGTTGTATTTTAAAGAATCTTTGAGTGTTTTATTGATATCAATTTTGTTCATTTTATTAGCCGCAAATATGAATATTGAAGCACTAATGCTCTTATATTCATGGAAAACAGTTGCTTTATTTGCAATAGTCGTTTTTGTAATTCGTCCGTTGGCTGTTTTTGCAAGTACCATCAATTCAAAGTTAAAATTTAATGAAAAAATCTTTATAAGTTGGGTAGGACCGAGAGGAATTGTGGCAGCAGGAATTGCCTCTTTATTCGGAAGTAAATTGTTAAAACAGGGTGTAGAAGGTGCAGAATACATCACACCTTTGGTTTTTATGATTGTACTTGGTACTGTGCTTTTAAATGCAACAACCGCTCGTTTTTTTGCCAGAATTGTAGGCGTTTTTTTAAAAAAATCAAATGGAATTTTAATTGTTGGCGCTTCAAATCCTGCAAGATTGATAGCAAGTTATTTGCGTGATAAAGGAAAAAGAATTGTTATTATTGATTCCAATAAACATTTTATTGAGCAAGCTTTGGAAGACAATTTAGAAGCATTGAATGTAAATATTTATGATGATGAATTGACAGATAATATCGAGTTAAATGATGTGGGTTATTTAATTGCATTAACTGCTAATGATACCGTAAATAAGCAAGCTTTAGAAAACTTTTCTCAAGTTTTTGGTGAACATGGTTCCTTTAAAATTGCATCATCAACTGAAATTATTGACGCTACAGCTGAAGAAAAATTATATTTTTTTACGCCAAAAGATGATTATATCAATTTAAGTGAATCTTACAGAGAAAACCCAGTAATTCATCAGGTAAAAATAGCTGATGAAAAGCAATACAAAGAGGTTTTGAATATGTTATATAACGAAGAAAAATCAATTCCGTTATTTATTGAAAAAGGTACAGGATTGTATTTAATAACTGAATACGAGAGGGATCAATTGCCTAAAAAAGACTTGATTGTATCATATTTAGGTAAAAAAATCGTTTGATAACTCATAAATCCAACTCAAAGGTTTGGCGTAATTTTTCAATTATTGGATTTTTTTCTTTCATTTTATTGAACTTTTCCTGAGGTGTGTAGGCAAACTTTTTTGAGATGGTTTCATCTAAGATTACAGTAATATCAATTCCGTAATTATTGAGTTTTTCTCTAAGAAAATGCAGTAAATTCGGTCTTCCTTTTAAAAATTGATCTTGCATTAACGAATTAGAAACCGTGAATGAAATATGAAAATTTTCACCAAAAGTAGGTTTTCCAATACTTAAAATGGCAGCCATACTTTGTTCACCTTTTTTTTCTAATAACAGGCTATATTCATTCCAATACAATTCCAATTGTTTTAGAGTAAAGACTGTTTTAGGATAGTCATCATAATTCTCTTCAACCATTGTTTTTTCAACCTCTTTGGGTTGAAATACACTTTTTAAAGATAGCGAAGATTCTCTTTTTTGAAATTTTTCTAAAATTGGTTTTTTAGTTTCAACAACAGATTCTGTTATTGTTTCTGCAACAATTTTAGAACTTTCAACAGGTTTTTGAAGAGTTTCCTTTACATTTTCTTTTTTTACAGGCATCAGAGCTTGAAAAAAAGTAGCGGGAATTATGAAGTTAGCTGGTTTTTTTTTTTCTCCATCAAAAGTGATAGAGGCAATTTGCATTAAGGTCAATTCCACCAGTAATCGTTGATTTTTACTAGTTTTATAATTCAAATCACAATTATTGGCTTTATTGATTGCTTCCATCAAAAAAGAAACATTTGCTTTGGTTGCTTGTGACAAGTATTTTTGCTTCGCTGTGTCACCAACTTCTAATAAATCAATGGTTATTTTATCTTTTGCCACCAACAAATCTCTGAAATGACTTGCTAAACCATTGATAAAATGATGTCCTTCAAATCCTTTTGATAAAATGACATTGAAAGCATTCAACACACCTGGAATATTGTTTGCTAATAATAAATCTGTCATTGAAAAATACGTGTCATAATCCAATACATTTAGGTTTTCAGCAACAGCTTCTCTCGTGAGATTTTTTCCTGAAAAACTTACAACTCTATCAAAAATTGACAACGCATCACGCATGGCACCATCTGCTTTTTGAGCAATGATGTGCAATGCATCATCATCAGCAGTGATTCCTTCGTTGTTACAAATGGTTTTTAAATAATTTTTTGCATCTAAAACCCCAATTCTTTTAAAATCAAAAATTTGACAACGAGATAAAATTGTAGGAATTATTTTATGCTTTTCAGTAGTCGCTAAAATAAAAATAGCGTGTGCAGGAGGCTCCTCTAAGGTTTTTAAAAAAGCGTTGAAAGCAGATTGAGACAGCATGTGCACCTCATCAATAATATATACTTTATATTTTCCGGTTTGTGGTGGAATGCGCACTTGGTCTGTCAGACTTCGGATATCATCTACTGAATTGTTAGAAGCAGCATCCAATTCAAAAATATTGAAAGCAAAATCTTCGTTTTCCGTAATTGAAGTTCCTTGCAGATTGATTTTCTTAGCTAAAATTCTTGCACAAGAAGTTTTTCCAACACCTCTTGGCCCTGTAAAAAGCAATGCTTGTGCTAAGTGATTACTTTTAATGGCGTTTTCTAGCGTATTCGTAATTGCTTGTTGCCCAACAACATCCTCAAAATTTTGAGGACGATATTTGCGCGCGGAAACGATAAAAGGCTCCATATTTTTTAATTGGTGAACAAAAATACATATCTGAGCTGTGTTTTACAAGATGGATTCTTAACAAATTGTGAAAGTTGTAAACAAATTGTAAATAGTTTAATTTTGTTACGACTCAGTGAGAGTTACGGATTTTAAGAATTGCAGATATGCAAAGTTTTAGAGTTTATTGCAGAGATTACAATACCTAAATATTAAAATAATACAAAATGAAAATTTTATCTACAATCACAGTATTCATATTTATGTCCTGTTTAGGAGCAACTAAAAAAGAAGAAATTAACTCTACAAAAATGTACAAACCTTCGCAAGAAACCAAAGTTGCGTATTTTGCAAGTGGCTGTTTTTGGTGTGTAGAAGCTATTTTTGAAAGTTTAAAAGGAGTAGAGGAGGCAGTTTCTGGATATGCAGGAGGTCATACTAAAAATCCAACGTATGAATCAACAGGAAGAGGAGATACAGGACATGCAGAAGCAGTTGCTGTATATTACAATCCGAAAATTGTTTCGTTTGAAACTTTGGTAAAAGTTTATTATGGTTCGCACAATCCAACAACGGTAAATGGACAACATCCTGATTATGGTAGTCAATATCGTTCCATTGTTTTTTATAACAATGAACAAGAAAAAAGAATTATCAATTCGATGATTGCAAAGCTCAATAAAGAAGTATACAATGGAAAAATTGCTACTGAAGTACAAAAATTCACCAAATTTTATAAGGCAGAAGAATATCATCAAGATTTTGAAAAACGTAACCCGAATCAACCGTATGTAAAAGCAGTTTCTATTCCAAGATTGAATCGTTTTAAAAAGAAGTTTCCAGAGTTGTTGAAGGAATATGAAAAACAGTAAAAAAAAACCTCACAATTTGTGAGGTTTTTTTAGTTTTGAAAAGCAACTAGTCCTTTATTTCAGGTTCTTTCAAACCTAATTTATTCATAACTAATTTAGTAATATCGAATTTCTCATCAATATAAGCAAATTGGTTTCCTTGAACGGTTAATATTTGAGTAAACTTATTTTCTTTAGCAACCAATTCAATGGCATCATTCAGTTTTTTATACAAAGGACGCATCAATTCGTTTTGCTTCA
>JANREL010000074.1:0-3228 GCA_030758355.1 Polaribacter sp.
TTAGATAAATTCCATTGACAACTTCCTCAGAATAATTGACTTTTGCAAAGGTTTTTTCATAAATTTTCATGTAATTATTTCGATAAAACAAGGAACTAATTGTGTTATTCAATCTCATAATTGGTTCTCTTTCATTGAATTGAGCAATTGTATTACCGCCAGAAAAAGTTATTGTTGGTCTTGAAAAATTATCCCATTTTTTTGTGTAAAAGAAAGTTGGGCGTACTTTTTCGTCAGAAAAACCATAATTTACATTCAACCCTGCATTCCACCATTTTCCTTTTTTATTGATTTGCTCAAAATAACTCAATCCGATTGAGGTGTTAAATCCTTGAACTGTATTAAAACCTGTTTGCAACAAAGGTCCATTGTATGAAAAGGTATTATTTTTAAAAGAATTTCTGTAGGTATATCCCCTGATTGGTGAAACCCAATCAAATTTATTACGTTTTTTATCCAAAGAATCTAAATACGGTTTTGATTCTCGCAACAATTTGATACTGTCTTTTACTTGGTAATCCTTCAATTCTTCATTCGTCAATGGTACAGGACGTAAAGAATTCCAATATATAGAATCTTTTTCTGTGGCATTTTTTTCGAATGAAAGTACCTCTCTTGTAAACGTAGTTTCGGTAAAATTGGGTGTGAAATTATAGTCTTTATAGGCAGAGGAAAATCTTCCATCAAATTTAAATCCGAAAAAATTCACTTTAAAATCAATACTTTGACTGATTAAAACCCATGCATCATTTTCTTTTGAATAATTGTAATCTTGCTTTAGGTGCAACACATCCACGACAGGAATATTTATTTGTGCTCCTGTAACAGTTACATCAGCACCATAAATTGCCCAATCATCCTCTACGATATATAAAAATCCTGCAAAAACTCGGTCATTTTTCCGTTTTGGAATAATGTTGATTTTATTGATGAGTTTGCCGTTTTTATCTGTAAAAGTTCCTGCCAATTTAAAATTATAATATCCAAATGCATTGACTGAAGTTGGCGAAACAAGTTCATTTCCAAACTCAATACTATTTTCATAAAAATTGATATTGGCATCTTCTGCTCTATTAAAACTTACGCCATTATCACGTCCAGAAACTTTGGAAGCAATGATTTTTTCTTGAAACCGCTTTGGCTTTTTTTGATATTTGATTTCAGAGACGGTCTCTGAAAGATAAATAATTCCACTTCTAGTAGAATCCAATCCACCACCAAAATCACCCAAAGTTTGTCCTAAAAATTTCTCTGGAGCATCTTTTATTTTATACAAACCGCGAGAGTAAAATTGAGCGGTATATGTTGCAAATTTATCTGTGTTTTTATCTTTATTTGCGATAACATTTCGCATTATTTTATTGGCAGGATTGTCTTTTGTAGAAATAGAAATTCCTTGTAACTCAATATTTTCTTCCACTAAAACAACATCCAATTGAAACGGAAAGGTTGTGATTGAAATCTCTTTTTTAAGGGTTTTATACCCTAGAAACTGAAAAACAATAGTGTGTTTTCCGGTTTTTTTAAGATCTAAAACATAAAAACCATTATCATTAGAGGTAGTCCCAGTGATGGTATTGTCCAAATAAATACTTACAAAAGAAAGTGGTTGTTTATTAATGTCAGTAATAGATCCTTTGACTTGGGCTAAAATTACAGACGACATCAAAAAGACGCTAAATAGCATGATTTTTTTCATGAATTATTTTTTATTGTAAGTCGAATTCAAACCTGTTTTGTTACAATCATCAGGGTAATTAAAATTGTAGAATTTTGAATTTTGACATTTTTTTAGCTTACTTATTACTGATTAACCTCATTTTTTTCTGATGGGTATTCTTTCTCAAACTTAGTTAGTGCGGATGCAATTGCTGCATCAACATGTTCTTTATTCGTATCGTACTTTGGATTTAATCCTTTTTTCTCAGGAAAATTTTCGATAGTAACTGTTGTTGACGGGAATGCAAAATCTACGCCTAATCCTTTGGCTAATTCTAAAAGAGCAATATGTAATTTATGTTTAGACGATTGTTCATCTGCCCAAACCAAACTCTCAAAATAAACATTTACCATTATTAATAATGCAGAATCTCCAAATCCGGTAAACTCCACATTATACATTTCAGAATTCGTTTTAGGGTGTGCCAAAATTAATTTTCTTGCCCCTTCAACAAAAGCTTCAATCAATTCTGGTGGTGTATCATAACGCAATCCTAATTCGGTTTTATATCTTCTAAAAAGTAATAACCCTCTATTATTGATTACAATTTCTGATAATTTGCTATTGGGAATTTGAAAAATTGAGGTATCTGCAGCACGCACTCTTGTGGAGCGAAATCCTACTTTTTCAACAGTTCCCTCTAACTCTGAAGTGACAATCCAATCACCAATATGAAACGGTTTGTCAATAAAAATCATGATAGTTCCTATCAAATTTTTAACTGTGTCTTGAGAAGCTAGTGCAAAAGCCAAACCTCCAATAGTTGCTCCTGCCAATAACGTAGTCGCATCTACTCCAAACAATCGCAAGATTTTAAAAAAGCCAAAAACAAATACAATTCCTTTAAGAAAATTATTGAGAATTGGCACTAATTGATCGTCTAATTTACTGTCCGTTTTTTGAGTATAATCTGCATAAATACCCATTACTACTTTCACAAGTTTCAATAAAATAAAAATTAAGAAAATAGTTTCAGCAATATTTATTGACAAAAAAACCCAGGTATTTATATCAATTGGAAATTGTAAAGAAGGAAATGCAATATCAATTATTTTGATTCCTACAAATAAACTAATAGGATGTGCTAACCGTTTTAATGCTAATTTTTCGTCAAAATCAGAAGTTTTGTGTGTAATTTTCCTTTGTATGATCTCTAATACTGAGTAAATAATTTTTTTTACAATAATTATGATAACTATTGTAAAAATCATTAAAAATAAAATTCCTACAATTTGCCACAATTCGATTCCGAAAATTCTTTTATGGCCCGAAACTGGAATGATTTTTTGTAATTTGTGAACATACCAAGGAAAAACTTGATTGTAAAGCTCATCAATTTGAGCAACTGTCTCTTGAGAATAATACCATTTCCCATTTATTTTTTCGACGGAAATCTGGGGCATTCTTAGTGGAAAAATCACATATTTATAAACGTTTTTATACCCAATAGAATCGCTATAATTTGGGTTATTTGAGATTTTATTTAAATCAATATACAATCCCTTTCC
>JANREL010000074.1:3328-4815 GCA_030758355.1 Polaribacter sp.
TTATTTTAATGATGGTAATTGCAGTTACATTTACTGCAAATGCTCAACAAAAAACAGCACAAAAGAACAGACAAAACAGACCTCAGTTTACTGCTGAACAACAAACTGAATTGGCTGTAAAACGAATGACCTTAGCGTTAGATTTGAATGAGAAACAACAAAATCAAATCAAACCTTTGTTAATGACACAGACTGCTCAGCGTAAAACAGCTATGGAAAAAATGAAAAAAGCTAGAGAAAACAAACAAAAACCATCTAAGGAAGAACTTTTCACTATGAGAAGTCAACAATTAGACCATCAAATTGCGATGAAAAAAGCTATGAAAGAAATTTTGACTAAAGAACAATTTGAAGAATTTGAAAAAATGGGAAAAGCGAAAGGTAAAAAAATGTTGGAGAAAGAAAAGAAAAAATAGTGAATTTGGTTGATTAGTTATGAAAAGCTCGATTTCTTTAGTGAAATTGAGCTTTTTTTATTCCTTAAACCAACTTGAATATTTCACATAATTATTGGCAATTCTATCAATTTCGCCAGAGATTAATTCCTTAGAAATATCTTTCACTTTTTTTGCTGGAACACCAGCATAAATACTACCACTTTCTACACGGGTGTTTTTGGTTACAACAGCACCTGCAGCAATAATCGAATTTGATTCGACAACACAATCATCCATAATGATAGCGCCCATTCCAACCAAAACATTGTCGTGAATAGTACAACCATGCACGATTGCATTGTGGCCAATAGAAACATTATTTCCAATATTTGTAGGAGATTTTAAATACGTTGCATGCAACACAGCACCATCTTGAATGTTTACTTTATCACCCATTTTGATGTAATGCACATCACCACGAATCACAGCATTGAACCAAATACTGCATTGTTTACCAATAAAAACTTCACCAACAATAGTAGCATTTTCTGCAATATAACAATCCTCTGAAATTTGTGGATGTTTTCCATTCACAGGTTTAATTATGGGCATAATTTATTTTATAATTAGTTTTTGACCAATTGAAATTGTGTAATCTTTCAACCCATTTCGATTTTTTAAATCTTCAATAGAAATCATAAATCGCTTAGAAATGGAATATAAAGTGTCCCCTTTTTGCACTTCGTACAAAACAGTTTTGTCTTTTATTTCTTCAGGATTTTTATCGATTTTTTTATCAATTTTTGGATATTTGAAATCCTTTTCTTTGATTTTGTCAAACTCATGTAATTGATAATCTTCAATAATTTTAATGAGTTTTTCTGGATACTTTGGATCGGTTGCATATCCTGCATCTTTGAGTCCTCTAGCCCATTTTTTATACTCTTTTACACCATAAGAAAACAAAAATTCATACCGTTTTCTTTGGGTTAAAAATGCAGAATGATCTTCATAGGAAGTTTCTGAATATTCGTATTTTCGAAAACATTCGCCTTTTGCATCATCATCGTGAGTGACACTTTCTCCTGACCAGTTTGTATGACATTTGAT
>JANREL010000074.1:4915-6223 GCA_030758355.1 Polaribacter sp.
TCATTTTCAGTGTATAATTTGCTCGTTATTTTTGTGTAATTTTTGATTCACACCCTGAATTCCCTGTAAACCTCCTGTGTGAATTGCTAAAATTTTTGAGCCTTTTTTAAACCCATCATTTTTGATAATTTGTAACAAACCATAAATCATTTTTGCAGTGTAAATAGGGTCTAACAACACCTTTGTTTCTTCATTAAAATCATTTATAAAACGAATCAATGTTGCATTATATTTTGCGTATCCACCAAAATGAAAATCTGTTTGCAAACTCCAGTTAGTTTTTGTGGTATATTTTTCGATTTCAGTTTTCAAAAAATCTCCTTTCAGTGACGGAAAACCAATTACTTTTTGATAATCTTCAGAAGCATTTATCAATCCTGAAATGGTTCCTCCAGTCCCAACTGAACAACAAATATAATCGAATTTTGAATCATTTACTGTTACTATTTCTTCACACCCTTTGATTGCCAATTCATTCGTTCCTCCTTCTGGAATCAGATAAAAATTACCAAATTTTGCTGTTAATTGCTCTAAAAATTCTTCTGAAATTTTTGTTCTGTATGTTTCTCTTGATACAAATTCGAATATCATTCCGCTTTCATGTGCTTTCTGCAATGTAGGATTATCCTGAATTGTTTGTTGTAAATCTGTTGCTAACTCATCTCCTCTTATGATTCCAATAGTATTGAAACCATTCATTTTTCCAGCAACAGCAGTAGCAATGATATGGTTTGAAAAAGCGCCACCAAAAGTCAGTAAAGTTGTATGTCCTTCATTTTTAGCTTTCTGAAGGTTGTATTTTAATTTTCTAAATTTATTACCAGAGACAAAAGAATGAATTTCATCTTCTCTTTTAATGAACAATTCAACACCTTTTTCATCTAAAATTGGAAGAAATATTTGATGATTTCTAGATGAAATTTGGCGTGTAAAAAAATCAATTTTTAAATCCACAAAGATAAAATTAGTTTATGCTTTCCAATTCCTCTTCCAATTTTTCCCATTCATGCATCAACTTTTCAATAGTTGCTTTTTTGGCTTTATATTTTTCAAAAAAACCAGGTCTTATAGAAACTTCTGCATAATTTTTTTCCAATTCAGCATCCAATTTCTCAATTTCCAATTCCAAATCAGAAATTTCTGATTCTAATTTTGAAAGTTTGTTGCTGAGTTTTTTCAAATCTTTATCTTGTTCTTTTGAACCTTGACTATTTTCTTTTTTCTCGGCTGTTTTTTCTTCTTTGATGATGGTTCTTTTTTCTGCATCACGCAAACTTTCCATTTTGTGTTGCTCTAAGAAATAATCAA
>JANREL010000075.1:0-18782 GCA_030758355.1 Polaribacter sp.
ATAAAATTTATTTACTCTCAAAAGCCTCCAACTCCAATTTTCCTGTTTTTAAATCTTTTCCAGTAACTTTTAGTACTATTCTTCCAGCTTCTTTGGTGGTTTTTACTAGAACTACTAATTTTCCACTAAACAGTTTCATAGTTGGTAATTGAAAAAGTTCTAAAGAAGTAGCATCTCCATTGCAAGCTGCTCTGTAAGTTCCTTTTCCTGTAACTTCAAACTGCAGTTGATTGGTGGCTGTTGGACAAAAAACTCCGTTTTTATCAACAACAGAAACTGTTACAAAACTAATGTCTTCTCCATCAGCAGTGAGTTTTGTTCTGTCAGCTTCTAACATAATTTGATGTGGTTTTTCGGCAGTTTTAATTTCTTTTTCAGCTATTGCTTTTCCGTTTTTATCAAATGCAATTACTTTCAACGTTCCAGATTCATAAACTACATCATTCCACATCAAGCGATATCGTTCTTGTGGATTTCCATTTTTGATTTTTTTCTGAATTCCTTGGCTTTTTCCATTTACAAAAAGTTCAGCACTTTCATAATTTGTATAAACAAAAACAGGTGTTTTTTCGCCTTCACGACCTTTCCAATTCCAATGTGGTAAAATGTGTAAAGTTTCATCTTTATTGTTCCATCTGCTTCTGTAAAGATAATAACGGTCTTTGGGAATTCCTGCCAAATCAATCATCCCAAAGTACGAACTTCGTGAGGGCCATTTTTCGTCATAAGGTGTTGGTTCGCCCAAATAATCAAAACCTGTCCAAACAAATTCGCCAATAACCCAAGGGTTATCATCTTGTAAAATGAAATCGTCTTCAGGCAAATTAGACCAACTACAATATTCAAAATCATAGGACGAAGATTGAAAATCATCATATTGTTTCATGAATGCTTTTTCAACAGGGAATTTATAAATTCCACGTGAACTCACTGTAGAAGCTGTTTCTGAACCCAAAATAAAACCTTGAGGAAATTTTTCATATGCTTCTTCATACAAATGCACGCGATAATTCAAACCAGGAATGTCCATAATAGCGCCAAAACCAGATTCCATTACCGCTTTTACTTGATCCATTCCAACAGTTACAGGTCTTGTTGGATCTTCTCTATGAAAAATATCTTGCAACCATTTGGCACGTTTTACTCCTTCGGTTCCCCATTGATCAGGTACTTCATTTCCTGAACTCCACATCACAATTGAAGGATGATTTCTAGTAGCTTGAACTAAATTTACGATGTCTTTTTCTGCATATTCATCAAAAAAACGGTTGTAACCATTTTCTACTTTGGGTTTTTTCCATTCGTCAAATGATTCAGCTAAAAATAAAAATCCGAGTTCGTCAGCCAATTCCAGCTGTTCAAAAGAAGGCATATTGTGTGAACTTCTGATGGCGTTTACGCCCATATCTTTCAAAATTAATAGTTGTCTTTTCAAAGCAGCTTTGTTGATCGCAGTTCCTAAAGGACCTAAATCGTGATGTAAACAAACGCCTTTGAATTTGGTGATTTTGTTATTCAATACAAATCCTTTTTCACGATTGTATTCAATTTTTCGGATGCCAAAACGAGTTGTAGTTTCATCAGAAAGTTGATTGTTTACAAAATATTGACTTTTTGCAGTGTATAGATAAGGTTGCTCAGGACTCCATAATTTCGGATTTTTTAGTGGAATATTTTGTTCAAATTCATTAGCAAATAAATTTTTAGATTCTAATGAATTGATTTCAATTCCTGAGGCATCATAAATGGTAGTTTTTACAAATCCCTTATTGGAATTGACGCTAGTTTTGATATTAATTTTGGCAATAGAATCAGTCACAAAAGGTGTTGTAATAAAAGTGCCCCATTGCGAGATATGTTCCTGATTTTTGATGATCAAACGCACATTTCTATACAATCCAGCTCCAGGATACCAACGCGAGGCAAACTCTTTGTTAGTTAGTTTTACTGCTAAAGTGTTGGTTCCCTTTAAAATAGCTTTTGAAATATCAAAGTAAAAATAGCTGTAACCATATTTCCATTCGCCCACTTTTTTTTCATTTAAAAATACTTCGGGTTCGCTCATAGCTCCTTCAAAAAGTAAGGTGAAATTTTTGGATAAATCTCTCTCAGAGATATCAAATTTTATGCGATACCAAGCTTCTCCAATATGAGGTAATGAGCCTGTTCTCCCAGTTTTTTCAGTTGGAATTTCTTCTCCATTTTGGGTAATAGCCACATTTTGCATGTCAATTTCTTTGTCAAAAGGCCCATAAATTGCCCAATCATGGGGCACTGAAACTGATTGCCATTTTGAGTCATCAAAAGAAATGGATGCAGTATTTTCTTGTTTTCCTTTTTGAAATTTCCATCCATCATTAAAAGTGATGATTTTTCGAGTTTGAGAATATATTTTATGGGAAAAAATGAGCACCACAAAGAGTGCGAAAAAATGTTTTTGAGAAAATAGTTTCATACTTAAAAAAAATCGAAATTTCAATTATTAAATAATGGTTAAAACTCTAGAAGTGCATTTTGTAACTTGGCCAATGATGCGTTGTTCAGATACATTTTTTGGATGAATCCAAAGTTGTTCAATGGGTTTAAAAATAGCTGATAATCCTTTTAAACAATTAGCAAAATACGCACATTTTTTTAGCTGCTAACCAATTTTAATATCTTCTTTTGTATATGTTTTCATCAGATTAAGTTCTAGGAATCTGAAAGGTACTTAAAATTTATCAAACAAAAAAAACACCAACTTTTGGTTGATGTTTTCTGTATTTTAATATACGGTTGCTATTACAAACTATACAAATATTCTCCATCCATAAGGATCTGCGACTTTATTTGTTTGGATGTCGGTAATTTTTTTCTTCAATTGAGACGCAAATGAATTTTCTAAAACAGGCAATTCATAATCATTTTCTTGATATCCAAAACCAGCGATTGGCGATATTACAGCAGCAGTTCCTGCTCCAAACATTTCTTTTAAATTTCCATTTTTGGCAGCTTCAACTACTTCACCAACAGAAATTTTCCGAACTTCTGTTTGAATTCCTGCATCTTCAGCGATTTGCAAAATACTTTTACGAGTTATTCCATCTAAAATTCGATCGCTAGTTGGACTCGTAATTAAAGTATCATCAATACGAATAAAAACATTCATGGCACCAGCTTCTTCAATAAATTGATGCGTATTATCATCTGTCCAAATAACTTGATTATAGCCTTTGTCAATTGCTAATTGTGTTGGGTAAAATTGCGCAGCATAGTTACCACCAGCTTTTGCATAACCCACACCGCCATTGGCAGCACGTGCATATTTTTCTTCAATCAATACTTTTACTTTTCCTGCAAAATAAGCTCCTGAAGGTGCAGTTGCAATGATAAATTTGTATTCATTTGCAGGAGATGCATGAAATCCAGATCCTGTAGCAAACATAAAAGGTCTTATGTACAAAGAACTTCCATCGTTTGTTGGAATCCAATCGTTATCAACTTTCAACAATTCTTTTAAACCTTCCATGAAAATTTCTTCAGGAATTTGTGGAATCATCAAACGCTCTGCAGATTTATTTAAACGTTTCCAATTATCTAAAGGTCTAAAAAGTAAAGTGTTATTTTCTGCGTCTTTATAAGCTTTCATTCCTTCAAAAATAGATTGTCCATAATGAAAAATCTTAGATGATGGATCTAATGAAATTGGTGCAAAAGGCTTAATTATTGGAGTTTGCCAAGCACCATTTTTAAAATCGCACGCTAACATATGGTCAGAATAAACACTTCCAAAAGGTAGGTTGTTGAAATCTACTGATGCAATTTTCGATTTTTCAATGCGTTGAATTTCTATTTGAGAAGTCATTAGTTTGTGATTTATTTTTTATGCGTTACAAAGTTACACAAATTATTTATTGGAAAAAGTGCTAAAATTGAGCTTTGTTTTTTAAAATTCATACCTTTGTATTTTTGAATCAAAATTAAAAAACATGAGAGTATTTTTTACATTTTTTGCTGTTGTTATCTTATTTGTAACCGCTTGTAAGACCGAGAAAAAATCAACAGAATCTAATGAAAATCAAACAGAAATTGCTCTAAAATTTGATGCTTTTGGGGCAGTTATTTCTACAGATAATGTGTTAT
Source organism: Polaribacter sp. (assembly GCA_030758355.1). GTDB lineage: Bacteria > Bacteroidota > Bacteroidia > Flavobacteriales > Flavobacteriaceae > Polaribacter. Next base: position 4,123 of record JANREL010000075.1, read on the forward strand.
CATCTGAAGAAATGTTGACAAAATTCAATTCATTAAAAGTTGGTGATACTATCAATATCAAATTTGCTTCATCCATAAAAGAAGTTTGTTCTAAAAAAGGCTGTTGGATGAAATTGGCATTAGATCAAGAAACAGAAACTATGGTTCGTTTTAAAGATTATGGATTTTTTATGCCTTTAGACTCAAAAGATCGTGAAGTAATAGTGGAAGGAAAAGCTTTTGTAACGGAAGTTTCCGTGGACGATTTAAGACATTATGCTGAAGATGCCGGAAAATCAACTGAAGAAATTGCTAAAATAATCACACAAAAAAAGGAATTTGCTTTTGAAGCGAATGGTGTTTTGATAAAAAAATAATGAACAACTTCCATATTTTTTTTGCTATTATTTTTACTGATTTCTTGTTCTTAAAAAAACAAGAAAATCAACATCAACAAAATGTATAAATAGTGAACAGTCAAAAATATTTGCTTTAATGTTAAAGATGTGTTCGTTAAACATAGAGAATAAATCACTTATTTTTACCTGGGAAATATCCTCAAAAATTATCTAAAGAAATTCATAAAATTCATTCCATAAAATTGATTTATTTTACTGACAGAAATGTTTCATTTGAAGTCTTTTCAGAATTTTATTTAGTATCTATCAACAATTAATAACTTCTTTAAAAGAATCAGTAATGAAAAATCACAACAAGACAATTAATAGTTGTATTGCTTGCCGAAAAACAACTTGTATTGGACCAATTCATAGAATAAAAAAGCTGTTATTTTTTACAAATTGAAAAGAGAAATTTTCCATACTGCAGATGGTTCTACGACCATTCATTTAATTGATTGGGATGAACATTATCATTCCAAGCACGGAGCCATTCAGGAGGCAAATCATGTATTTATTAAAAATGGATTAGCACAAGTTTCTTTGGATAAATTTTCGATTTTAGAAATCGGCTTTGGAACCGGTTTAAATGCATTTATTACTTATTTAGAAGCTCAAAAAACTTCTAAAATCATTGATTATATTGGGGTGGAAGCATATCCAGTTGATACTTCGGAAATACAACAACTCAACTATGTTTCCGAATTAAATGCAATAGAATTTCAATCAATTTTTGATGAAATGCATCATGTTTCTTGGGAACAAAAAAATCAAATTTCGACCAATTTTTCATTGACCAAAAGGCAACAATTTTTTCAAAATATTGATGACGAAAATACCTTTGATTTGATTTATTTTGATGCGTTTGGTGCAAGAGTTCAACCAGAATTGTGGACTGAAGAAGTTTTTGAAAAAATGTATAAATCGCTAAAAATCAATGGTATTTTGGTAACTTATGCAGCTAAAGGAAGTGTAAGGAGAGCTATGCAAAAAGTGGGATTTAAAGTAGAGCGTTTGCAAGGTCCTCCTGGGAAAAGAGAAATGTTGCGAGGAATAAAATAGTTTTTAGTCTTCAATTGTTAGTTGTTAGTTTTTTAGATAAATTATAAAAATTATTGACTAAGTTTGTATTCATTTCATCAAAACTATTATGGAATTCAGGAGAAAATTTGGTAAAAAAAAACAAAAGCATTCTCAAAAAGGACTTTTGTTAGCATTAGCATTGGCTGTGGTTTTATATTTGTGGTTCAATGCAGATGCTTTCATAAAAGCGTTATTTTAAATCAATTTTTTGACAACAGAAAAAATTATTTTAGGCATTGACCCAGGAACAACTATTATGGGTTTTGGACTCATCAAAGTGGTTGGGAAAAAGATGGAATTCATTCAAATGAACGAATTACAACTCTCAAAATACGATGATCATTATCTAAAATTAAAACACATTTTTGAACGAACTATTGAATTGATTGATACTCATAATCCTGATGAAATTGCCATTGAAGCCCCATTTTATGGTAAAAACGTTCAATCAATGTTAAAATTAGGAAGGGCACAAGGAGTTGCAATGGCTGCAGGTTTATCTCGTCAAATTCCAATTACTGAATATCTTCCCAAAAAGATAAAAATGGCCATTACAGGTAATGGAAATGCAAGTAAAGAACAAGTTGCATTGATGTTAAAATCACTTTTAAATCTTCAAATTTTGCCTAAAAATTTAGACGCTACAGATGGTTTGGCTGCAGCAGTTTGTCATTTTTACAATGCCGGAAAAATAGATGGAGGAAGAAGTTATTCTGGATGGGAGAGTTTTGTTAAGAATAATGAAAAGAGAGTGAAAAAATGAGCGGAATTTACATTCACATTCCTTTTTGCAAACAAGCTTGTTTTTATTGTGATTTTCATTTTTCTACTATTTTACGAAATAGAGATGAAATGATTTCTTGCATCATCAAAGAAATTAAACTCCGCAAAAATGAACTTAACAATGCTAGTATCGAAACCATTTATTTTGGAGGAGGAACACCTAGTATATTATCAATCAGCGAGATAAATAAAATCATTGATGCTGTTTATCAATATCATTCAGTAGTTTTATCACCCGAAATTACGTTAGAAGCAAATCCTGATGATTTATCAAAAGAAAAAATAATTGAAATTTCTCAATCAAAAATCAACAGATTGAGTATTGGTATTCAGTCTTTTTTTGAACATGATTTACAATTGATGAACAGGGCTCATTCATCTATTGAAGCCAAAATATGTTTGGATATTGCAACCCAATATTTTGACAATATTTCTATTGATTTGATTTATGGAATTCCAGATTTATCAAACGAACAATGGATAGAAAATATTAAGACTGCATTCAGTTTTGGAATTCCTCATATTTCAAGTTATGCATTGACTGTAGAGCCAAAAACAGCGTTGGCAAGTTTTATTCAAAAAGGCATCATCAAAAATGTGGATGATGAAAAAGCACAAGAACAATTCTATATTTTGAAAGAAATTTTGGAGGAAAATCAATTTATCCATTATGAAACTTCCAATTTTGGCAAAGAGGGGTTTTTTAGCAAAAATAATACAGCCTATTGGTTAGGCAAATCATATGTGGGAATTGGACCGTCTGCGCATTCTTTTGATGGAAATCAACGCAGTTGGAATGTAAAAAATAATACGAAATACATCAAATCAATTCAACAAAATTTATTGCCAATTGAACGTGAGAGCTTGACAATAATTGACAAATACAATGAGTATATTATGACAGGTTTGCGAACAATTTGGGGTGTTTCAATAGATAATGTAAAGAAAAATTTTGGCGAAAAATACGCTTCTTATTTAGCAATTCAATCACAAAAATATATTGAAGATGAATTGTTGATTTTTGAAAATGGGACTCTAAAAACTACTAAAAAAGGACTTTTTTTATCTGACGGAATTGCATCTGATTTGTTTATGCTCAATTTGAGTTAAGTTCAAAACGAAAGAAAATTTTACAATATTATTCATTAATGTTATCTTTGAGAAACTTCAAGCAACAATTACTAAGTTCTCTCTATGAAAGCAACAATAGAATATAATTCCAGAAAAATTCAAATTGATGTTTCAAAACCAATTGACATTTCTATTGCTATTGATCCTCAAAAACAAGCCGTAAATGCCTGGTATATTGAGGATCCCAAAATTTTTCCACAAGAATTTGATGGTGAAAAAATACTCGTTTCTGAAGGAGCTGTTGTTAATTTCAACAATATCTATTTCAATCCACATGCTCACATTACGCATACAGAATGTGTGGGTCATATCACCGAAAAAATTCACTCTATAAATCAAAATTTAAAGCATTATTTCTTTGTTGCTGAGGTGATTACTGTGGCTCCAGAATTTAGAGATGGTGATTTTGTAATATCTCAAAAACAATTACAAACTGCTTTGAGAAATAAAAAAAGAGATGCAGTTGTGATAAGAACTTTACCGAACTTAAGAAGTGATAAAAAAGGTATGCGTTATTCCAATACGAATCCACCTTATTTATTGGAAGAAACTGCAATTTATTTAAGGCAAAAAGGGATCAAACATTTGTTGGTTGATTTGCCTTCTGTGGATAAAGAAAAAGATGGAGGTGAATTATTAGCACACAATGCTTTTTGGAATACAGCTGGAGAAATCAGAATGGACGCAACAATAACCGAGTTTATTTATGTTTCTAACAAAGTAAGTGATGGCGAATATTTGCTGAATTTGATGATTGCACCTTTCGAAAATGATGCCACTCCAAGCAAGCCAATTTTGTATGAAATTTTACACTAATTTATGAAAAAAGAATCATTTTTGAAAAGGTTTTTTTGGGGTGTTTTATTGTTGATTTTTGTACTTCTTTACCAAGGATTTTATTCTGATATTTCTCCAGAAGAACTCCAAAAAAAATATGCGAACGAGCATTCTAAATTCATTGAAATTGATGGAATACAAGTGCATTATCGAGATGAAGGGAAAGGGTTTCCAATTGTTTTAATTCATGGAACTGCAGCTTCTTTGCATACTTGGGATGCTTGGAATCAAGAACTTATCAAAAATTACAGAGTCATTAGAATGGATTTGCCTGCATTCGGAATCACAGGTCCTAATAAAAATGCAGATTATTCTATTAAAAATTACACCCAATTTTTACATCAATTTTTATCAAAATTACATGTTAATAAATACTATTTAGCCGGAAATTCTTTAGGGGGAAATATTGCATGGAATTACGCAGCTGAACATCCTGAAAAAGTTGCCAAACTCATTTTGATTGATGCAAGTGGATTGCCAACAAACAAACCACAACCTTTTGTTTTTAAAATGGCAAAAACACCCATTTTAAATTCACTTTTCTTGGTCTTTACTCCAAAATATTTTATTAAAAAAAATATCCAAGAAGTTTATGCAGATGATTCAAAAATCACAGATGATTTGATAACACGTTATCATAAAATGGCTTTGCGAACTGGAAATAGACAGGCTTTTGTTGACAGAGCAAAAACGGATTTTACACCTAATAAAATCAAAAATACTGAAAAATTGAGAGGTATTCTAACTCCAACAATTTTAATCTGGGGAGCAAAAGACAAGTGGATTCCATTAGATAATGGAAAACGAATGAACAATTTGCTGCCAAATTCAACGTTGTATATTTTGGAAAACTCAGGTCACGTGCCAATGGAAGAAAACCCAAAAGAAAGTTTGTTGATTTTAAAAAAGTTTATAAATTTACACTATTAGCTTTTTGATTAAGCATATCAAAACCACTTTTTTCGTTTAAAATACAAAACAATAAAAAGGCTAATTAAAAACATAAGCCCAAGTAATAAAAAATAGCCATATTGAAATTTTAATTCGGGCATATTTTCAAAATTCATTCCATAAATTCCAGCTAAAAATGTTAATGGAATAAAGATCACAGATAAAATCGTCAACGTTTTCATCACCTCATTCAAACGATGACCTTGAATACTAAAAATCAAGTTTATTTTACTTTCCAATTCTTGTAATTCAAAATCGATATTCGTCAACAAATTATTGATTTGTTCTTTGAGTTCACTGAAATATTTTTTGTTAAATCCTTTAATTTCAATCGCTTCCAATTTCATGACAACATCTCTCAGACTCAGGGTTGCTTTTTTAAAATTGAATAATTCTTGCTTTCTTTTTTCAACTAAAGAAGTGAATTCAGGCGTAGGTTTTACTCGAGAAATATCAAGTTGATCAGAACTTATAGCCGCATTTTTTTGATAGGTTTCCAAGTAATTATCTACAATAGATTCCAATAATAAAAACAATAAATAATCACTTTTTTTCTTTCTTACAAGACCTTTATTTCCCTCAATTCGCTCACGAATCCAACCAAAATAGTCCCCTTTTTTTTCTTGTATACTCCATAAAAAATGGTTAGAGATCATAAAAAACATTAGTTCAGAAGTTAATTTTTTTTGATTAGTTTTTAAAACACGAATCGTTAAAAAAATCAAATTATCTAATAAAATTACTTTGTTAGGATGCTCATCATCACTCAATAATTTTAATAAAAAATCATCCAAATTCGAATTTTGAACAACCGTTTTACATTCATTTTTAAAATGCAATCCGTAGGTATTCAACCATTTGATTTCATCAGGATTGTCTGTCAATAAAATTTCAGAAATATCTGTAAAAGTCGTTTTTTCATACTTTTTTGGTGCATAAGCTATCAATGAAGTTTGAGTAAGAAAATCTGGATGCATATTCAAAAGAATTGTATTTTTGAAACGAAAGATACTTTTTTTAGTTGGAATCTGAGTTTTTTTAAAATCATTCTTTATGCATATTGATGAAATTCGAGTTTTTTGCATTTCAAAAAAGGGAGTTACTGAACATTTTCCTTTTGATGATATGACATTGGTTTTTAAAGTAAAGAACAAAATGTTTGCGCTTTTAGGATTGGATTCTTGGGAAAGAGGAGATCAAAAAATCACTCTAAAATGCCATCCTGATTGGTCTGAAGAATTGAGAGGTGAATATGAAGGAATCAATGCTGGATATCATATGAACAAAAAATTGTGGAATACAGTTACGATCAATTCGGCAGACGTCTCTGATGAATTTGCCAAAAAATTAATCAATCATTCTTACGATGAGGTAGTCAAAGGTTTGAGTAAAAGAGTACAAAAAGAATTGAATGAAATGTAAATCAATTTTACTGTTTTTATTCAGAATTTCAATAAATTTAAAGCATCTAAAAATAATTCATTATGACATTCAATTGGGAGGGCGTTATGCCAGCAGTAACTACGAAGTTCACTAAAAATGACACCTTGGATATTGCGCTTTTTCAAACCAATATCAATGCCCAATTAAATGCAGGTGTTCATGGAATTGTGTTAGGAGGTACTTTAGGTGAGGCTAGTACTCTTCAAGAATCCGAAAAAAAAGCACTCACAAATGCCGCCTTAGAAGTCGTTGAAAATAAAATTCCCGTATTGATGAATATTGCTGAACAATCCACAAAATCAGCAATTTATGCGGCAAAACAAGCACAAATTGATGGTGTAAGTGGTTTAATGATGTTGCCTCCAATGCGTTATAAAGCCTGTGATGTTGAGACAGTTACTTATTTTAAAGAAGTTGCGAAAAACACAGATTTGCCAATCATGATTTACAACAATCCTGTAGATTATAAAATTGAAGTAACGCTTGATATGTTTGAAGATTTGATGACTTGCAACAATATCCAAGCAGTAAAGGAATCTACCAGAGATATTTCCAATGTTACTAAAATTATCAACAGATTTGGAAATCGTTTAAAAATAATGACGGGCGTTGATACCCTTGCTTTAGAAAGTTTGTTGATGGGAGCAAATGGTTGGATTGCTGGTTTGGTTTGCGCTTTTCCTGCGGAAACTGTTGCCATTTACGAACTTCAAAAAGCAGGAAAAATCAAAGAAGCATTAGAAATTTATCGTTGGTTTTTACCTTTGTTGGAATTGGATATCCATCCAAAATTAGTACAAAATATCAAATTAGCAGAGACGTACACCAATATTGGAACTGAATTTGTTCGCGCTCCACGTTTGCCTCTTATTGGTGATGAGCGTAAAAAAGTAATAGAAATAATTGAAACGAGTTTGCAAAACAGACCCATTTTACCCGATTATAAAAATTTATAACAACAGTATTTGGGTGTTCCCTAAAAAGGTCGGGCTTTACGCACTCGCTTTTTTTGCAAAAAACAAAAAAGAGCTCAAACAAATGCTTCAATCCCTAACACAAATTAGGAAAAGCCAACAACATCTAACTTTTAAAAAAAATAGTAAAAACAAATTAATGATCGGAAAAAGCTATATTGGAAATCTACTTTCAGCCAAAGGAAAGAAGACCTATCGAACATTCAATCCTTTGCTAAATATTGAAAATCCCACAATTTTCACAGAAGCAACTTCTGAAGAAATTGAAGAAGCTGTTTCATTAGCTTCAAAAGCTTTCAAAGAATACAGTAAAATTTCCGGCGCTAAAAAAGCGACTTTTTTAAATGCAATAGCTGATGAAATTTTGGCTTTAGATACAGAATTATTAAAAATGTATTGTTTAGAAACAGGTTTGCCAGAAGCAAGAGCCATTGGTGAAAGAATCAGAACTATTGGTCAATTAAGAAGTTTTGCCAATTTAGTGTTAGAAGGTTCTTGGGTTGAAGCAACTATTGATTTGGCGAAACCAAAAAGAGAACCTTTGCCAAAATCAGATATCAGAAAAATGTTGATTCCAATTGGACCCGTGGTTGTTTTTGGAGCAAGTAATTTTCCTTTGGCATATTCCACAGCAGGAGGAGACACAGCAGCTTCTTTGGCTGCAGGTTGTCCAGTAATTGTAAAATCGCATCCAATGCATGCAGGGACAGGAGCATTAGTTGCTTCTGCAGTGATAAAAGCAGCAGAAAAAACGGGCATGCCAAATGGTGTTTTTTCCAATTTACTTTCGAGTGGAATTGAAGTTGGACAGCAATTGGTGACTCACCCAAAAGTGAAAGCTGTTGGATTTACAGGAAGCATCAAAGGAGGAAGAGCCTTGTACGATTTAGCCGCAAAACGCGACGAACCAATTCCTGTTTTTGCTGAAATGGGAAGTATTAATCCTGTGGTAATTTTACCAAAAGCCCTGAAAAATAGACATCAAGAAATTGCAAAAACCTATGCAAGTTCCATCACGTTAGGTACAGGTCAGTTCTGTACAAATCCGGGATTATTATTAGGAATTAAAAGTGATTCACTCTCAAGTTTTATCACTCATTTATCAGAAGAAATCTTAAAAATTGATCCCTCTTGTATGTTGCATCCCAACATTAAAAAAAGTTATAAAATCAACAAAGAAACAGTAATTTCTCAAAACAATGTTTCAGTGGTTGCAAATTTTTCATCAGATGTTCAAAATAACTTCGCACAACAAGCTATTGTAACTGTTGATGGAAAATCATTTTTAGAAAATCCTACCCTGCATTTAGAGGTTTTTGGGCCATTTTCTATGGTTGTAGAGTGTGTAAATGATGTGGAATTAGAGATGATTATTACAAAATTAGAGGGACAATTAACAGGGACAGTAATCTCCGATGAAAATGAAATTTCTAATTTTTCATCAGTTATTTCAGCCTTACAAAATAGAGTTGGACGAATCATTTTTAATGGTGTTCCAACAGGAGTTGAGGTGTGTGAATCCATGGTTCATGGAGGGCCATATCCAGCTTCAACTGACTCTAGATTTACAGCTGTTGGCGTCAGTTCTATCAAACGTTGGGTGCGTCCTTTTTCTTATCAAGATTGGCCAAATCAGTATTTGCCCAAAGAATTACAAAACCAAAATCCGTTGAAAATTTTTAGATTTATTGATGGCGAACGAACTAATGAAAAAATAGTATGAGTAAACATACTTTTGTGTGCATTGATGCACATACCTGTGGAAATCCTGTAAGGGTTATAAAAAGTGGAGGTCCTGATTTGGTTGGGAAAACTATATATGAAAAGCGATTGCATTTTATGCAAGAGTTTGATTGGATTCGCAAAGGTTTGATGTTCGAGCCAAGAGGTCATGACATGATGAGTGGCAGCATTTTATATGCCCCTCACAATCCAGAAAATGATTTTTCGATTTTGTTTATAGAGACTTCAGGCTGTTTGCCTATGTGTGGTCATGGCACAATTGGCACGATTACCGTTGCTATTGAAGAGGGTTTAATTGTGCCAAAAGTTCCCGGAAAAATCAAAATGGAAGCTCCTGCAGGTTTGGTTGAAATTGAATATCAACAAAAAAATAATAAAGTGGAATGGGTGAAACTCACCAATGTAAAAAGTTATTTAGCTGCTGAAGGTTTAACAGTTGATTGTCCAGAATTGGGTGAAATTACCTTTGATGTTGGGTATGGGGGAAATTTTTATGCAATCGTGGATCCTCAGAGAAACTTTTCAGGAATTCAAGATTTTACGGCTTCAAAAATTGTTCAATATTCGCAAATTGTTAGAGAACGCATCAATCAAAAATATCCCAATTGGTTTGTGCATCCTGAAAATGAAAGTATCAAAAATGTGACACATTTATTGTGGACAGGAACCCCAATTGATGAAAATTCGCATGGAAGAAATGCTGTTTTTTATGGCAACAAAGCCATCGATAGAAGTCCTTGTGGTACAGGAACTTCTGCAAGATTGGCACAATTATTTGCCAAAGGAAAACTAAAAGTTGGTGAAAAATTCATTCATGAAAGTTTTATTGGAAGCACTTTTATAGGTTGTGTTGAAAAAGAAACTATGATTGGTGGAAAATTAGCAATCATACCAAGTATTCAAGGTTGGGCAAAAATTTATGGGTACAATACCATCACAATTGACTCACAAGATGACCCATATGCATTTGGTTTTAGTGTTATTTAATGAATTAATTTAGCAATCAGAAAAAGTATAATTCCAACATAGATCAGTTAATTAAAATTAAAGATGAGTAAAGAAATCATCATCATAGGAGGTGGAATCATAGGTTTATGCTCAGCATATTATCTCCAAAAAGAAGGTCATCAAGTCACTGTAATTGACCAATCTGATTTTTCTAATGGTGCATCTTACGTAAATGCAGGATACATCACGCCAAGTCATATAATTTCATTGGCTGCTCCAGGAATCATTACAAAAGGGATAAAATGGATGTTAAACTCTGCAAGTCCATTTTATGTAAAACCGCGTTTTGATTTAGATTTTTTCAAATGGGCAATTGCTTTTAAAAAATCGGCAACAGCAACAAAAGTGGCTAGTTCCATTCCTGTTTTAAAAGAAATGAATTTGATTAGCAGAACGTTGTTTGAAGAAATGCACACATCCAAAGATTTTGATTTTTTCTACGAACACAAAGGTTTGATGATGTTTTACAAAACAGATAAAGCTGGAGAAGAAGAATGGAATGTTGGGAAAAAAGCCATTGATTTGGGTTTGAAAGTCGAAAATTTATCCAAAGAAGAAGTTCAGAAAATTGAAAAAAAAGTTGATTTAAATATCAAAGGTGCTGTGTATTATCATTCAGATGCGCACATGACTCCTAATGAATTTATGCCTCAATTAAAATCATTTTTATTAAAAAATGGAGTTTCATTTATAGAAAATCAAGCAATTGATGAATTGCTCATTTTAGGTGATAAAATTTCTGCTATCAAAACAAAAAACCAAGAATTTAAAGCTGATGAATTCGTCATTGCAGCGGGTTCTTGGACACCAGAATTGGTTAAAAAATTAGGAATATCCATTCCAATTCAAGCAGGCAAAGGGTATCGAATTAATGTTGAAAGACCTACCAATATTAGTATTCCAGCAATTTTGATGGAAGCAAAAGTAGCAGTTACACCTATGAACGGATTTACACGTTTTGCAGGAACTATGGAAATTGGTGGCATCAATCATACCATTAATCCAGTACGTGTAAATGCGATTGTAAATGCCGCAGAAAATTATTATAATAATTTAAAAATTAATGAAGAAGAAAAAGTAACAGCGCAATGTGGTTTACGACCCTGCTCTCCTGATGGATTGCCATTTATTGGGAAAATTTCATCCATCAAAAATGCAACAATCGCTTCAGGACATGCCATGATGGGTTGGAGTTTGGGACCTGTAACTGGAAAATTAGTTTCTGAGATTTTAGACAATAAAAAAACATCTTTGGATATTCAACCATTTTCTGTTGAAAGAAAATTTTAAAATTGATTTTACGGTGAATAAACAACAACTCAGATCAAGGTATAAACAAAAAAGAGAGAATTTATCATCTGTTGAAAAAAACAGTTTACATGAAAATATCTATCAACAAATTTATGAATTGGATATTTCTGAAGTTAAAATTATTCATATTTTTTTGAGTTTAGAAAAGTTTAATGAGATAAATACTGGCCCAATTATCGACTATTTTAGAACTAAAAACATAAAAATAGTTGTCCCTAAAACTAATTTAAAAAACAATTCCTTAACACATTTTTATCTAGAAGATGATACTGAATTAGAAATCAATCATTACGGAATTCCCGAACCTACAGATGCTATTCAAGTACCAGAGAATGCCATTGATTTGGTTTTTGTACCTCTTTTAATTTCGGATAAAAACCACCACAGAATTGGTTATGGTAAAGGTTTTTATGACCGATTTTTAAGTATTTGTAGGCCTAATTGTATAAAAATAGGCTTAAATTTCTTTAAACCTATTTCTGAAATTAAGGATATTGATGAGTTTGATATTGCCTTAGATTTGGTATTGTATCCTAAGCAATAGCAATCAATTACTCATGAAAACTACAATTAGGAATTGTAAAACTATTCGTTTTTAAATTCAAAGACCTTTCAATTTAAAGAGTAAATTTGGGTTTGGACAAGTATTTTTCCAAGCTTCCAATTCACTTTCAAAAGCCACTCCAGGAAAATCATTTTGATAATCTAACAATGATAACATGATTTGAAAATGCAAATGTGGTACCCAATCACCGTTTTCAGAAGCATCCCCCAAAACAGCGATTTTTGAACCTTTATTGATGAAATCTCCTGATTTTTTTTCACCAACACTCTTTTTTGAGAGATGTCCATACAACGTAAAAAAGTGAAAATTTTCAACTTCGTGTTTTAGAATTATCAAACCTCCATAGCCTTTGTGTTCAGTATCGTTTGTTGCAAAGATAACTTCTCCGTCTAAAATTGCATGAATAGGAGTATTTGCTTCAAGCCAAAAATCAATACCTAAATGTGTATTTCTTCTATCGAAAGTGTCATTTATTTTTCTGACATACATCTCAGAAGTGTATAAAGCACGTTTTTCTAAATATCCTCCTGCAATAATTTTAGTCGGATTTTCTGTTTGTAATTTTTTCAGTTTGTCTTCAAAAAAGGGTAAATTATTAAACTCTTCTTCACCACCAATCCAAGTACTTTTGATGCTGATATCTAGAGGATAAATTTCATTTTTTTGGATGGAAGGAAATAAATCATTCAAAGAAAAACTGTTCTTTTTTGCCCAATTATTGAATAGGGTATCATTTGGATGTTTTAAAAATCCGTACTTGTTCTCAAAACTATCGAGAAATTTATTTTGTTTCATGAAATAAAAATAGGATAAAGTTTAGAAATGGGAACAATTTCGTTTTCTATTCTTTGTAAATTTGTGTAAAAATATTCAAAATGGTTGTTCAAGGAAACATTGTTGATATTCTAAATCGCACAATTTATAAAGGAGAAATTGTCATTGAAAATGGCAAAATAGCAACAATTCAAAAAGCGAATCATGACATTGAAACCTTTATTCTACCTGGTTTTGTTGATGCGCATATTCATATAGAAAGTTCGATGTTAGTGCCATCAGAATTTGCCAAAAAAGCAGTCATTCATGGAACAGTTGCAACCATTTCTGATCCTCACGAAATAGCCAATGTTTTGGGCGTAAAAGGAGTGGAGTTCATGATTGAAAACGGAAAAAGAGTACCTTTTAAATTCAATTTTGGAGCGCCAAGTTGTGTGCCTGCAACCAATTTTGAAAGTGCAGGAGCTATTATAAATTCGGATGAAATCAAGAAAATGATGGAAAATCCGGATATCAAATATTTGGCTGAAATGATGAATTATCCAGGAGTTTTGTTTGATGATGATGAAGTTTTAGCAAAAATTCAACATGCAAAAAACAATAACAAACCCATTGATGGTCATGCACCAGGATTGAGAGGAGACAATATCTCTAAATATATTTCCGCAGGAATTTCTACAGATCACGAATGTTTTACGTTTGAGGAAGGTTTGGAAAAACTGCAAAAAGGAATGAAAGTTATTATTAGAGAAGGAAGTGCTGCAAAAAACTTTGATGCGTTGATTGATTTGGTGCCTGAATATTTTGAGAATATGATGTTTTGTTCAGATGACAAACATCCAGATGATTTGTTGTTGGGTCACATCAATCAGTTGTGCAAAAGTGCTATTTCTGTAGGAAAAGATGTTTTTAAAGTATTACAAATGGCGTGTATAAACCCTGTAAAACACTATAATTTGGATGTTGGGATATTACAAAAAGGAGATGCAGCGGATTTTATAATAGTAAATAATTTGAATGATTTAAAGGTTTTAGAAACCTATATTGATGGACAATTAGTAGCAAAAGAGGGTATTTCTTTTATTGAATCTGTTGATTTTGAAATTTTAAATAATTTTCAAACCGATTTTAAAGTTGTTTCTGATTTTGAATTCCATACTGCATCAGAAAAAATAAAAGTTATTGAGGCCTTAGATGGTGAATTGGTTACGAATCAAATAGAAGCCGAATCACTTATTATTGATGGTAATTTGGTTTCTAATACGACTTCAGATATTTTAAAAATGACAGTGGTAAATCGTTATAAGAATGAAGTTCCTGCGATTGCATTCATCAAAAATTTTGGATTAAAAGAAGGCGCAATTGCAAGTTCTGTTGGACATGATTCGCACAATATTATTGCAGTTGGTGTTTCTGACGAAGCAATTTGCAAGGCTGTAAATTTGGTGATTAAGTACAAAGGAGGTGTTTGTGCTGTAGATGACACTGAAGAAAAAATACTGCCATTGCCAATTGCCGGAATTATGTCTGCAACTTCTGCCGAAGAAACTGGAAAAGCTTATGCTGAAATTGACAAAATGGCTAAAAAAATGGGTAGTACCTTAAGAGCACCTTTCATGACCCTGTCTTTTATGAGTTTGTTGGTAATTCCCTCATTAAAATTATCAGATAAAGGCTTAT
>JANREL010000075.1:18882-31509 GCA_030758355.1 Polaribacter sp.
TCTTTTATGAGTTTGTTGGTAATTCCCTCATTAAAATTATCAGATAAAGGCTTATTTGATGGCACTAATTTTCAATTTACATCGCTCGAAATTAAATAAAAAGAAGCAGTACATTTGCCAAAAATTAACCAAAAATGAGTTTATTATCAGAATTACAAAACAGAGGTAATCATCATTGTGAATTGTGCACTAGCGAAGAAAAATTAGCCATTTATGAGGTAAAACCAGTTTCAAATGGAGGTTTTGACGGAAGTATTTTGGCTTGTGAAACATGCGTGAATCAAATTGAAAATCCTCAAACTATGGATTCTAACCATTGGCGTTGTTTGAATGATGCTATTTGGAGTGAATTTTCGCCCGTAAAAGTGATTTCTTGGAGAATGTTACATCGTTTAAAGAATGAAGGTTGGCCTAAAGAATTGTTAGAAATGATGTATTTGACTGATGATGAATTGGCAATAGCAAAAGCAACTAATGAACATTTAGATGATAGTGAAAAAGTAATTCACAGAGATTGCAATGGTGTTATTTTAGAAGCTGGAGATACTGTTGTTTTAATCAAAGACTTGAAAGTAAAAGGGTCAAGTATGGTTGCAAAACAAGGTACTGCAGTTCGTCGAATTTCGTTAGATCATGAAAATGCCAACTATATTGAAGGCAAAGTAAATGGTACTCAAATTGTGATTATCACAGAGTATGTCAAGAAAATGGCTGATAAAGAGTAGTTTTAAAAAAGACTATCTTTCAAAAGTAGAATCTTTGGATTAAAATTCGGTAAAATTTACTAACTTCACATCATAAAAAAATCTATGTTTTTGCGTGTTTTTTCTTTTTTGATTTTAGTGATATTTTGCACTTCGTGTGACAAATTTCTTTTTTCAAAAAAAAACCAACTTCCTGATTTAGACACGATCATTAATTTTAATGAAGTTGATTTTTCACCTTCTTTTGCAGTATGTGATTCTTTAGTAGAAAAAGATGCAAAATCCGCATGTTTTAGAACGAATATCCATCAAAAAATAGGTGAGGAGTTGCAAAAAAAAGTCCTTACCATCAAAGATTCTGTTGATGAAATTGTTATTGTACATTTATTAATTGATGCTAAAGGTATTCTCAAATTAGAACAAATAGAAGCCTCAGAAGTCATCATGGAACAGCTACCTACATTGGATAGTTTATTAGCAATCAGTATACAAAATATCTCTAAAATTTATCCAGCTATCAAAAGAGGAATTCCTGTAAAAACAAAATATATTTTACCAATCAGAGTTCAGTTTAAAGAGTAGTTTTGTAAGTTTTTATCTTACAAATTCAGAACTTTCCACAATTTATCTTTCAATTCAACCAAACCGATTTCAGCAACTGACGAAATAAAAACCGTTTCAATTCCTTTAGGAAGTGTTTCTTTGATTTCTGATTTCAATTCATCATCCAACAAATCCGTTTTTGAAATTGCCAAAAGCCTATGTTTGTCTAACAACTCAGGATTGTATTTTTTGAGTTCATTCAATAAAATGTCATACTCAGTATTGATGTCATCACTATCAGCAGGAATTAAAAATAACAACACTGCATTTCGTTCAATATGACGTAAAAAACGATGACCCAATCCTTTTCCCTCAGCAGCACCTTCAATAATTCCAGGAATATCTGCCATTACAAACGTTTGATGATTTCGATATTCTACAATCCCTAAATTAGGTTTTAAAGTGGTAAAAGCATAATCTGCAATTTTTGGTTTAGCAGCAGTAACCACAGAAAGTAAGGTTGATTTTCCTGCATTCGGAAAACCTACTAAGCCAACATCTGCCAAAATTTTTAGTTCAATTCTGTACCAACCTTCTTGACCATCAATTCCTGGTTGTGCAAATCTTGGAGTTTGATGCGTTGCCGTTCTAAAATGCCAGTTTCCAAGTCCGCCTTTTCCACCTTGTAATAAAATAACTTCTTTTTTATCTTCGGTAATTTCCACAATAATTTCGTCAGTATCAGCATCTCTAATAATGGTTCCTAAAGGCACATCAATATAAATATCTTCGCCATCTGCACCAGTACTTCTGCTTTTGCTTCCTGCACCACCTTGAGTTGCTCTAAAATGACGTTTGAATTTTAGATGAAACAATGTCCATAAATTTCTGTCACCACGCAAAATAATGTGCCCTCCACGGCCACCATCACCACCATCAGGACCGCCTTTTTCAACAAATTTTTCTCTATGTAAATGCGTTGAACCTTGTCCGCCTTTTCCAGAGGTTGCATATATTTTTATGTAATCAACGAAATTGCCTTCGGTCATGAGAAGTTTTTAGTGTTTAGTTTTTAATGTTCAGTTTAGCGTTTAAAACTTTTAAATTTTGAACTTATAAAGTTTCAAATACTGTTGAAATTCGGTTTGTGATATCTTCAATAGTTCCAACACCATTGATACCAAAATATTTATTTTGTACTTCGTAATAATCTTTTAAAACAGCAGTTTTTGTATTGTATTCGTTGAAACGATTTCTGATTTTTTCTTCATCAGTATCGTCTGTTCTTCCGCTTGTTTTTCCTCTTCCAAGAATGCGTTCTACTAATAGGGCCTCTGGAACTTCCAACGCAATCATAGCGTCAATTTGCAACCCTTTTTCAGTTAAAAACGCATCTAAAGCAGTAGCTTGAGAGGCTGTTCTAGGAAAACCGTCAAAAATAATTCCACCAGCATCACTATTTTTTTCAACTTCCTCTTTTAGCATGTCAATGGTCACTTCATCAGGAACTAAATCGCCAGCATCAATAAAGGTTTTTGCCAATTTTCCTAGTGGAGTTTCGTTTTTAATATTGAATCTAAAAACATCTCCTGTAGAAATATGTACTAAATTATATTTCTCTTTTAAAACGATTGCTTGTGTTCCTTTTCCTGCTCCTGGAGGACCAAATAATACAATATTTTTCATTTTTGGTTTGTTTGTTAATTGATAAATTGCTGGATAATTTCTACCTAAACCATTGTAATCTAAGCCATATCCAACAATGAATTTGTCTTCAATACTTTTACCAATATAATTGATGGGTAGTTCTTTTTTAAATACATCTGGTTTAAAAAATAGGGTGACTATTTTTAATTCTTTTACATTTTTTTCTCTAAAGATATTATATATTTCTTGTAAAGTGCTGCCTGTATCAATAATATCCTCTAAAATAATAACCGTTCTTCCTGTTAAATCTTCATTAATTCCTACCAATTGTTTTACTTCGTCTGTAGATTTAGTACCGGAATAAGAGGCTAATTTCACGAAAGACACTTCACAATTTCCTTGATAAGCTCTTATAAAGTCCGCAGCAAATAAAAAACAGCCATTTAAAATTCCAATAAAAATTGGAATTTCATTTTCAGGCAAATCCTCTTTTACTTGACAAACTAAGTTTTTTACAATCGCATCAATTTCCTCCTTTTCAATAAAAGGACTGAAATATAAATCATGAAGTTTTATAATTTTCATCAGGATGTAAATATAATGCCTATCTGCGAAATGAAAAAACCGTTTTTAATCTGATAATCAGTATTTAAAAACGGTTTTTAAATAGGTATAAAAAGTTAACTATTTTTATCTTCTTTTTTTGTGGTATCGTACATGATTGGTGTTGCTACGAAAATAGAAGAATAGGTTCCTACAATAATACCAACAATCAATGCGAACATGAATCCTTTGATTGAATCACCTCCAAAGAAAAAGATTGATAACAATACCAATAAAGTTGTTAATGAAGTATTGATGGTTCTTCCTAACGTTACATTAATAGCGCTATTGATTAATTCGTTGTGTTTTCCACGTCTTTCGTTCGTGAATTCTCTAATTCTATCGAAAATAATTACGGTATCATTCAGAGAATACCCAACAACTGTTAGAATTGCAGCAATGAAAGATTGATCAATTTCCATATCAAATGGCATAAAAGTATATGTCAAAGAGAAAACTCCCAACACAATCAATACGTCATGGAAAACCGCTGCAACTGCACCAAATGAGAACGATACTTTTCTGAAGCGCAATAAGATGTATAAGAAAACAATTAATAGAGATCCAAATACAGAGTATAATGCCGAAGTTTTGATATCATCAGCAATCGTTGGTTCTACTTTTAAGAAACTCATGATTCCTGCACCTTGTTTTTCAAATCCAGGTTTAAAGTTTTCGTAAGAAGTTTTCGCCAAATAGGGTTTCAAACCATTGTATAAGGTTTCTTGAATTTCTTCATCAACTTCTTGTCCTTCTTCGTCTATTCTATAAACAGTGGTGATTTTTAATTGGTTTGCGTTACCATAGGTTTTTACTTCTGGCGCACTTCCAAAAATTGATTTCAGTTCTTGAGCAACTTTAGTTGGAGTCATTTCTTGATTAAAACGAACCACATAAGAGCGTCCTCCTTTAAAATCAACTCCTTGTTTTAATCCAATTGTAAAAATTGAAACCAAACTAACAATTACTAAGGTACCAGAAATGGCATAAGCAATTTTACGTTTTCTTATAAATGCTACGTTGATATTTGTAAACCAACCTTTTGAAAAATTGGTATTGAAAGTTAAATTCATTTTTTTATTTACAGCACTATCAACTAACAATCTAGTGATAAAAACGGCCGTAAATAATGAAGTTGCAATACCAATCATTAATGTTAATGCGAAACCTTTGATTGGTCCTGTTCCAAAAACATATAAAATAATACCTGTTAACAAGGTCGTGATGTTTGCATCAATAATTGCAGAAAGTGCGCCTTTTATTGAGAATCCTTCTTCAACTGCTTGTTTCAAACCCATTTTTGCAGCCAATCCTTCTTTGATTCTCTCAAAGATAATTACGTTTGCATCAACAGACATACCAATCGTTAAAATAATACCTGCAATTCCTGGCAATGTCAATACGGCATTGAAAGAAGCTAAAACTCCAAAGATGAAAAGAATGTTCACTACTAATGCAATGTTTGAAAAAATCCCTGCTTTTCCGTAGTAGAAAATCATCCAAAGTAATACCAAACAGATGGCAATCATAAATGAATTTATGGAAGCATCAATTGATTGTTGACCTAAAGATGGACCAACAACTTCTGCTTGAATAATTCTTGCAGCTGCTGGTAGTTTTCCTGCTTTTAAAACAGTTGCAATATCTTCTGCCTCAGCAATCGTCATGGTTCCTCCAGAAATTGAAGTTCTTCCACCAGTAATGGCTTGGTTTACAGAAGGCGCAGTGTAAACATAATTATCCAATACAACAGCTACAAATTTCCCTACATTGTCTGCAGTCATTTTTGCCCATTGTTTGGTTCCTGTACTGTTCATTGTCATGCTTACCTCTGGTTTGTTCAATTGATCAAACACTTGAGCAGCATCTAAAATCACATCACCTTCAATTGGAGCGGCATCATTTCTATTCCCTTTGATGGCATATAATCCAATCAATTCTGTGCCATCAGTACCTTTTTCAGATTTATAATCCCATAAGAATTTTACATAGCGTAATTCGGTTGGCAATAATGCTCTTACCTCTTTTTTAGCTAATAAATTGTTTACAGTTGCTGTATCCAACACTCTAGCTTGCCCTACTAACGAACTAACTTGTTGTTGTGATTGTGCAACATTTGGAAATAAATAAGTGAAAAGATTTTTTTGAACTGTAGTAGAATCCTTAGTTTCTCCTAATAAATCATCAATATTTCCTTTCTTTAGAGTATCTTTTTTTACTGAAGTTTCGTCTTTCAGCATTGTTGCAACTGCAGCATTTGCTTCGAAGAAAAAGTTTTGAACTTCAACATTTGAATGAACTTCCCAAAACTGCAATTCAGCTTTACTTGTGATTAACTTGGTAACACGTTCAATATCTTTTGCACCTGGCAATTCAATTTGAATTCTTCCAGAAGTTCCAATTCTTTGGATATTTGGTTGTGTCACTCCAAATTTGTCAATTCTGCTTCTCAATACTTCAAAAGCAGTACCAATAGAACTATTGATCTCTTCTTGTAACGTCTTTTTTACGGTAGCATTATCTTCATTCAAAGAGATTTTTTCACTCAATGCTTTTGTGCCAAAAATGGAAGGATCACTCAATTTTGTTTTCCCAGCAATTTTTTCAAATTCTTGAAAAAAGAGGTCTAAATAATCAGAGTTGCTATTTTTTTGTCTGTCATCAGCAGCAGCTAATGCTTTGTTAAATATTTCGTTATTGGAATCATTAGACAAGCTTTTCAATACTTCCTTTACAGAAACTTGTAAAATAGCATTGATCCCACCTTTCAAATCAAGACCAAGGTTCATCTCCTTGTCTTTTACGTCATTGTAGGTATATTTTGTGATGCCCAAATCAATAATATCTTTGTTAGCAACGCTGTCTAAAAACTTTTTTTCAAAAGCAGCTTTTTCCCTTGCATTGTTATTTTTATCCATATTTTTAGCATAAGTAGCTGCATCTTTTTCTACTTTGGTTGCTAAAAATGTAAATGATAATTGATATAAACTTACTAATCCAAAAAGGATAGCAAATAATTTAATAAGTCCTTTGTTTTGCATTTTCTTTAATTTATGTCGACTTCTTTTTTTTAAAACGTGCAAATATAGTATTTCAGAGTAGGCTAAGCAATTATTTTATCACATTTATTGTATATGCCCAAAACAGGTTTTTATACAACTCAAAATACAAGGATATAAAGCTGTTAAAATTCATTATATTTAAACACTAATTTCGATAATTTCACAAAATGACTTACTTGACTGATATTGAGATTGCTCAATCAAAAAAACCTTTACACATCAAAAATATTGCTGAAAAATTAGGGATCGATGAAGACGATTTGGAAATGTATGGAAAATACAAAGCAAAACTACCTTTGTATCTGATTGATGATGAAAAAGTAGCGCAAAACAATTTGATTTTAGTAACTGCATTGACGCCAACTCCAGCAGGAGAGGGAAAAACTACAGTTTCAATTGGTTTGGTAGATGGTTTAAACAAAATAGGAAAACAAACTATTGCTGTGTTGAGAGAACCTTCTTTAGGGCCAGTTTTTGGGATGAAAGGAGGTGCTGCAGGAGGAGGATTTTCTCAAGTGATTCCAATGGAAGATATCAATTTGCATTTCACTGGAGATTTTAACGCAGTTGAAAAAGCCAATAATTTATTATCAGCGTTGATTGATAATAATATTCAAAATAAGACAAACAACTTGAATATTGACCCGAGAACGGTTCTTTGGAAACGAGTAATGGATATGAATGACCGTTCTTTGAGAGAGATAATTATAGGTTTGGGAGGTTCTACAAATGGCATTCCAAGACAAGATGGATTCAATATTACCCCTGCATCAGAAGTGATGGCAATTTTGTGTATGTCAACAGATTTAGAAAATTTAAAAGAACGTTTGGGAAATATTTTTATCGGATTTACTTTTGATAAAAAACCTGTTTTTGCGAGAGATTTGAAAGCCGAAAATGCTATGTCAATTTTATTGAAAGAGGCTATAAAGCCTAATTTGGTGCAGACCTTGGAGGGAAATGCTGCAATTCTTCATGGAGGACCTTTTGCAAATATTGCACAAGGCACCAATACGATTATCGCAACAAGAATGGGATTGTCCCTAGCTAATTATGCAGTTACAGAAGCCGGTTTTGGAGCAGATTTAGGTGCTGAAAAGTTTTTAAATATCAAAGCTGCTTTTGCAAAACTAAATCCAAAATGTGTAGTTTTAGTAGCCACAATAAGAGCTTTACGTCATCATGGCGGTGCAAAAAGCGAAGAATATAATACGCCAAACTTAGAGCATGTTTCTAAGGGATTTAAAAACTTGGAAAAACATATTGAAAATGTTCGAAAATTTAATATTGAACCAGTTGTTGCTATCAATTCTTTTATCTCAGATTCTGAAGAAGAAGTAAATTTTGTGATTGAAAAATGTGCTAATTTAGGTGTACAAGCTGTTGTTTCTGAAGGATGGGAAAAAGGGGGTGAAGGAACCAAAAAATTAGCTGCAGCTGTTGTTGATGTTGTTGAAACCAAAGCAACTCAATACAAACCGTTATACGATTGGAAAAGTCCTATCAGAGAAAAAATTGAAACCATTACTACAGAAATTTATGGTGCAAAATCGGTGGAATATAGCAAACAAGCTGAAATCGATCTAAAAAAAATTGAAAAGTTAGGATTCAACGAATTTGCAGTTTGCATGGCGAAAACTCAAAAATCATTTTCTGATAATGAGTTTTTAATTGGAAGGCCAGAGGGATTTACAGTAACAGTTCGTGAAATAGAAATTGCTGCAGGAGCTCAATTTGTCATTCCTATTCTAGGAGAAATGATGCGAATGCCCGGATTGCCAATTATTCCAGCATCAGAAAATATGACTATTGATAAAAATGGGGTGATTTCAGGGTTGTCGTAAATTTAGAATGTAGCTTATTGACAGTATTCAGAAGAAATAAAAAAAACCTCACAAATTTTAGCTTGTGAGGTTTGTATTTTAAGAATTCAAATAGAATTTTTCTAAAAAAAACTATAAGTTTAACAAGTCATTTACCACTTTCACACCTTCAGCAGAAGCAACCATATTAGCTTTTTCAGCTTCATTTAAGGTAATTTCAACAATACTTTCGATACCGTTTTTTCCAATAACAACAGGAATACCTAAGCATATATCATTCATTCCGTATTCGCCATTTAAGAATGTTGAACAAGGAAATATTTTCTTTTGATCACAAGCAATTGCCTGCACCATAGCGCTCACAGCAGCTCCAGGTGCATACCAAGCAGAAGTGCCTAATAATTTGGTTAAAGTTGCACCACCAACTTTGGTATCTTCTTTTACTTGTTCTAATCTTTCAGCAGAAATTAATTCAGAAACGGGAATAGAATTTCTAGTAGCTAATCTTGTTAAAGGCACCATTCCTGTATCAGAATGACCACCAATTACCATTCCATCAATATCCGAAATTGGTGCGTCTAAAGCCTCAGCTAGTCTGTATTTGAAACGTGCAGAATCTAAAGCACCACCCATTCCAATAATTTTATTTTGAGGGATGTTGGTAGTTTTATGAACCAAATATGTCATGGTATCCATTGGATTTGAAACTACAATAATGATGGTATTTGGAGAATATGTTAATAAATTTGAAGCAACTGTTTTTACAATTCCTGCATTGATGTCAATTAATTCTTCACGAGTCATGCCTGGTTTTCTTGGAATTCCGGAAGTAATCACGCAAACATCAGAATTGGCAGTTTTTGAATAATCATTTGTGATTCCTGTAATTTTAGTATCAAAACCATTTAGTGAAGCTGTTTGCATCAAATCCATTGCTTTTCCTTCAGCAAATCCTTCTTTGATATCTAATAAAACAACTTCCGAAGCGAAATTTTTAATCGCAATATATTCTGCACAACTTGCGCCAACTGCACCTGCACCAACAACTGAAACTTTCATATTTTTTTGTTTTAAGTTAATTATTTTTTGAAACACAAAAGTACAATATTTAATGTTTTTTATTGGTGATAATTATTATAAAAAAAAGACACCAAAAGGTGTCTTTTTAAGAGAGGTTTGTTGAATTTTTATCTTATGCTGAATGAAATACCTGCATTTAAAGTATTGTATTCTTGCAATGTATAACTTCCGAAAATTTTAAAAATGCCTAAACTTAATCTGGCTCCAATTGTAGTTGTAAAACCACTAACATCATAATCTAAGTTAATAGGATTGTTTAAAATTCTGGTGTAACTTGTTAAACCATCAGAGTATTGCAATTCGTATCTTCCTGCAATATCTAGGGATGAAGAACCACCAATATATCCAAAACCCCCGTAAATATTAATAATTGGGAAGTTTAAAGATGCTAAAGCTTGAACAGTATAAGAGTTTAGTTTCATTTCACCCAAACCATTTGTGATATTGATGTCATTTCCACTTGGATCTTCTATTATACTTGAAACTTTCATATTTGTAAAAGCACCTAAAAGAGAAATATGCAAAGGTGTTTTATCCATTGGTCCAAACCAACTTGTAATTTCTTTTTTAATACCTAAACCAAAAAGATTTAATTTTGTTTCATCATTTCCGACCTCTGGTAAAAAACGTAAATTAACCTCAAATTTTCCAGGTAAGCCAAGAGCTACCTGAACTGCTGGTGTTGGAACTGAACTCATTGGAAGATCATCTCTAAAACCATCAGGCATTGTGAAATTTCTTGTCAATTCGGGGTGATTACCACCGTTGATATTAGGGTCAGAATTCGCAGGAATTGTAACTTCAAATGCATTTGTAACAGCATTTCCACTTCCTAGAATAGTTGGTGAAGTTGCAGGATTTTGAGTAATTCTAGAAGACAAATTTAAAGGGTTAACATTAAATGACTCTTTTGAAGATGAAACCATAGATAGATTTGCTCCGATAGTAATATCAAAACCCAATATTTTATGAACTTTTGCAGTATGATACCATCCATTGCTCATCCCTAAAATAAACCCTTCTGCTACAGGTCTTAAATATTCAGTAGTAAGTTTGTTTGCATCTGCTATATCAGCAAAAAGGATGTTCTCAATACCATCTTGCGCTTTTGTTTTAAAAGACAAGGAAAAAATGCTTATTAGAATTAAAATATACTTTTTCATTGATTTAAAGATTTGGTTATTTTTTTCTTAATTCGATAGCTAGTGTATGAAAAATACACACTTCTTAAAAAGTGTCAATAAATTTAATTTTAACATATAGAAATATTTACACATCTATCTTAGCATATTTAGCATTTTTCTCAATGAAATCTCTTCTTGGCGGAACATCATCTCCCATCAACATCGAGAAAACTCTGTCAGCTTCTGTCAAGCTATCAATCGTTATTTGACGTAATGTTCTAAACTCAGGATTCATGGTTGTGTCCCACAATTGCTCAGCATTCATCTCTCCTAAACCTTTATATCGTTGAATAGTTACTCCTCCACCCATTTTTTGAGAAATCAAATCACGCTGGTCATCATCCCAAGCATACTCTCTTTTTTGTCCTTTTTTAACCAAATATAATGGTGGAGTAGCGATATAAATATAGCCTTGCTCAATCATTTCTCTCATAAAACGGAAGAAGAAAGTTAATATTAAGGTTGCAATATGCGAACCATCAACGTCAGCATCACACATAATTACAACTTTGTGATAACGAATTTTTGATAAATTCAGTGCTCTTGGATCATCTTCTGTACCAATAGAAACTCCTAAAGCTGTAAACATATTTTTGATTTCTTCATTTTCAAAAACTTTGTGTTGCATGGCTTTTTCTACATTCAAAATTTTTCCACGTAAAGGTAAAATCGCTTGGAAGTTTCTATCCCTTCCTTGTTTTGCTGTTCCACCTGCAGAATCTCCCTCAACCAAGAAAATTTCGCATTGCGCAGGATCTGTTTCAGAACAATCAGATAATTTCCCAGGCAAACCGCCAATACTCATTACTGTTTTTCTTTGGACTAATTCACGTGCTTTTCTGGCTGCATGACGAGCAGTCGCTGCTAAAATTACTTTCTGAACAATGGCTCTTGCATCATTTGGATTTTCTTCCAAATAAATGGTTAACATATCTGAAACGGCTTGAGAAACTGCAGAAGTCACCTCTCTGTTTCCTAATTTTGTTTTAGTTTGTCCTTCAAATTGTGGCTCTTGAACTTTAACAGAAATAATCGCGGTTAATCCTTCTCTAAAGTCATCACCAGCAATTTCAAATTTTACATTTTTTAACAATCCTGAATCGTCAGCATATTTTTTTAAAGTTGTAGTCAAACCACGTCTAAAACCTGCCAAATGTGTTCCTCCCTCGTGTGTATTAATATTGTTTACATACGAATGTAAATTTTCCGCATACGAAGTGTTATAAACCATAGCAACTTCTACTGGAATTCCATTTTTTTCTCCTTCCATGGAAATTACTTTGGTAGTCAAACTTTCGCGGGTAGAATCTAAATATTTTACAAATTCAGGAAGTCCTTCGTCAGAATAAAAAGTTTCTGAAATAAAATTACCTTCATCATCTTTTTTTCTTTTGTCTGTTAATTTGATGGTAACACCTTTATTTAAAAACGATAATTCGCGCATTCTGTTTGCTAATGTCTCATAGCTGAATTCAGTAGTTTGCTGAAAAATTGATTTATCTGGTAAAAATGTAACAATCGTTCCCGTAAAATCGGTTTCGCCAATTGTTTTTACTGGATATAATGCTTTTCCTCGTTCATATTCTTGTTGCCAGATTTTTCCGTTTTTGTGAACAGTTGCAGTTAAATGGTCAGAAAGTGCGTTTACACAAGAAACTCCTACACCATGCAATCCTCCAGAAACTTTATAAGAATCTTTATCAAACTTTCCTCCTGCACCAATTTTTGTCATTACAACTTGTAATGCAGAAACACCTTCTTTTTTGTGAATATCAACGGGAATTCCTCGTCCATTATCTCTCGTTGTTACAGAATTATCTTCATTGATAGTAACGTCAATAGTGTCACAGTGGCCTCCCATAGCTTCGTCAATGGAATTGTCTACAACCTCGTAAACCAAATGGTGTAAACCACGCACTCCAATGTCTCCAATATACATGGAAGGACGCATTCTTACATGCTCCATTCCTTCTAATGCCTG
>JANREL010000076.1:0-2096 GCA_030758355.1 Polaribacter sp.
CATCCTTCATTTTTCCTTCAGAAAAAATCCACTCTTTTTTGATGCCTACTTTTTTGAAAGAATACTTCATAAAAAGCTGCAAACTTTTTTCATTGTCAGTCAATATATTGGCAAACAATTGATGCAAGTGCAGATGGGTAAATGCATACTGAATCAATATTGATAATGCTTCAGAAGCAAAACCTTTTTGTTGAGAATCAGGGTGAATTAAGATGCCAATTCCTGCTCTTTTATGTTGTGGATTGAAATCGAATAAATCAATCATCCCAACTTTATTTGCATTTGATTTTTCTTCAATTATCAATCGCAATTGTTTGGTTTCATAAATATCTAAATGCGCATTTTCAAGGTAATTTTTTAACACAAACTTTGAAAAAGGCGTTTGTGTATGACTCACTTCCCAAAAAATCTCATTGTTTTCAATTTGAAATAAAAACTCCAAATCTTCTGGCTCTAAGGCTCTTAATTTTATAAAATTTCCTTGAAGTGTTTGCATTAAATAGCTATTTTTCCTTCAAAAACGAGAGTTGCAGGCCCTTTTAAAAATACATTTTTATAATAGCCATTTTCTTCTTCAAACGATACTTCTAAAACACCACCTTCAACAGGTAGCGTAATTAAATTTTGATCTGTTTTTTGCAATTTATGCATGGCAATTGCAACAGCAGTTACGCCAGTCCCACAAGCCAATGTTTCATCTTCAACGCCTTTTTCATAGGTCCTAACTCTGAAAGTTTTGTTGTCAATTTGTTGTACAAAATTCACATTACTTCCAGGATTTGGGTATTGATATCGAATTTCTCTTCCTTTTTCAAAAACAGGGAAATCAGTTAAATCTTCTACCATTTCTACATGATGTTGAGTGCCTGTGTAAGCAAAAACAGCTTTTTCATTGACTGTAATTTGATCAACATTAATCATTTTTAATGAAATAATGTCATTTTCAATACTGGCAAAGTGAGGTCCATCAAAAGCTATAAAATTTGCAGAATATTCAATTATTCCCAATTGCTTGGCAAATGCAACTGCACATCTTCCTCCATTTCCGCAAAACGTTTCACTGCCATCAGCATTGAAATAAATCATTTTAAAATCATGTAATTCATCACTTTCTATTAAAATAATTCCGTCAGCACCAACACCAAAATGCCTGTCACAAATTTGTGAAATTATGTCAGTTTTTTGTTTTGGAAAGATATTTGTTCTGTTATCAATCATCACAAAATCGTTTCCTGTTCCTTGATATTTGAAAAAAAATACATTCATGGCACAAAGGTAGTGATTTTACCGTGTAAAAATTCTTTGTTAAAACGTGGTTAAAATCAGTTAAAAACAAGTTAAACAGATTTTCTGAAAATGTTAAAATCGTATATTTGAATAGTCAAAAAACAAAAATAATATGAGAAAAAATATCAGTTTATTGGGAATCGCCATTTTAGGCGGAATCATTACTTTAGGTGGTTATAAATTATTTTTTGATGGACCTGTAATTGTTGAAAGATCAGGACCAGAAAATTCATCAATTGTCAAAACAAACTATACATCATCTAACACAGATTCAAACAGCTTTGAAATCTCTTCAATTGATTTTACGCTTGCAGCTGAAAAATCATTGAATGCAGTAGTTCACGTAAAAAATACCACTATCAAAACTCAGTATAATCCGTTAGCAGAATTTTTTTATGGAAACGGAAGTGGCACTAGAAAGTTTGAACAAGTTGGAACTGGAAGTGGTGTAATTATTTCTGCAGACGGTTATATCGTGACCAATAATCACGTAATTGATGGTGCAAACGAAATAGAAGTTACTCTGAATAATAAAAAAGTTTTCAAAGCTGAATTGATTGGAACAGATAAAAATGATGACATTGCTTTGTTGAAAATCAAAACAGATACTGAATTGCCGTTCATCACTTTTGCAAATTCAGACAACGTAAAAGTAGGTGAATGGGTTTTAGCAGTTGGAAATCCTTACAATTTAACATCTACAGTAACTGCCGGAATTGTAAGTGCAAAAGGTAGAGATTTGGACGGAAATGGTTCTATAGATTCTTTTATTCAAACAGATGCTGCTGTAAATCCAGGAAATAGTGGGG
>JANREL010000076.1:2196-6159 GCA_030758355.1 Polaribacter sp.
GTAAATAGAAATGGCCAATATTTGACGAAGAAGGTGAAATTGGGTAAAAAAATGCCTCAATTCATTTCAAGTTCATTTAATTGGGAATTGAAAGATGTATCTAAAGAAGAACAAAAAAGACTTAATATTTCTGGTGGCGCAAAAATTTATGAAACAATTGATAGAGGAGACGAAAATAATTTGAATAGTTATATCATTACAAAAATCAATGATAAAATGGTTGCAAATGCTGAGGAAGGTGTAAAATTATTAGAAAGTGTAGCCAATAGTAGATCCTATATCATTATTGAATTGATAAATTTACAGGGAGAAAAAGAAACTTTACGATTTAGATAATCTCCTTTTAAACCCCCAAAAAAAATCCTGATTCATCACCGGGATTTTTTTTAATAAAACACGAAATCGATTTCGTAATTTGCAAAAAAGAAATACTTTTGCAAAAAAAATTAAATAAACAAACTCCAAAAATGTCAATAATTGTAAATTACGAGGAAGAAGTTACTCAACAAGCACTAACTAGAAGAGCAACAGTTGAATTTATCAACATTGTAAATGATTTGTGGTATGATAAATCCATAGAAATGGTTTTTTTTAGAAATCCTTTAGTAGATAAAAGAGCTAGTGAAGTACTGAATTTAATCAATTATGCAAAAGAATTTGTCAATAAACCAATTACAATTCAAGATGCATTAAGTATTGCAAAAGCGATTCATCAAGTGGATTTACCTCCGTCAAAATTAGATATTGGAAAACTAGCTTACGAGTGTCATTTGAATCCAAAAGGATGTATTGATAAGGTTGTGTTTATCAAAAAACAACTAAAAAATATTACTGATGCGAAAAATTTAACTCCAAAAGATGTTGTGTTGTATGGTTTTGGAAGAATTGGACGTTTGTTGGCTCGTGAGTTAATGACAAAAATGGGAAAAGGAACACAATTACGACTGAGAGCAATTGTGGTTCGTGATAAAATAACTCCGACTGTATTGGAAAAAAGAGCTTCATTATTAAGTGTAGATTCAGTTCACGGAAACTTTTTAGGAACTGTTCAAATTGATAAAGAAAATAATGCACTCATCATCAATGGGACAACCGTTTTTATGATTTCAGCAACGAATCCTGAAGATGTTGATTATACAAAATTCGGAATAAAAGATGCTTTGATTATTGATAATACTGGTGCATTTAGAGACGATGTGGAATTGAGTAGATTATTAACATCAAAAGGAGCAAGTAAAGTTTTGATAACTGCACCTGCAAAAGGAGTTCCTAATATTGTCCATGGAGTAAATCATCAAAAATATAAACCTGATAAATATGATATTTTTTCTGCAGCTTCTTGTACAACCAATGCAATTACACCAATTTTAAAAGTTTTGGAAGATAATTTTGGTATCAAAAAAGGACATTTAGAAACCATTCATGCCTACACAAATGACCAAAATTTGGTGGATAATATGCACAGCAAATACAGACGTGGAAGAGCAGCAGCTTTGAATATGGTGATTACTGAAACTGGTGCTGGAAGTGCAGTTTCAAAAGCATTGCCAGCTTTGGAAGGTAAATTAACGTCAAATGCAATTCGAGTTCCTGTTCCAAATGGTTCTTTGGCAATTTTGAGTTTGCAATTAAGAAGACCTGTTACTATTGATATTGTAAACGCAATTTTAAAACAAAATGCCTTAGAAGGAGATTTGGTAGAACAAATCAAATATTCTATGGATAATGAATTGGTTTCTACAGATATTATAGGTTCAACAGCGCCATCTATTTTTGATAGCAAAGCAACTATTACTGATGGAGAAAGTGTTGTATTGTATGTTTGGTATGACAACGAATATGGATATTCCCATCAAGTAATGCGTTTGGCTAGACACATTGCTAAGGTAAGAAGATTCACTTATTATTAATTGTATCAGTTATTAAAAAAAGAAACCTGAAACAACGTTGTCTCAGGTTTTTTTTGATGAATTATTTTTCCTCAAAAAAATCAATTTTACAATTGAAATCTTCACTCAAAATTTCTCTTTTACTCATCCAATAATCTGAAGTAGTCAATCTGTAAAATGAATCCATTTTTTGAAGTTCCCAAATCACATCATTTGCTTCTTCAAATGCTTCAATTGCATTGATTTGATTTTTAAATAAACGTAAAATTAAACTGTGATTGTCCAAATTTTTTGCAAAACATTTCAAAACAATTTCTTTGGATATGTCACTTTCAGCATCATCCAAAGCAGTAATTTCAAAATCGACAATAGTAGCTTCTGCATTGTGAAATTTACCATTATAGGCTTTATACAACAACTGATTTGTATTAAAAAGAGCTTTGTGCAAAGAAATTACAGGGTATTCTTCAGAAACTTTGTCAAGCAACATTTCGTGCGAAAGTTGTTCTATTTGCCCTTCAGTCAAATGTTCTGACAAGGTATAATCCAGCACAATTGCAGCAGATTCATGGGTTTCAAAATCAGTAATTGCCATGAATAATAATTCTATCAATTCTTTTGGGTCATTGCTTTGTGCATCAGGAAAATTAAAACGCTCTAAAAGTTGTTTGTAATCTTGAATATTCCATGCGTTTTCAAGTTCGTTCACTGTGGAAATTTTACGTATTTTTATAGCGTATTTCATATCTTATATTTTCTATTTTGTAGATTTGATAAGGTAAGTTTTTAAATGTTTAAAAACAAAGGTTTTAGCAAAAAATATGACAATTCAAGAAAAAATAAATTCACTAAGAGAAGAATTAAATGCACATAATTACAATTATTATGTGTTGGATAATGCTATCATTTCTGATTTTGATTTTGATATAAAACTGAAAGAATTAGAAAAATTAGAAAAGGAAAATCCTGATTTTTTTGATGAAAATTCGCCAACACAAAGAGTAGGAGGAATTGTAACTAAGAATTTTGAAACAACAACTCACCAAAATAGAATGTATTCTTTAGATAATTCGTATTCAAAAGAAGATTTATTGGATTGGGAAAAACGCATTCAGAAAATACTAGGAACTTCAGAAATTGAGTATACATGCGAATTGAAATTTGATGGAGCATCTATAAATCTAACGTATGAAAAAGGAAAATTTGTAAAAGCGGTTACAAGAGGTGATGGTTTCCAAGGAGATGATGTGACTCAGAATGTAAAAACAATTCGTTCTATTCCATTGAATTTGAAAAATGATTTTTTAAATGATTTTGAAATCAGAGGAGAAATCATTTTACCTTTAGAGGGATTTCAAAAAATGAATGAAGAACGTGCTGAAAATGGTGAAGAGGAATATAGAAATCCTAGAAATACCGCAAGCGGAAGTTTAAAATTGCAAGATAGTGCTGAAGTTGCAAAACGACCTTTGGATTGTTTGTTATATCAAGTTGTTGCATCCGAAAGAAAATACAATTCTCATTTTGAAATGCTGGAAAGTGCCAGAAAAGCAGGTTTTAAAGTTCCAAATACGATACATCTGGCAACCTCAATTGAAGCTGTTTTTGAATTCGTAAATCATTGGGATTCAAAGCGTCATGACTTGCCATATGAAACAGACGGTGTTGTTATCAAAGTAAATAATTTGCAACAACAAGAAGAATTAGGATATACTTCTAAATCTCCAAGATGGGCAATTGCATATAAATTTAAAGCAGATCAGGTTGCTACAATTTTAAATGAAATCACTTATCAAGTTGGAAGAACAGGAGCCATTACACCAGTGGCAAATTTAAAACCTGTTCAATTGGCAGGAACCATTGTAAAAAGAGCGTCTTTGCACAATGCAGACCAAATTGAAAAGTTAGATATTAGAGTGGGAGACACTGTTTTTGTGGAAAAAGGAGGAGAGATTATTCCAAAAATTATTGCAGTTGATTTTACAAAAAGACCTCAAAATTCCTTACAAACAATATATGCAACACATTGTCCAGAATGCAATACAGCTTTGATAAGAAATGAAGGTGATGCAAA
>JANREL010000077.1 GCA_030758355.1 Polaribacter sp.
CCAGTAATTCCCATACCCCCTAAAATTTGTCTTGCTTCGCGTGCAATATTGATTGCCATAGCAACATTATTTCTTTTTGCCATTGATATTTGAGCGGAAGTTGCTTTGCCTTCATTTCTCAATACACCCAATCTCCAAGCCAATAGTTGTGCTTTTGTGATTTCTGTAATCATTTCGGCTAATTTTTTTTGTTGCAATTGAAATTGTCCGATTGGTTTTCCAAATTGTTCTCTTTCTTTAGAGTAACGTAAAGCAGTATCATAACAATCCATTGCAGCACCAATAGCGCCCCAAGCGATTCCAAAACGAGCAGAATCTAAACATAGCAAAGGTGCTCCCAATCCAGATTTGTTTGGTAATAAATTTTCTTTCGGAACTTTTACATTGTTAAAAATCAATTCGCCAGTTGCTGAAGCACGCAAAGACCATTTGTTATGTGTTTCGGGAGTTGAAAATCCTTCCATGCCACGTTCTACAATCAAACCATGAATTCTTCCCTCTTCACTTTTTGCCCAAACAACGGCAACTTGTGCAAAAGGCGCATTCGAAATCCACATTTTTGCACCATTCAACAAATAATGATCGCCCATATCTTTGAATTTGGTTTCCATTCCTGCAGGATTTGAACCGTGATTTGGTTCAGTCAAACCAAAGCAACCCATCCATTCTCCAGAAGCTAATTTTGGTAAATATTTTTTACGTTGTTCTTCATTTCCAAATTTATAAATAGGATACATCACTAAGGATGATTGCACAGAAGCTGTTGAACGTACACCAGAATCTCCACGTTCTAATTCTTGCATAATCAAACCATATGCGATTTGATCTAAACCTGCACCTCCATATTCTTCAGGAATATAAGGACCAAAAGCCCCAATATCTGCCAAACCTTGAATGATTTGTTTTGGAAATTCGGCTTTTTGTGCATATTCTTCAATGATAGGAGAAACATCGCGTTTTACCCAATCACGAGCAGCCTCTCTCACTAATTTATGCTCTTCAGTCAATAAATCATCAACATTATAATAATCAGGTGCTTGAAAATTGTCTAGTTTCATTTGTTGGGTTTTATTCAATTTTACCACAAATTTATTGAAAAAAGCATAAAAAGAAATTGTTTTTTTAAGAATTAAATAATCAATTTGTAACGTAAATATCTTTTTTAGCTCATTACGCCTTGAATCCTTTTTTTTTGACAAAAGTCTGAGTAAGTTTGTTGCAATGAAATTGACTTTAGGAAAACAAGAAAGATTGAAGAGTAGAAAGTTGATTGAACAGCTTTTTACAGAGGGAAAATCTGTTAAAAATTTTCCATTAAGAATGGTTTTCTTACAAGTTCCACACACATCAACATTTCCTATTCAGGCTGCATTTTCAGTGCCAAAAAGAAATTTTAAAAGAGCTGTTGATCGGAATCGAATCAAAAGGTTGTTGCGCGAAACATATCGTTTGCAAAAAGAAATAGTATATACGAAATTAGATAAGCCAACTATTTGTATGATTTCTTATATTGGTAGAGATGAAATGCCATTTGACCAACTCTTTTTGAAAATGACAAATTTGTTACATTTATTGATCAAAGAAACCAGTAAAAACGATGAAACAGTTTAGGATTAAAAACCTCTTTTTGACACTTATTTTGATTGGAGCGATTTCTTTATCGTTTTCATTTAAATCAAATTTTTTTGAAATTGCCAAGCAAATTGAAATATACAATACCATGTTTAAAGAATTGAACATGTATTATGTAGATGAAATAAATCCGGCAGAATTGACCGAAAAAGCGATCAAAAACACGTTAAATTCTCTGGACCCATACACCAATTTTTACAACGAACAAATGGTTGAAAATGCCAAAATTGCCAGAGAAGGAGAATATGGTGGAGTTGGTGTAAATGTGTTTTATACCAGAGAAGGAATTCATATCAGAGAGATTTACAAAGGTTTTTCTGCAGACAAAGCAGGTTTAAAAGCTGGAGATATTATTGTTTCTGTGAGCAATCAATCTTTAAAAAATATGAATGTTGATCAACAATCACAGTTTTTAAAAGGTGTTCCAAACAGTAAAGTGTTGGTTGAAATTGAGCGTCAAGGTGAAAAATTCCAAAAAGAATTGATTAGAGAAAAAGTGGTTTTAAATCCTGTGCCTTTTTCTGAAATGATTGATGCAGAGACAGGGTATATTGTTTTGACGGAGTTCAATGAAAAAGCATCTTTTGAAGTAAAAAAAGCCTTTAAAGATTTGCAACAAAAAGGTATGAAAAAGCTCGTTTTTGATTTGCGGTCCAATCCAGGAGGATCCCTTTTAGAAGCAATTAATATCACCAATTTTTTTATTTCTAAAGGAAAAACAATCGTTTCAACCAAAGCAAAAGTAAAAAGTTTGAGTACCGTTTATAGAGCTTCAAATGAACCTTTAGATTTAGAAATGCCTATTGTGGTTTTGATCAATAGACGTTCAGCATCAGCCTCAGAAATTGTGAGTGGTGCTTTGCAAGATCATGACAGAGCTGTAATCATGGGACAACGTTCCTTTGGAAAAGGATTGGTGCAACGTTACAAAGAGTTGACTTATGGCACCCAATTAAAAGTAACC
Organism: Polaribacter sp.; assembly: GCA_030758355.1. Classification (GTDB taxonomy): domain Bacteria; phylum Bacteroidota; class Bacteroidia; order Flavobacteriales; family Flavobacteriaceae; genus Polaribacter. The sequence continues at coordinate 2,597 of JANREL010000077.1, forward strand.
ATCTCTAAATATTACACGCCAAGTGGACGTTGTATTCAGGAGTTAGATTATACAAACAGAGATCCAAAAACAGGTGAAGTTCCAAAGTTTTCTGATAGAGGAATTCAGGCTTTTAAAACAGAAAATGGGCGAACAGTGTATGATGGAGGAGGCGTAACACCAGATATAGTGATGAAAACAAGCAAAAGATTACCTATTACAGAAATACTTTTAGATTCGAAAGCTATTTTTAATTTTGGTGTTGCCTATTCATTTAAAAATCCAACATTGGGATCTTTTGAAAATTTCCGTTTTACAAATACTGATTTTAGAGAGTTTACTAATTTTTTAGCTACGGATACTACTTTTATAACCAAACAAGAAAAGTTATTCCAAAAAGCTTTTGAGGCATCTAAAAAAAATGATATCACTAAGGAATATCAAAAAATAAAAGAAAGATTAGTACTAGACAAAATCAGTGAAATAGCTAAAAATGAAGATATAATCACAGAAATTATCAAAGAAGAAATCTTAAAAAATTATTTTTACGAAGAGGGATGGTATCAGTTTCAATTGAAAAATGATCAAACAATTTTGAAAGCAACAGAACTTTTAAAAAACAGTAAAAGTTACAGTCAAATTTTATCTAGCAAATAATTTTATCTTTGTTTCACAAAAAATAGGCATGAAACCAATCAGAATTATAGAACGTACAAGAGCTCAAGAGTCTACGAACGCAATCGAAAAATTGTATATTTCAATGCGTCATTTATTCACAAGGGGTTTTTATAAACCTATGGGAATTTCTGGTGAAACCTTACGAAAATCACTGCTGTTATTGCGTCCAGAAATTTATGGATCAATTGCAGAAGATAGAGTAGAGTTAAATGGATTAGTGTATGTAATTGAGCGTTTGCCAGAAGGAATTGAGGAGTGTCAATTCATTAATTTAACTACGGATGAAGGCTATAAAAACTCTCATTTTAAAGCCATTGTTCCGCCAAAAAGAAGGCGAAATTGTTACAGAATTGATAAAGATCAAATGAATATTGAGATTACTAGAGGAAGATCTGAAATCTATGATATTTTAACCCATTTGACCTTTTTATTTATAGAATCTCATAAAATTTTCCAAAGAATTTCTATCAATGAAGGAGAAGATTATATCCGAGAATGGAAACATTTAGAAGATGTTGTGTTGTATAAAAAACCAATTTCTGATAAAGAAAAAGAAGTGCTAATTGTACACTTAGGAAATATTTTAGGGCGAACTTTTGAAGAGGTTTCATCAATTTATAATAGTTTTTCATCGGATCAAAATCCTCATAAATTTTTCAATTTAATTTATTGGTTAGGCAAATTAGCTATCAATGAATTAGTAGAATCAAAAAAGCGAACCATTACATTTAGTTCGGTTTTGGTAGAAGAGATTGGTCATCATATTTATGGTGAAATTTGGGCTAATGATATCAAAAAAGTTTTAAAAGAGCATAATTTACTGCAAAGACCAATTCATATTATCAGTGCCAATATGCACAGCGTGATGAACTCGATATATGCAAAAAATGCTTTGCCTGAGGAAGTAAAAAAGCATAAAGATTTTGAATTATTTCGTTTGTTAAGTTCGTCTGAAAGCAAAATTTTACAACATAAAGTAAAAGAATTTGCTTCAAAAAATGGCTTAATTTCCATAGATGATACCTCAGGAACAAATATTGATGTACAAATTATAGATACCGATAAAATAAACTTTGAGGTTTCGTCGTTTCAACAAGGAGAAATCTCTAAAAAACCTGTAATTATTGTGATGGATTATGCTTTTGGAGAACAGGCTTTTGAAACAATGGACGAGTTATTAAAACCTTATAAAGAAGGAAAAGAGAAAATTCATTTAGATGTAAAATCAATCTCAATTATGGGGAAAGCAGGAATTTTAGAGGGAGGTAAAGGAGATATAATGATTCCTACATCCCATGTTTTTGAGGGTACAGCTGATAATTATCCTTTTAAAAACGAACTTTCAAAAGAGGACTTAGAAGGTTTTGGAGTGAAAGTTTTTGATGGAGCTATGATTACAGTTTTAGGAACTTCACTTCAAAACAAAGATTTACTGAAATTTTTCCATGATTCCACTTGGAATGTTATCGGATTGGAAATGGAAGGGGCTCATTATCAAAAAGCGATACAATCTGCCTCAAAAATTAGAGGAAATATCTCTGAAAATGTAAAAGTAAGATATGCGTATTATGCTTCTGATAATCCAATAGAAACTGGTGCTACATTAGCTTCAGGTGGTTTAGGAATGACGGGAGTTGTGCCTACTTATGCCATTACGCAACGAATTTTAGAACAAATTTTATAAGAAATTAAAAACGAATCAAACTAAAATGTCAACAAACCAACCACAAAAAAGTAACGAAGAAGAGGTAGATTTAGGATCGTTATTTGTTATTATCGGAAGAGGATTTTCTAAGTTTTTCAATTTTATTGGAAGTATTTTCAAAGGAATTTTTCACTTGGTAATTTTATTTTTAATTTTTATTAAAGAAAACATTAAAAAAATAGGAATTGCCTTCATGATCGGGTTGATTATAGGAGTTTTTTTAGAAATAAAATCTCCTAAAACTTATGGCTCGGATTTGTTGATAGAGCCCAATTTTAAGAGTAGTCTACAATTGTATAATAATGTGAATTATTACAATGATTTAGTAAAACAAAAAGATACGTTAAAGTTGCAAAAAACATTCAATTTAACTAAATCAGAAGCGGCCTCACTTAAAAAGTTTACCATTGAAGCGGTTAAAAATGAAAAAGACATCATCAATGCTTATGATGAATTGATTTTAGCTGTGGATACATTAACTATTAAAAGCTATGAATTTGATCAATTTAAAGCAGCATTCACGAATTATGATTACAAAATTCATAAAGTTTCAGTAATTGCTGAGAAAAGTGATGTGTTTGATAAATTAGATGATGTGATCATATCATCAGTGGTAAAAAATCAATACTTTAATCGATTGAAAGAATTGACGAACGAAAATTTGAATAGAACAGATTCTATATACAAAGAGAATTTGGCACAAATTGATTCGTTACGAAAAGTATATATGCAAGTAATGCTAGACGAAGCAAAAAAAATCCAATCAGGAACAAATATTGATGTGGGAGGACAAAATCAACCCTCTAAAGAATTGGAATTGTTTGAAACTAATCGAAAAATATTCAAGGATTTGAAATTGATCACGAAAGATAAAGCCACAAATTACGAGGTAATCAATGTAATTTCAAATTTTCAACCTGTAGGTTATGAAATCAAAGGAATTACAAAAAATTACGCGTTTCAATTGGCAGGGTTAGGTGCTGCTTTAATGATTTTTTATTTAGTAATATTGAAACTGAATGTTTATTTGAATAACTA
>JANREL010000078.1 GCA_030758355.1 Polaribacter sp.
ATTGGAAAATACGTTGCCAGATTAACGGCTTTTGCGAACTAATTTTTCGGTTCTTTTTTGTGTAAAAAACGAGTCAATCTTACAGATAAATCTAACAAAATAATTTTTGGATTTCCATTTCTTTCAATATGATAAATGGCATCTGAAATTTCTTTTTCAATATCCAAAATATTGGAAGAATGCACAAAAGGCGCAAATTTTGATAATTCAAAATTTGTTTTTGTTTCTAAGAAAACCAATTGTGCTGATTTGTAATTGAACAACAACGCTTGCCTAAAAAACTGTAAACAATATTCTAAAAATCGTTTTTGAGTTTCACGACCTGTCTTTGAAATTGTGTCTGACCAAGCAATTAATTGTTGTACAACTGCCACATTTCCTTTGGCACGAAAAGCAGTACGAACCCAAGCAACAAACCATTCTTCAAAAACCAAGTCACTAGAATCATTTTGCAATAATTGCAGCGCTTTGTTATAATTTCCTTCAGCTTGATGTGCAATATTTAATGCTTTATTTTCCGATAATTGATAATTTACAACTAATGAATTAGCGATATCTTGTTCGCTCAAATCAGGAAAACACAACGCTTGACAACGAGATTTTATTGTACTCAAAAGCTGTTCTTCGTCCTCAACAATCAATATAAAAACGGTTTTTTCTGGTGGTTCTTCTATCAGTTTTAGCAACTTATTTGCGGCTGAAGAGTTCATTTTTTCTGCCATCCAAATAATCATCACTTTAAATCCTCCTTCATAGGATTTTAGCTGTAATTTTTTTACAATTTCTTCAGATTCTTCCACATTTATCAATCCTTGCTTATTTTCAACACCTATATGATGCAACCAATTGAATAAACTTCCATAAGGTTGAGTAGCCACAAACTGACGCCAATCTTCCAAAAAAGAATTACTTGTTGGGTGACTTTTTACAACGTCATTAGTCGTTATGGGAAATGAAAAGTGCAAATCTGGATGCTGCAATTTTTCGCATTTTAAGGCACTGATTTCTGGATTGTCAGAAAAATGTGACAATAAAAACTGTGCATAAGCCACTGCCATTGGCAATGTTCCTGAACCTTCTTTTCCAACAAAAAGTTGGGCATGAGGAATCCTGCCATTTTGTGCAGACGTTTGCAACTGTTTTTTGAGGTGGTCTTGACCTATAATCTGATTAAAAAGCATGCACAAATATAAGAGATATTTTACGCAAACGTTATCTTAATTTTTAAGAAATCCATTTCATAAAACGTAAAGAAATAAGTATTTTTGTTGAAAATACATTCATAATGAAAACATTACAAGATTTTAATTTTAAAGATAAAAAAGCAATTATACGCGTTGATTTCAATGTGCCTTTGAACGACAAATTTGAAGTAACTGATGCAACAAGAATCGAAGCAGCAAAATCAACCATCATCAAAATTTTAGAAGATGGAGGAAGCTGTGTATTGATGTCGCATTTAGGAAGACCAAAAGGTGTTCAAGAGGAATTTTCGCTACGTCATATTGTAAAAGACATCGCAAAAATTATTGGTTGTGCCGTAAATTTTGTGGACGATTGTATTGGAGAAAAAGCTGAAAAAGCAGCTGCTGAATTGAAAAATGGTCAAATTTTATTGCTAGAAAATCTTCGTTTTTATGCTGAAGAAGAAAACGGCGATGTTGCTTTTGCTAAAAAATTATCTAAATTGGGTGATATTTATGTAAATGATGCATTTGGAACTGCACACAGAGCACATGCTTCAACAACGATTATTGCTCAGTTTTTTGAGGGTAAAAAATGTTTTGGAAATTTATTGGCAAGAGAAATCGAAAGTATTGATAAGGTATTGAACAACTCAGAAAAACCAGTTTTAGCGATTTTAGGTGGCGCAAAAGTATCCTCTAAAATTACTGTAATTGAAAACATTTTAGACAAAGTTGATCATTTGATTTTGGGTGGTGGAATGAGTTTTACATTCATTAAAGCTCATGGAGGAAAAATCGGAAATTCGATTTGTGAAGATGACAAAATGGAATTAGCTTTGGAAATATTAAAACAAGCTAAAGAAAAAGGAGTTACTGTGCACATTCCTGTGGATGTTGTTGTTGCTGATAAATTTAGCAATGATGCAAATACACAAATTTGTGATATCAATAATATTCCTGATGGTTGGGAAGGTATGGATGCTGGGCCAAAATCTCTTGAACTATTTGATGCAGTTGTAAACCAATGCAAAACGATTTTATGGAACGGACCTTTAGGCGTTTTTGAAATGGAAAAATTCGCTGCAGGAACCATTGCTTTGGGTCATTCAATTGATAAAGCAACAAAAAACGGAGCGTTTTCATTAGTCGGCGGGGGAGATTCTGTGGCTGCTGTAAAACAATTCGGATTTGAAGACAAGGTAAGTTACGTTTCTACAGGTGGAGGTGCTATGTTAGAAATGTTAGAAGGAAAAACATTGCCCGGAATTGATGCAATTCTCAACTAAGATTTCCTAAAATAATTGTTAAAAAAGTTTTCTCTCACGAGAACTTTTTTTTATGACTTTAATTGCTGTGAAATAAGCCTTATTTTTGCACATCTGAAAAAATTATCAAAAAAATGAAATACACAACATTACCAAATACAGATATCAAAGTTTCAAAAATATGTTTAGGAACCATGACTTGGGGGAATCAAAATACCGAAGCTGAAGGTCATGAGCAAATGGATTATGCTTTGGAAAACGGGGTTAACTTTTTTGATGTTGCTGAGTTGTATCCTGTACCTGCAAATGCACAAACATATGGACATACAGAAAAAATTATTGGAACCTGGTTCCAAAAGTCTGGTAATAGGGATAAAGTAGTTTTGGCAAGCAAAATTGCTGGTGGAGGGGATTATACTGCACACATTAGAAATGGTGGATTGTCAAAAGAGAATATTATTGATGCCATTGAAAAAAGTTTACAGCGTTTGCAAACAGATTACATTGATTTGTATCAATTGCATTGGCCAAATCGTGGTGTAAATGTTTTTGGGGTGAGAGATTTTCCAACAAAAACAGCCTCACAAGAAGCTGAAAATCACTTAGAAATTGTGGAAACCTTGCATGATTTTATCAAACAAGGAAAAATCAGACAATTTGGGTTATCTAACGAAACTCCTTGGGGAACCATGAAATATGTGCAAACAGCTGCCCAACACAATTTGCCAAGACCAGTAACCATTCAGAATTCATATTCGCTGATTCACAGAGGATTTGAGGTTGGGATGAGTGAAGTTTCTATGAGGGAAAATGTTGGCTTATTGGCTTATTCTCCTTTAGCTCAAGGTGTTTTATCAGGAAAATATTTGGGTGGAAATTTACCAGAAGGTGCAAGAGGTACATTATTTCCAAGGTTTATTGCTAGATATAGAAATGAAGGTTCAGATAGAGCAGTTGGTATGTATTTAGAAATTTCTAAAAAACATGGACTAACACTTTCTGAATTGTCTTTGGCATTTATCAATCAATTGCCTTTTGTGACAAGTAATATTATTGGCGCAACAAAAATGGATCAATTAAAGGAGAATATTAACTCCATACATACTGATTTATCTGATGAGATTTTAGAAGAAATAAATGCAGTACATGCGTTGATTCCTAATCCTGCACCTTAAAAAGTTGATCGTTTTTAGTTAAAAATAATACTTATAAGATTTTCGTAAGTCGATTGTTTTTCAACTGATATTTTTCACCACTTTCTTTGCAAATAGCAAATCCGTCTTCATTAAATTTCAATGTATGACCAAATTCGCTGACCCAACCAATTTGTTTTGATGGATTTCCAACAACCAAAGCGTAAGGCAACACTTCTTTTGTTACGACTGCACCTGCTCCGATAAATGCAAATTCGCCAATGTTATTTCCGCAAACGATGGTTGCATTTGCGCCGATGGTTGTGCCTTTTTTTACCAACGTTTTTTGATATTCATTTTTCCTGTTGATAGCACTTCTTGGATTGATAACATTCGTAAAAACCATGGAGGGCCCCAAAAAAACATCGTCTTCACAAATTACACCTGTGTAAATAGAGACGTTATTTTGTACTTTTACATTATTTCCCAAAATCACTTCAGGAGAAACTACTACATTTTGACCAATATTGCAATTTTCACCAATTATCGAATGTGACATAATATGGCTAAAATGCCAAATTTTTGTACCTTTTCCAATGATACAGTCTGTATCAATCACAGCTGTTTCGTGAGCAAAATAATCCATATTAATAGTTTGAATTTTTTGAAGATATTGCGTTTATACAAATTTCTTTGGATGTTGAAGTACCAATTCTGTCTACGCCGATTTTAATCATTTTCACAGCAGTTTCATAATCTCTAACACCACCTGCTGCTTTTATTTGCAAAGGTTTTGAATTTTCAACAATCAGCTTCATGGTTTCAAAAGTAGCACCATTTGGCAAATTATGTTCAGTTTTATAAAATCCTGTAGATGATTTTACAAAAACTTTTTGTGCGGCTTCTGTTCCAAAATTTTCTAATACTACTTCTTTTATTAATCTTGAAATTTCAATGATTTCTTGTGAAGATAATGCTGCAACTTCAATAATCCATTTCACAACTTTGCTGTTCTCTAGGCACAATTTTGTTCCTTCAAAAACTTCATTTTTAATAAGATTTTGATTCCCTTTTTTAAATTCTTCGAAATTAATCACAAAATCCAATTCATCAGCACCTAGTTCTATAGCATTTTTAGCCTCAGCTAATTTTGATTCTATAGAATATGTTCCTTCATGAAAACCAATTACAGTTCCAATCAGCGAATTTGCATTGTGCTTTTTTAGAAAATCCTTAGCAAATGGAATATAATTGGCACGAATCATGACCAATTTATACCCAAACTCTTTTGCTTCTGACAATAAAGTTTCTAGATTAAACAGGTTTTCCTCTTCAGAAATTCCTGCTTGAAATAGTGTTTTTAAATAAGTTGCATCAAGATATTGATTGATTTTCATAATACCAAAAGTACGCAATTTTAAAAAACTTACGATTTATATTTCTCTCCAACTTTTTCCAATTCATCATACCAATTTTGGCCAAATTTTCGAACCAACGCTTGCTTAACGAATTTATAAACAGGCACTTGCAATTCTTTTCCCAAAGTGCATGCATCATCGCAGATTTCCCATTTATGATAATTTACAGCTGAAAATTCGCTATAATCTTTCACTCTTATTGGGTATAAATGACAAGAAACTGGCTTTTTCCAAGTTACATCTCCTTGGTTGTAAGCCTCTTCTATAGCACAAAGAGCGGTTTTATTTTTATCAAAAATCACATAAGCACAGTCTTTTCCATCAATCAAAGGCGTTTCAAATTCTCCACATTCATTGGTTACAAATGCGCCTTGTTTTTCAATAGCTTCAATCCCTTTTTTTCTTAAATAGGGTTTTATTTTAGGGTAAATTTCTTCTAAAATAGTTGTTTCTTCTTTTTCTAAAGGCGCGCCAGCTTCGCCATCAATACAACAAGCACCTTTGCAAGCAGAGAGATTGCACACAAAGTCTTTTTCAAGAATTTCCTCAGAAACGATTGTTTTTCCTAATTGAAACATACTGCAAAAATAGGAGTATTTTTTTCAATTTTTTTACAGTTTGCTAAACTTAGTTGTCTAATTTTGTGGAAAAATTTAAACTATTTATCATGAACTTCAACTTTAAAGAAATTTTCACAGCATTTATGGTTTTGTTTGCGGTAATTGATATTGTTGGAAACATCCCTATTGTAATTGATTTAAGGAAAAAAGTAGGCCATATTCAATCAGAAAAAGCATCTATAATTGCTGCTTTCATAATGATTTTCTTTCTCTTTTTAGGACAAAGTTTATTGAAATTGATAGGAATTGATGTCAATTCTTTTGCTGTTGCGGGGTCATTTATTTTGTTTTTTATTGCCCTTGAAATGATTTTAGGAATCACTTTGTATAAAGATGATGGAAGTTCTCAAAACTTAACAGCGACTGTTTTTCCATTGGCTTTTCCATTAATTGCAGGTCCTGGAAGTTTAACTACTTTGCTTTCGTTAAGAGCTGAATTTGAAATGGAGAATATTATTGTTGCTGTTTTTTTAAATGTCATTGTCATTTATATTGTATTAAAAACTTCCTCAAAAATTGAGCGTTTAATTGGCCCATCTGGTATTCAAATTATTAGAAAAATATTTGGTGTTGTGCTACTGGCAATTGCTGTAAAACTTTTTGCTCACAATATAAAAGCTCTTTTTATATAAATGATTTTTGATGCATTTATTATTGGTGGTGGTGTTTCTGGAATGCAATGTGCCTTACTTTTAGGTTCAGCAACTAATAAATCTTTTGCACTGAATAAGAATATTGGGATTGTAATGCATCAAAGAGCGTCTCATTTAGACAGTGCCCTTTTTAATAATGTTTTGGGACTACAACCAAATACACTAGGAAAAGACATCTTAATTCAAGGCAAAGAACAATTGAAAAATTTATATCCACAGGTGGTTCAAATTGACAATGAAAAAGTAATTTCGATTGAACAAATTGGAGCAACATATTGCATTAAAACCAGCAAAAACCAATATCAATCATTCATTGTAGTGATTGCTTTAAACTATGCAAAACCATTTACAATTGATGGCTTGGAAGAGTTTATAATTCCACATGAAAAATCAGCTATTGAAAAAGACAGAATCCAACTAAAAAACGAAAATCATGTAATCAAAAAAGGCTTGTATTGTTGTGGAACAATTGCAGGTTTTCGGAGCCAATTTGCCATTGCTGCAGGAAGTGGAGCCTCAGTTGCTACTGATATTTTGACTCTTTGGAATGATGGAAATCATGTCAAAATTCATGATAAAATATGATGAAAGTCATATTTTAAACGATTAAATCAATCTAATTTTATACTAGTTATTACAAGCGTTATTTTATTGAAAAATAATGAGTTGTAATCAATAAACATCAATCGTAAAATTGCTGAATTTTACAACTCTTAAATAAAATTAGTCATGATTGATATTAAAAAAAACCCAAAAGCTGTTATTGAAAACTATAGCAAAATTTTCTTTCAGATTGGATTGGTATTGACTTTGGTAATTATCAATTTTATGATGGAATATAAGACTTATGACGTGGACAATTCCAATGGATTAGGTGTTGTTAACATGACGGAAGAGATAAAAGAAGACATACCAATTATCATACAACAAGTATTGCCTCCACTACCTCCAACTGCTCCTGTAATTATGGAACAAATTAAAGTGGTTGAAGACGATATAAAGATTGAAGAATCCATTATTGAATCAACCGAAACTGACGAAAAAACAGCTGTTTTTAAATCAAATACAGAAATCGTTGAAGTACGAGAAAAAGAGGAAATTGTTGAAGATATTCCTTTTGTATTGATTGAAGATGTTCCAGTTTTTCCTGGATGTAAAGGAAATAATGCTGAACTAAAAAAATGTTTTTCTAATAAAATAGCCGCTTTTTTTGGAAAAAACTTTGATCCTGCATTAACTCAAGAACTGGGTTTGTCTCCTGGAAAAAAGAAAATATATGTAGTTTTCAAAATCAACAATAAAGGAAAAATTGGAACCGTTAATGCAAGAGCACCTCATCCATTATTAGAAAAAGAAGTTACTAGAATTATTTCTTCTTTGCCCGAAATGAAACCTGGAAGACAAAGAGGAATGCCTGTAACGGTAACGTATAGTTTGCCAATTACAATCATGGTTGAGGAATGATCAAAAAAAAATCCAACTTAATGCTGGATTTTTTAATTGTTCATATTTTTATTCCACGGTGACTGATTTTGCTAAATTTCTTGGCTGATCAACATTTTTTCCAAGCATTACTGCAATATAATAAGACAATAATTGGAAAGGAATTGTGGTTAATAATGGCGTTAATGCTTCTTCAGTCTCTGGAATTTCAATTACGTGATCTGCTATTTCTTTTACAGTTACATCTCCTTCTGTCACAATAGCAATAATTTTACCAGCTCTAGACTTGATTTCTTGTATATTGCTAACTACTTTATCATAATGACCTTTGTTAGTTGCAATCACAAAAATGGGCATATTTTCATCAATTAATGCAATTGGTCCATGTTTCATTTCTGCCGCTGGATATCCTTCTGCGTGAATATAAGAAATCTCTTTCAGTTTCAAAGCACCTTCTAAAGCTACAGGGAAATTGAAACCTCTGCCCAAGTATAAACAGTTTTTAGCATCCTTATAAATGGCTGCAATTTCTTTCACTTTATGATCAATATTCAATAAAGTTTGAATTTGATTAGGAATCAATTGCATTTTTTGGATGTAGTTTTTGAATTTTTCTTGTGAAAGTGAATTATTAGCTTGACCTAATTTTAAGGCAATCAACGTTAAAACCGTAATTTGAGTTGTAAAAGCTTTTGTTGATGCCACCCCAATTTCGGGTCCAGCATGCGTGTAAGCACCTGCATGAGTTTCTCTTGCGATTGAAGAGCCAACTACGTTACAAACGCCATATACAAAAGCTCCTTTTGATTTTGCCAATTTTATAGCAGCTAAAGTATCCGCAGTTTCTCCTGATTGAGAAATAGCAATGACGATATCTTTCTCTGTAATAATTGGATTTCTATATCTAAATTCTGATGCGTATTCTACTTCAACAGGAATTCTTGCTAAATCTTCAAAAAGATATTCACCCACTAAACCTGCGTGCCAAGAAGTACCACAACCAACAATGATGATTCTATTTGCGTTTAAAAATTTATCTAAATTATCTTGCACACTAGACATATTGATAATATTTTTGTCTGCTAGCATTCTACCTCTAAAAGTATCAGTAATTGCTTTTGGTTGCTCGTGAATTTCTTTTAGCATGAAGTGGTCATAACCTCCTTTTTCAATTTGGTCTAAACTCAATTTCAACTCTTGAATTATTGGATCTATCCTTGAGTCATCAAAAATTTTATGAACCTTTGCTTTCCTGCCTAATCTAATAATTGCCATTTCTTCATCTTCTAAATAAATGGCATTTTTTGTGTACTCTAAAAAAGGTGAAGCATCAGAAGCAACAAAAAACTCCCTGTTTTCTTCACCAACACCAATGGCAATAGGACTTCCAAGTCTTGCTACAATTAACTCATTTGGCTTGTTTTTATCAAAAACAGCAATTGCATAGGCACCAACAACATTTGTTAAAGCAAGTTGAACAGCTTTACCTAACTTGCAATTTTCATTTCTTTTAACTTCTTCAATTAAATTTACTAAAACTTCAGTATCTGTATCACTTTTAAAAGTGTAACCTCTACTGATAAGTTCTTTTTTGATGGTGTCATAATTTTCTATAATTCCATTATGAACCAATACTAAATTGCCAGATTGTGATAGATGTGGATGAGAGTTTACATCATTTGGGATTCCATGAGTTGCCCAACGGGTGTGACCCATTCCAATTTTACCCACTTTCCTTTTTGGATCTTTATCGATAATTGTCTCTAAATCAGAAACTTTTCCCTTTGTTTTAGAAAGTTGCATCTTCTCTCCATCATAGATCATCACTCCAGCACTATCATAACCTCTGTATTCTAATCTTTTCAAACCATTGATAACTATTGGATAGGCATCTCTGTAGCCTATATAAGCAGTAATTCCGCACATATTTGGTTAATTTTTTCTTACTGAATATGATATTTTTAATGTTGCCTTTTTAGCCCCATTTGAAGGGGAATGATTGAATAATGTTACTGCTTTAGGGTTCCAACTAAAGTTTCTAAAAATTGAATCATTTTCAGAATTATCAGAGGTATTATAGGTCTTAATTTTCAATGTTGGTGAATAATTGGTTGTCCCATTCAGCAAATCAGATACATAATCCGTAATTTTGAATTGATATTTTTCTTTTCTGCCATTTGAATCTCTGACCAAAAATCCGCTAATTCCGCCAAAAGAAGCCTCACTAAATGCATCTTTAACTTGGCTAGTAACTTCTGTTCCTGAAGATTTATCGCTTTTGTAAATGTACAATCTATCAGGAGCAAATGAAGTGTCTATAGCTTGATTGATGTAAAAAGTCAATGTGGCGTCGTTAATTAACCAATTATTTGCACGAAGTTCTTCAATTTTATCTGCAACACCGTTGTTGTCAAAATCAGCCCCAAAAAGATTAATGGTGGCTTCACTTCCTGCTGCTCCTTGAATTTTGATTTCATTATTTGATGGATATATTCTATCCTCCATTTTAAATTTATTTATTTTAAACCCATTCATTGAAAAACTATCGTTACTAGAAAAAACAGTATCTATTATTGATGTCCCTGTTTGAATCACCGTATTTGTATAATACACCTCTATTGAGGGTCTTAATAAAGTGTTTGCGTTATCAAAACTGAATGAGGTTAAAGAGCCTTCGCTTCCAGTTGCTTCTATAATAATTCCTCTAAAATAATCATTAAATGCTCTTTGGGAAGCAAATTCTGCTGAACCATATTTATCTAAAAAAAGATTTTTAAAAATGTCTTCTTTTAATGGTATTCGTGCAAAAGGAACAGGAATTGTACTTGCGGTTGATATTGTAAATCTTAAGCTATCTTTTCTGTAAGTTTCATTATTTGAATTTCTCCTTGTGATCACAAAAAGTGTGTCTGCTTTTGAAGGTTTGAATGGAAAATTAACTTGAGCGTTTAACTCTGAACCCGATTTTTGAAATGTAGCATCAGAAAAATAACTATTTATTTTTGTTGGGTCTGAAGGATTGAAAGTATTGATATATGTATTGGATCTAAAAACATTCAAATTAAATGATTTAGAAGCGTCTCCAAAAACAGAATCTAATTGATAACTTTTATCCGTTGCATTTGCCAAACGAACTTGATATGGTATTTTGATGAAAACAGTATCAATAGTTGTTATTAATGTTTGGTTTGATTTGATAGTAAGAGTATCTTTAAAAACTTTCAAATCATTGGCAATAGAAATTTGGGAAATAATAGAAGCTTCTATTTTTTCGTAGTTTGGATTTGCATAAACTCCCAATAAATATTGATTTAATTGCCTTGAAATATTGTCAGATTGAACTTTTTCTAAAGGACTATTTTCAACTTCGATATCCACAAAAACACCATCTAAATCGAACTTTGTGTTGGAAATAACATTCGAACCAATATCTGTAAAATCTTTTTCACATGAAATGATTATGCTTATAAAACCAATTAAAATAGCAACGTAACTAACTCTTATTATATGTTTCTTCACTTTCGAAATAATTAACTTCCTGACACCAAATCAGAATAAAACCCTAAATACGCATCTCTCTGACTTTCAAGATCATAACCCAAAACAGGAACCTTTTGCGTTTTTAAAAACTCTATCAATTCTTTAGGAATTGTCTCACTTCCATGAACAACAGCATCTGAATTTTCAATAGCGCATTTTAAAATATTCACATAATTTGGTGTTTCTAAATGTGCCACCTTTTTTTTGTCTTTAATATCAAAGAAAACTTTTTTTGCGAAATCTCCAGATAAATTTCCTTCAAAACCACCATTATAGAGCGAAGTCACAATTTTACTTTCCGTAAAAAGTGGCTCTTCCTTATAGTATTCTTTCAAATAAATGGGCAGCATGGAAGCCATCCAACCATGAACATGAATAATGTCTGGAGCCCAATTAAGTTTCTTTACCGTTTCAACAACACCTTTTGCAAAAAAAATAGCTCTTTCATCATTATCTGGAAAAAGCTGATCATCTTCGTCCGTAAAAACAGCTTTTCTTTTAAAGTATTCTTCATTATCTATAAAATAAACTTGCATTCTCTCTTTTGGGATAGAAGCAACTTTTATAATCAAAGGCATATCAACATCATCTACCACCAAATTCATTCCTGAAAGGCGAATTACCTCGTGTAATTGATGTCTTCTTTCATTGATAACACCGAATCTAGGCATAAAAATTCGGGTTTGAACGCCTTTAGAATGGGCGTTTTTTGCTGCATTAAATGAGGTTGAAGAAAGCTCAGTCTCTGGCAAATACGGAACAACTTCAGACGATACAAACAATATTCTCTTGTCCTTCATTAAATCAAACTCTTTTATGAGATTGGCAAAATTACGAATTTATCTTCAAATATCGTGTTAAAATGCTAAGTTTGCATACATTTAGCAGAATTTTGGGATGAAAATATTTAAAAAGCGAGACCAATTGAAATCGTTTTTAGAAGAATCTAAAAAAAACAAAAAAACAATTGGTTTTGTACCAACAATGGGTGCTTTGCACAAAGGCCATTTATTTTTAATTGAACAAGCAAAGAAAAAAAATGACCTTACTGTAGCCAGTATTTTTGTAAATCCAACACAATTTAACAATCAAGAAGACTTAGATAACTATCCAAAAACTCTTGAAAAAGATATAGAATTATTGGAAAGTGTTTCCTGTGATGTCCTTTTTGTACCAACTATTGACGAAATTTATCACAAAAATGTGGTTTCAAATAAGTTTGATTTTGATGGATTAGAACATGAAATGGAAGGAAAGTATCGAGCAGGTCATTTTGACGGAGTTGGCACCATTGTAAAAACACTTTTCGAAATTGTATCTCCCAAAAATGCTTATTTTGGTGAAAAAGATTTTCAACAATTGCAAATTATAAAAAAATTAGTAACAAAAAATCAACTCCCCATTTCAATCAAAGGTTGTGCTATTTATAGAGAAAAAGATGGGTTGGCAATGAGTTCAAGAAACGCACGTTTAAGTTCTGAACAAAGAAAAGTAGCTCCAATTATTTACAAAATTTTGAAAAAAGTAAAAAAGAAATTCCCAGAAGAAACTGAAGGAGAAATTTCTGAATGGGTAGAAAATCAGTTTAAAAATCATCCTTTTTTACAATTAGAATATTTTACAATTGCTGATGAAAAATCACTAAAACCGATAAATATCAAAGAATTTGATAAGAAATATCGTGCTTTTATTGCTGTTTTTGCAGGAAATATTCGATTGATTGATAACATTCAATTAAAATATTAATAACCAAAAAAATACTATTTTTGCTGCATGTTAGTACAAGTAGTAAAATCGAAAATCCATCGTGTAAAAGTTACAGGTGCTGATTTAAATTATATAGGAAGCATTACCATAGACGAAGATTTGATGGATGCTGCAAATATTATTGAAGGCGAACGTGTTCAAATTGTTAATAATAACAATGGGAACCGTTTAGAAACCTATGCAATTCCTGGCCCCAGAGGAAGTGGAGAAATTACTTTGAATGGAGCTGCATCAAGGTTGGTTGCTGTGGGTGATATACTTATTTTAATAGTTTATGCGTTTATGGAATTGGAAGAGGCTAAAAAGTTTAAACCAGCTTTGGTTTTTCCTAACGAAAAAGACAATACGCTAACCTAATTTTGAAGCCACAAAAAATTTTAAAAATTACATTACCTCTCGCTTTGGGAGGTTTTTTAGTTTGGTATTCATTAACAATTGTTTCTCCAGAAAAATTAGCTGCTTATTTTAAAAACGCGAATTATCCTTGGGTTTTGTTAGGATTGATTTTCGGAATTTTAAGTCATATTTCAAGAGCTTATAGATGGAAATTTTTACTAGAACCCATGGGATTCAAACCCAAATTTGTAAATTCATTTTTAGCCGTTTTAGTGGGATATTTGGTAAATCTAATTTTGCCAAGAGCAGGAGAAGTTTCAAGAGCTGCAATAATGGCTAACTACGAAAAAGTCCCTTTTGAAAAAGGTTTTGGGACTATTGTCGCTGAGAGATTGGCTGATTTATTAATGCTTTTTCTCGTTATTTTAATAGCGCTCTTTATTCAGTTTGATTTTATCTGGAATTTACTCATCAAAAATTTTAATCCTTTAAAAATAATTGGAACACTGTTTTTATTGATTGTAGGGATTTTTGTTGTTTACAAAATTATCAAAAAAAGTAGCTCTACTTTCGCTTTCAAAATAAAATCTTTCCTTTTTGGGTTGAAAGAAGGACTTACTAGCATCTTTAAAATGCAAAAAAAATGGGCATTTATTGTTCATACATTTTTTATTTGGCTGATGTATATTGCCATGTTTTGGGCTACAATTCCTGCTGTTGATGGACTTGAGATTCCTTTTGGAGGTGTTTTAATTGGGTTTATTGCTGGCGGATTTTCAATTGCAGCAACCAATGGAGGTTTGGGTTTGTATCCAATTGCGGTAGCAAGTGCTTTGGCGTTGTTTGGGGTAGATGAAGTAACAGGAAACGCTTTCGGATGGATCATGTGGACAGCACAAACTGCCATGATTGTTGTTTTTGGAGGATTGTCTTTTTTAGTATTACCCATTTTTAATAAAGTAAAATAAATTCAGTAAAATCTACTAGATTTGCTTTAAACCTTAAATCTTGAACCTTAAATCTTGAACTCCTAGAATGTCTAAATTAAAAACATCCTTTTTCTGTCAAAACTGTGGCACACAACATGCTAAATGGGTGGGACAATGTGGCGCTTGTAAAGAATGGAATACGATTGTTGAAGAAGTCATTCAAAAAGAAGAAAAACGGGAATGGAAACAATCTACAACGGCAAAACAAAGCATCAATAAACCCCTCAGAATTGCAGAAATAATTCTAAATCCTGAAGAAAGAATTGTAACCAATAACACAGAATTAGACACAGTTTTAGGAGGTGGTTTGGTAAAAGGCTCTGTGATTTTATTGGGTGGCGAACCAGGTATTGGAAAATCTACTTTATTATTACAAATTGCATTGAATATTTCTCAGAAAGTATTGTATGTTTCTGGTGAAGAAAGTCAATCTCAAATAAAAATGAGAGCAGAAAGATTGGAAGCTATCAACTCTAATTGTTTGATTTTAACAGAAACCAACACACAACAAATCTTTAAAAACATTGAAGAAACTGAACCAGAAGTTTTAGTGATTGATTCTATTCAAACCCTTCATACAAATACAATTGAAGCCTCTCCTGGAAGTATTTCTCAAATCAGAGAAACAGCTGCAGAATTGATAAAATTTGCCAAAGAAACTGCCACTCCAGTGTTGTTAATTGGACACATCAACAAGGATGGAAATATTGCGGGACCAAAAATTTTAGAACATATGGTAGATGTGGTTTTGCAGTTTGAAGGTGATAGAAATCATACTTACAGAATATTACGCTCACAAAAAAACAGGTTTGGCTCCACTTCCGAATTAGGAATTTATGAAATGCTTTCTGATGGTTTGCGCGAAATTTCAAATCCGTCAGAAATATTAATTTCCAAGAAAGATGCTGATTTGAGTGGCACTGCAATTGCCTCAACATTAGAAGGAATTCGTCCTTTAATGATTGAAATTCAGGCCCTAGTCTCAACAGCTGTTTATGGAACTCCACAGCGTTCTACCACGGGTTATAATCTCAAAAGATTGCACATGATTTTAGCTGTATTAGAAAAAAGAGCAGGTTTTAAATTGGGCGCAAAAGATGTTTTTTTAAATATTACTGGCGGCATCAATGTGGATGACCCGGCAATTGATTTGGCAGTAGTTGCCGCTATTTTATCATCCAATCAAGATATTGCCATCAATCCAAATGTGTGTTTTGCCGCAGAAGTTGGTTTGGCTGGAGAAATTAGACCAGTTTCAAAAATTGATCAACGAATTTCAGAAGCCGAAAAATTGGGTTACAAAACTTTTGTTGCCTCAAAATACAATAAAATCACCTCAAAAAATCACGGAATCAAACTGATTTTAGTAGGCAAAATTGAGGAAGCTTTTGCTACGTTGTTTGCGTGAGAAAATAAAAAAAACCGAACATTTCTGTTCGGTTTCGCTAACTTTTATACCATTTATTTTTTGTTTACTTCTTTGATGTATTTTTCCAAAGCCATTGTCATGGAAGGCGTTTCTTTAGTTGGGGCCTCAATATTACACACTAAACCTGCTTCTACAACAGCATCAACAGTTGTTTTTCCAAAGGCTGCAATACGAGTGTCGTTTTGTTTGAAATTTGGGAAATTTTGAAACAAAGATTCTATTCCTGATGGACTAAAAAATACCAAAATATCATAAAATACATTTTCTAAATCAGACAAATCACTCGTAACAGTTTTATACAAATCTGCTCTCGTCCAATTTACTCCAGAATTGTCCAAATCTATTGGAATGCTTGGTTTCAATTTATCTGATGAAGGCAATAAAAACTTTTCGTTTTTATGTTTCTTTATCAATTTTATCAACTCAGGAAAATCTTTAGTACCAACATAAATTTTTCGTTTTCTGTAAACTACATATTTTTGTAAATAGTAAGCTACAGCTTCAGATTGACAGAAATATTTCATATCATCTGGCATTTTAAATCGCATTTCTTCAGCAATTCTAAACAAATGATCAACAGCATTTCTGCTAGTTAAAATAATTGCTGTAAAATTTTTAAAATCTATTTTTTGAGCACGAATATCTTTCACAGAAATTCCTTCCACATGAATAAATGGTCTGAAATCTACCTTCACTTTATGTTTTTCGGTAAGCTCAAAATAGGGGGATGCGTCGCCTTTTGGATCAGGTTGTGATACTAAAATCGTTTTCACTTTCATATGCGTCTATTTTATCTTTAAAACATCAATTTAAACAGTATCAATAGCGGTGCTATTTCGAAGGCACAAATGTACAAAATAAAATAAAACAAGTGATTTAATATCAGGTTTTTATTGTTTAAAAAATGTAAGATAAAACTTATGAAAAACAAAAATCCTGCAAGATAATAAATGATTATCGATTGCAAATTTGCATATTCCTTCAATAAAATAAGAATGAAAAGATAGCAAGAAATAGCAAAAAAATAGTTGGCTTTTGAAACCACAAAAGACACTAGTGTTTTTCGCAACATGAATAAAAATAGTAAAATATTTTCAATGCCCCTTTTTAACAGAAAATAGATAAAAACCATCTTAAAAACCACTGAAAATTCCTGAAAATTCAGAGCATTTGCTCCATCATAAAATACTTTGACATCAAAAAAAAGCAACGAAAGTACAGTTACTGAAAAAAGTGTAAATAAAACATGAAAACCACTTAAAAAACTATAGTTTTCATCGATAGTTCTCTCTAAAAGACTAATCTTAAAAAGCTTATAGGCCACTTCTTTAAACCTATCAGTATCAATAATTGTTGATATAAATAAAGACAAAAACAATAACAACAACACAAAGGTCAACCAGTTGTTTGATAAAGGCATTCTTTCTATTGCTTGCAATTGAATTTGATTTAGAGATTTTAAGACAAAATTAGTAATTAAATAATGTATATTTGTTCACTTTTCACATGAAAATTTATTTATGTCAGATGCCCTTGTAATCATTCCAACCTACAACGAAAAAGAAAATATTGAAGCGATTGTTAAGGCTGTTTTCAGTCAAAAAAAAGCGTTTGATATTTTGATTGTGGATGATAATTCTCCTGATGGAACTGCTGAAATTGTAAAAAAATTGATGCCTGAATTTCCAAACCAACTTTTTTTAGAAGTACGTTTGAAAAAAAATGGTTTAGGAACTGCATACATTCATGGATTTAAATGGGCAATTGTACGGAAATATGACTACATTGTCGAAATGGACGCTGATTTTTCTCACGATCCAAAGGATTTAATCAGACTTTATGATGCATGTCATAAAGAGGGGGCAGATGTTGCAATTGGCTCAAGATATTCACAAGGGATAAATGTGGTAAAATGGCCAATGAAACGTGTTTTGCTATCTTATTTAGCTTCAAAATATGTGCGCTTTATTACAGGAATTCCAATACATGATACTACCGCTGGATTTGTTTGTTGGAAAAGAAAAGTACTTGAAACCATACAATTAGATAAAATAAAATTTATAGGTTACGCCTTTCAAATAGAAATGAAATTTATTGCATGGAAACATCATTTTTCAATAAAAGAGGTTTCTGTTATTTTTACAGATCGCACTTTAGGAACATCAAAAATGAGTGGAAATATTGTTTATGAAGCACTATTTGGAGTTTTAAAAATGCGATTAAGAGGATTGCCAAAATAAAATTTTAAAATGAATACAATTTTAATTAAAAATGCTACCATTGTTAACGAAAACAATACCTTTTTAGGTGATGTTTTAATTGAAAATGAACTTATAAAAAAAATTTCTTCCAACATCGAAAGTGATCAAAACACTCAAATTATCGATGCAACAGGAAGTTATTTAATCCCTGGATTTATTGATGATCAGGTGCATTTTAGAGAGCCAGGTCTTACTCACAAAGCAACTATCGCGACCGAAAGTAGAGCTGCTGCAGCTGGGGGAATTACTACTTTTATTGAGCAACCAAACACAGTTCCAAATGCAACCACTCAAAAATTATTGGAAGATAAATTTGAAATTGCATCCAACACATCATACGTAAATTACTCATTTATGTTTGGTGGAACGAATGATAATTTGGAAGAGTTATTGAAAACCGATCCAAAAAAAGTAGCAGGAATCAAATTATTTTTAGGTTCGTCAACAGGAAATATGTTGGTAGATGATGTGGAAGTGTTAGAAAAGATTTTTTCATCTACCAAAATGATTATTTCTGTACATTGTGAAGATGAAGCTACTATCAGAAAAAATACCGCGCTTTACACAGAAAAATTTGGGGAAAATATTCCTATAAAATATCATCCAATCATAAGAAGCGAAGAATCTTGTTACATTTCGTCATCAAAAGCAATTGAATTGGCAAAAAAAACAGGAGCTCGTTTGCATATTTTTCATGTGTCAACAGAGAAAGAAACACACCTTTTTAGAAACGATATTCCTTTAGAAGAAAAGCAAATAACTGCCGAAGTTTGCATTCATCATTTGTGGTTCAATGATGCTGATTACGATGAAAAAGGCACATTTATCAAATGGAATCCAGCTGTAAAAGCTGAAAAAGACAGATTGGGTTTATGGAAAGCTTTATTAGATGACAGAATCGATGTTTTGGCGACAGACCACGCACCACATACTTTAGAAGAAAAAAATAATGTGTATTGTAAGGCTCCAAGTGGAGGTCCTTTGGTGCAACATGCAGTCATGGCAATTTTAGAAAAAGTAAAAGAAGGTGTCATTTCAATTGAAAAAGCGGTTGAAAAAATGAGCCACAATCCAGCAAAATTATTTCAAATAGAAAAACGCGGATTTATCAAAGAGGGCTATTTTGCGGATATCGTTTTGATTGATCCAAACAAACCACAAACGGTTACAAAAGAGAACATCTTATACAAATGTGGCTGGTCGCCTTTTGAAGGAAATACATTTTCACATTCCATTACTCATACGTTTGTCAATGGAAATTTGGTGTATGAAAATGGAAAATTCAACGAAAATATTCGTGGAAAACGTCTCACTTTTAATCGATAAAATGAAGAATCTTTGCTTTTATTTTGGTATTCTTTTTTTGTTTTCTTGCACTAGTAACACCATTTTAGAAAAACCAAAAAACTTGATTCCAAAAGATTCTATGAGTTTGTTGATTGAAGAAATGATGATTGCTTCTTCATCAAAATTCATCAAAAACAAGTTTCAAGAAAATGATGTAAACTACATGACGTTGGTTTATGAGCGTTTTAAAATTGACAGTCTTCGTTTTCAAGAAAGTAACTTGTATTACATTTCTAAAATAGATGATTATCAAAAAATTATAGAAAAAGCAACCCAAAGTTTAGAAGCTAAAAAAGCATTTTATGGTTCTCAAAAAACTCGATTAGATTCCCTCAGAAAAGATTCCATCAAAAAGATAAAAACCAATGCAAAGTTGTTGGATAGTGTTAAAAAATTGGAATTAGCACCAATTCAATAATCTTTATTTTCTTGGATATTTTGTTGTAATTTCTTGAATCGTTTTTTCAATTTTTTCAAACTCAAAGTTGTTCATATGCTGAATTTTTTTTGAAGAATATGTTGAAATTAAATGCGCTGATCTTGCTGAATATTTACTCAATAAAGATTCTTTTCCATTAATTTTTGAAATCAACCAAGCCACTCTCCAAAAAATTTCAGTTTGCCAAGAAGTCACTTTCTTTGAAGGTCTTTTTTTGCCAAAAGCAGCTGCTATTGCAAAGAAAATTTCTTTGAACGATTTGTTTTCAGCAACTAAGATAAATCGCTCATTACTAACATCCGATTTCATCAATAAAATCATGGCTTTTACTACATCTTTTACAGCAACAAAACCTGTGATTCCCTCTGTATAATAGTCAAATCCGTTGTAAACTTGACTAAATAATTTTCCTGATCCTGAGTCCCAAAAACCGCATCCTAAAATCACTCCCGGATTTACAATGACGACTTTCACTCCTTCTTGACTTGCACGCCAAACTTCCATTTCAGCACCAAATTTTGTGATGGAATATCCACTGTTATCCAACTCCTTATTCCATTCATTATCCTCAGTAATCAATTCATTTGTTAACGATTCTCCGACTGCTGCAATAGAACTTACATAGCAAAATTTTTCAATTTTTGCATCAATCGCTAAATTTACAATGATCGCAGTACCATGAATGTTTATCTTTCGCATTTCTCTATAATCAGTTGGATTGAAAGAAATAAAAGCAGCACAATGATACACGTGTTTTACACCAAAAAAAGCAGGAATCATAGAAGGAACATCTGTAATATCCGCTTGAAACCACTCAATTTTTTCAAATAAAGTTGTGTCATTCGTATATGAAAAAAACACGTTTTTCACTTTCTCTAATGTTGATACTGATCTGTAAATCGCTCTTATTGATTCATTTTCTAAACTCAAATGATACAACAAATGCGATCCAACCAAACCTGTTCCTCCTGTAACTAAAATCATGATACGAATTTAGCATATTTTAGCTGATAAAGGTATATTTGCAACTTGATAAATTGAACATCATGAAGAATTTTATTGAGGAATTGCAATGGAGAGGAATGTTGCATGATAGCATGCCTGGAACTGAAGAACATTTGTTAGAAGAAATGAGAAGTGCTTATGTGGGATTTGATCCAACTGCAGATTCTTTGCATATTGGAAATTTAGTTCCAATCATGTTACTAGCTCATTATCAACGTTGTGGGCATAGACCTATTGCTTTAGTTGGAGGTGCAACAGGCATGATTGGTGATCCTTCAGGAAAATCTGTTGAGCGAAATTTGTTAGATGAAAAAACACTGAGACACAATCAAGAGTGTGTAAAAGCACAATTATCACACTTTTTAGATTTTACAAGTGATGCCAAAAACGCAGCACTCTTAGTGAATAATTACGATTGGATGAAAACTTTTTCTTTCCTTGATTTTATTCGCGATGTGGGCAAACACATCACCGTAAATTACATGATGTCTAAAGATTCTGTAAAAAACAGAATTAGCTCAGAATCAAAAGAAGGGATGTCTTTTACCGAGTTTACCTATCAATTAGTGCAAGGTTATGACTTTTTACATTTGTTTCAAAAAAACCAAACAACCTTGCAAATGGGTGGTTCAGATCAATGGGGAAATATTACTACAGGAACCGAATTGATTCGTAGAATTGGTGGTGGAAAAGGCTATGCAATTACCTGTCCTTTAATTACAAAATCTGATGGATCTAAGTTTGGAAAGTCTGAAGGAGGAAATGTTTGGTTGGATGCCAAAAGAACTTCACCTTATAAGTTTTACCAATATTGGTTGAATACTTCTGATGAAGATGCTGAAAAATACATTAAAATTTTTACCTTTTTAGATCAAAAAACGATTACCGATTTAATTATTGAACATACAAAAGCGCCTCATACTCGAATTTTACAAAAACGTTTGGGAGAAGAAGTTACGGTATTGGTTCATGGAAAAGACGCTTATGAAAATGCCATTGCAGCTTCAGAAATATTATTTGGAAACTCAACTGCAACCACTTTAAAATCATTGGATGAACAAACATTTTTGGATATTTTTGATGCAATTCCACAAGCTGTAATTTCATCAGAAATATTAAAAGACGGACTTACAATGGTTGACGCTTTATCTGGAAAAACGAACTTTTTAGCGTCAAATGGAGAAGCAAAAAGAGCTTTGAAAGAAAATGGAATTTCGGTAAATAAAGAAAAAATTAGGGAAGATTTTATCATCACAAAAAATGATTTAATTGCTGAAAAATATGTGTTATTGCAAAGAGGAAAAAAGAGTTATTTTTTGATTCGATTTGAATAGTGGAAAAACAACTCCCAAACATCGATTTTACAAATTTTCAGACAGTAAGTTCCCTTTTTGTGACGCTTACAGGGATCATTTTTGTACGTTATTTGGTTGTTTCTGGATTGTATCATTTGGTATTTTTCGAGTTTCTGAAAAAGGCATTTCAAAATCGATTTTTGCATAAAAAAACAGTAAAAAAATCGCAATTACAAAAAGAAATTTTTTGGTCTTTTATTAGCGGACTTATTTTTGCTGCCACTGGTTTGTTAATCTATTTTATGTATACAAACGGATTTACAGCAATTTATACTAACTTTTCAACTTCCTCTTTTTTATACATTCCTTTGAGTATTTTTATCTTTTTATTTATACAAGACACTTATTATTACTGGTTTCACAGATGGATGCACCTTCCAAAGGTATATAAATACATGCATTTAATTCATCATAAAAGCGTACATACTTCTGTGCTTACTTCCTTTTCATTTCATCCTTTAGAAACAATTTTTCAAGCTGCATTTTTGCCAATTGTAATCGTAATTTTGCCAATGCATACATATGCGTTTCTTTGTGTACTTTTAACTATGACAATTTCTGCAACCATCAATCATGCAGGAGTAGAAATTTATCCTTCAGGTAGGTTTGGAAAATGGTTTCAAAAATGGTTTATTGGAGCCACACATCACGATAATCATCATATAAAATTCAATTATAATTACGGATTATACTTTACTTTTTGGGATAGATTGATGAAAACTGAATTTGAGAAATAATTTTTCTTACACTTAATTTTTGACGATTTTCATCCAATTTTCATCTGCCTTTTGTTGAAGGCTTTTTGGATCTTCTTTTTGCCACATTTCAAGAGTATTTGTACCCCAAGAATTGTAAAACAAGTATAATTTTCCTTCTCTGATTTCAAAAGTTTTTGGATTTATACTCACTTTTTCTCCGTTTTTACCCATAGCATAAGCGCAAAATCCTCCATATTGAGGAATGTATTTTGTTGGATTTTTATTAAAAATAGCTAAGTTTTTTTTGGAGGAAAACTGAAATTTTACGCCATCAAAATCTGCAGTAATTTGTCTATTTCCTTTTTTTGCTTCATTTTCAAAATAAGAAACCAAATCATAACCTTCAGCAATAAATCCGTTTTTTAAGTTGTAATGTTGAGAAAAAAGGGTGAGTGAAATTGATAAGAAAAAAAGGAAAGAAAAATATTTCATACGATAGAATTTGAATCTATTGTCGAAATATTTTTAAAATAATTACAACACCATCAAATTACATCCTCTAATATCTGCATTGTCAAAACGTCCAATAATTTCAAATGTGCCATTTTCATTGATTTTTCCCAAATCTTGGGTAGCAATAAAGGAACAAGAATTGTAGTTTGCCAAATCAACAATATTAATTCCGCCAGGTTTTTGGTTTGGTAAAATTGTCAAAGCATCTTCAGTATCACGTATCAGAATTTTCATCCAAGGTGGGGTTTTAAAGATACCGTTTGCATCAGAATATGCCTGACTCAACAATTCT
The DNA here is from genome assembly GCA_030758355.1 of Polaribacter sp. Lineage (GTDB taxonomy): Bacteria > Bacteroidota > Bacteroidia > Flavobacteriales > Flavobacteriaceae > Polaribacter. Next base: position 23,691 of record JANREL010000078.1, read on the forward strand.
GTCATACCATATTCAGAATGAATTTTAGCAACTCCAAATCCATTTTTTAGTACTTCATGGAGTTCAGCTCTCACCAATTCTTTTCTTCTACCTTTCATGCCTCCAGTTTCCATGATTATGGTGTTTTTCAATGAAAATTGATATTTTTCTATCAAATCTAACAAAGCAAATGAAACGCCAATCAATATAATTTTTTGACCATTTTTATCTAATTTGATGAGTTTTTGAGTCAATTCATCTAAATTATGTAAATAAAATCCGCTTTCAGATTGGTTCGTTTTTCGAATCAAATCATTCACCATAAACACCAAAGAAGAGCCATTTCTTTCTAAATAATTTGGTAATAATGCCAACACAACATAGTCTTTGATGTCTCCATAAAAATGAGCAAAACCATTTAAATAACTTTCTTTATATAATTCAATATCAGTCACAAAATGCTGGCTAGTTATACTTCCTGTAGTTCCTGAGCTGGTAAAAATCTCTTGAATTTCATCATTGGATGAAACTATTTTTCGACTTTTAAAAAACTGAATAGGCAAAAATGGAATTTGTGCAAGTAAATTTATATCTGAAGGATGAACATTTAACAAATCGCAAAAAGAGCGATAGGTTTTATTGTTTTCAAACTGATATTTAAAAACGTCTAAAGCGACTTTTGTGAAGTCGTTTTCTGATGAAATATTAAAAATATTTTTATCCATTTTCAATTACAAAAATAGTATTTATCAATTCAAATATTTTGTATTTTTAGTAGATAAATAAACATATCAAAAAAATTATGAAAAAAATAATTTTATTATTCAGTTTTGCATTGTTCCTTTTTTCTTGCAGCGAAACAGAGCCTACGCTTGAATTTAAAATTTTACCGATAAAAGAAGCGAAAACTCCTGATTTTTTTGAATACAGAAGTTTAGATACAATTGTAATAAAATATGATCTGCCTAATGGCTGTCATCAATTTTGGAGCGTTTATTATGAATATGACAAAAACGCAAGAATTGTTGCCGTCAATGCTATCAATGATTTAGAAAGCATATGCACCCAAACAGTTATCGAAAAAGAAATCAAAATTCCTATTCAAATTTTACAACAAGAAAACTATCTTTTTAGATTTTATAAAGGCAAAGACACAAATGGCAAAAGTATTTTTGAAGAAATTGAAGTGCCTGTAAGATAAAATATTATTCCTTGTAAATTTTAACAATCAATTCGCCTTTATCATCCATAGAAGCTCTGTACATTCCTTCAGTATTAAATTCAAAAGACATGTTACCGTTTTTATCTAAAGCGACAACACCTCCTGTGCCACCAAGTTTTGTGAGTTTATTTTGAATAACATCTGTAGTTGCTTCTTTCAAAGATTTTTTCTGATATTCCATTTGCGCAGAAATGTCATACGCAACCTGACTTCTGATAAAATATTCGCCCCAACCTGTTGATGAAACTCCGCAAGTTTTATTGTTTGCATAGGTTCCTGAACCAATAATTGGTGCATCACCAATTCTTCCCCAGCGTTTGTTAGTCATTCCTCCTGTTGAAGTTCCAGCAGCAATATTTCCAAATTTATCCAAAGCGACACAACCTACAGTTCCAAATTTACTGTCTTTGATAATTGGATCGTAAAAATTGGCTTTTTTGTCATTATGATCTAAATCGGTTTTTTCTTGGTTGATGATTTTTTGCAATGATTGAAAACGATTTTCTGTATAAAAGTAACTTGGATCTACAATTTCCAATCCTTTTTCTTTGGCAAAAGTAGATGCTCCTTCACCAGAAAGCATTACATGTTCAGAATCTGTCATAATTTTAATTGCCAATTCAATCGGGCTTTTTACATCTTTTACACCAGCAACTGCTCCAGCATTTAAGGTTTTTCCATCCATAAAAGAAGCATCTAATTCGTTAGTCCCAGCATTGGTAAAAACAGCACCTTTTCCAGCATTAAAAAGCGGAGAATCTTCCATTACTTGAATCGTTTTTAGAACAGCTTCTTGACTTGATCCACCATTTTTTAGAATAGTATGACCCACTTTTATGGCCTCTTCTAGTTTGGCTTTGTAAGCAGCTTCCATATCATCGATCATATTTTTCTTCAAAATTGTGCCTGCGCCACCATGAATGATAATGGCAAAATCATTGATTTTTTCTTCTTTGGAAGTAGATTCACAATTCATTAAAATAAGACTAAAAAAGAGTAAAAGGATCGAATTTTTCATTTTAATGTTTATTTTAAAACAATAACTATTGTTTTTGTTTAATTTATTTATCTCTAAAAGATTTCGTAATTTCGGACTTAAAAGTAAACAACATAAATTGAAACACAAAATGACAGATTTTGACATGACAGGAATGCTACAAGAACTTGGCTTAAAAGCAATAAACAATGGAACCTCAACAGGGAAAAATTCTTTTTCTAGCAATGAAACCATTGAAAGTTATTCACCAGTAGATGGTTTATTGATTGGAAAAGTTACCATCACTAGCAAAGAGGATTATGAAAAAGTAATGATTGCTGCTAAAGAAGCTTTTACATTTTGGAAAAAAAAACCTGCTCCTTTTAGAGGAGAAATTGTGCGTCAATTTGGTCAAAAACTTCGTTTAAAAAAAGAAGCTCTCGGAAAATTGGTTTCTTATGAAATGGGAAAATCCTATCAAGAAGGTTTGGGCGAAGTGCAAGAAATGATAGATATCTGTGATTTTGCTGTAGGATTATCGCGTCAATTGCATGGACTTACTATGCATTCTGAACGTCCAGGCCACAGAATGTATGAACAATATCACCCTTTGGGAGTTGTTGGAATTATTTCAGCTTTTAATTTCCCAGTAGCTGTTTGGGCTTGGAATACAGCTTTAGCTTGGATTTGTGGAGATGTTTGCGTTTGGAAACCAAGTGAAAAAACACCCTTATGTGGCATTGCTTGTCAACATATCATTGCAGAAGTTTTTGCTGAAAACAATTTGCCTGAAGGAATTTCGTGTTTGATTAATGGAAATTATAAAGTAGGTGAATTCATGACAAAAGATGCAAGAATTCCTTTAATTTCAGCAACAGGAAGCACCAAAATGGGAAAAATTGTTGCCAAAGAAGTTGCAGGACGTTTGGGAAAATCTTTGTTAGAATTAGGTGGGAACAATGCCATCATTGTAACCCCAGATGCTGACATTAAAATGACTGTAATTGGAGCTGTATTTGGTGCTGTAGGAACAGCTGGCCAACGTTGTACATCCACTAGAAGATTGATAATTCATGAATCAATTTTTGAGAAAGTAACAGAAGCGTTGACAAAAGCATATCAACAATTGCGTATTGGAAATCCATTGGATGAACAAAATCATGTGGGTCCTTTGATTGATAAACAAGCTGTAAATATGTATGAAAATGCCATTCAAAAAGTGGTTGAAGAAGGAGGGAAAATAGTAGTTGAAGGTGGGGTTTTATCAGGAAAAGGATATGAAAGTGGTTGTTACGTAAAACCTGCGATTGCAGCTGCTGACAATTCATTTACAATTGTTCAGCACGAAACTTTCGCGCCAATTTTATACTTGATAAAATATTCAGGAGACATAATGAACGCGATTGAAATTCAAAACGGAGTTGCGCAAGGCTTATCATCTGCAATTATGACAAATAATTTACGAGAAGCTGAAGCATTTTTATCTGTAAATGGTTCAGATTGTGGAATAGCGAATGTAAATATTGGCACTTCTGGAGCTGAAATTGGAGGTGCTTTTGGTGGTGAAAAAGAAACTGGTGGAGGTCGTGAATCTGGTTCAGATGCTTGGAAGATATATATGAGAAGACAAACAAATACCATCAATTATACCACTGAATTGCCATTAGCACAAGGGATAAAATTTGATTTGTAAATGCTTTGCTTTAAGTAAAATATTAAATCATCCATACAATTATGGATGATTTAAACGTTTTACCCTTTTTATAGTCTAAGCATCATGAAAACAAAACAACTTCAACATTTATTTTTAAGAGCAGGTTTTGGGGTTACTCCTCAACTTGCCAATGATTTATCAAAAAAAAATAGAAAAAAAGTTGTTGATTTCTTATTCACTACAAGTACTTTTCAGCCATTGGAAATGGACCTTTCTGATTTTTCTATTTACACTCAAGAATACATGAAAGACAAAGCCAATTCAATGGAGTTTCAACGAAAAAGCAACGAAAAAATCAGAGATTATAACAAACTTTGGATTGAACGTTTAGCAAATTCTGAAACGCTTTTAAGAGAAAAAATGACCTTGTTTTGGGCAAATCATTTTGTGTGTAAAAATCAAAATATCTATTTTGTTCAACAATATAATAACACGCTTAGAAAAAATGCACTTGGTAATTTTGGCGATTTCGTAAAAGAAATTTCTAAAGAGCCTGCAATGTTGAATTACCTTAACTCCAGACAAAATAGAAAAAAACAACCCAATGAAAATTTCGCAAGAGAACTCATGGAGCTTTTTACTTTGGGTGTTGGAAATTATTCTGAAAAAGAGGTCAAGGAAAGTGCAAGAGCTTTTACAGGTTATAGTTATAATTTTGATGGTGCATTTACTATCGCAAAATATCATCATGATGAAGGTTTAAAAACTTTTTTTGACGAAACTGGCAATTTTACAGGTGATGACATCATTGATATTATTTTAAAACAACAACAATGTGCTCGTTTTATTTGCGAAAAAATATATCGTTATTTTGTAAATGACAAAGTCAATGAAAATCATTTAGATGAACTAACCACCGTTTTTTACAAAGATTATAATATCGAAAAACTCATGAAATTCTTGTTTTTAAAAGATTGGCTTTATGATGCTGAACATATTGGAACTAAAATTAAATCGCCCATAGAACTTTTAGTTGGAATGCAAAAAATGGTTCCTTTTTCATTTCAGGATACAAAAGATGTTCAAAAAATTCAACGTTTACTTGGTCAGGTGCTTTTAGACCCTCCAAATGTTGCAGGATGGAAAGGTGGAAAAAATTGGATTGATAGCAATACGATTATTTTACGATTGAAATTACCTTCTATTTTACTCTCAAATGCCGAGATTTCAATCAAAGAAAAAGGAGAATTTGAGGATTCATTTGAAAAATATCACGCTTCCAACAAAAATCAAAAAGACTTTGCGAAAGTAACTGTTGACTGGGATTTTTTTGAAGAAAGTTTTAAAAACACCTCTTTTGATGAAATGAAATCGCTCTTTTTAATCACTGCTCCCAATGAAGGAACTGAAACCTATTTGAGTCATCTTATAAAAAGTTCTAAAAGAGAATTTTGCATTCAATTAATGTCACTCCCAGAATATCAAATTTGTTAATATGAAATCGACAATAAAAAAAAGTTTGCGCAAGCAAACACCATTGAATAAAAAGTCGATTGCATATGTGACCGATAAAAAATATAATTTTCACATATGAAAAGAAGAGATTTTTTAAAACAATCTACACTAGCTAGTAGCTTATTTTTTATTCCAGGATTCTTAAAAGCTTTTGAAAATTCCCACCCAAACAACTTTGGCTATAAGCGTTTGGTAATGATACAATTAGCAGGAGGAAATGATGGATTAAACACCATTGTTCCGTTTACAAATGACGATTATTACAGAAGTAGACCAAAAATTGCCTTGCAAAAAAACGATTTGATTCCCGTTTCTGATTCTTTAGGATTTCATTCGAGTTTATTACCATTGAAAAATTTATATGATCAAGGAAATTTAACGGTCATCAATAATGTTGGGTATCCAAATCCAGATCGTTCACACTTTCGATCTACAGATATTTGGCAAACTGCCAGTAATTCTAATCAATATTGGCAAACTGGTTGGGTTGGAAGATATTTGGATGCACATGGATCAAATGCTTACAATGCCATAGAGATTGATGATAGTTTGTCTTTGTTGATGAAAGGCGAAAATATCAACGGAATTGCGACTCAAAATCCTACGAATTTATTCAAATTATCACAAGATCCATATTTTAAAAGTGTTTTGAATCATTACAATGATGAACATTTAAGCGAACACAATTTAGGCTATTTATACAAAACAATGATTGATGCAAAATCATCCTCAAAATACATTTTTGAAAAAAATAACATTGCTTCAAACAACACAACATATCCTAACAATCAATTCGCAAATCAATTAAAAACAACTGCAAAATTGATCAATTCTGGCTTGGAAACTCGCGTATTTTTCTCTTCTCTTGGCGGATTTGACACACATGCAAATCAATTGAATTCACAAAAAAGATTGTTGGATGTTTATGCAACAAGCATAGAAGCTTTTGTAAATGATCTAAAAAAACAAGGAACTTTTAATGATACTTTAATAGTAACTTTCTCTGAATTTGGAAGACGTGTTAAAGAAAATGCTGGAAATGGCACAGATCATGGCGCTGCAAGCAACGTTTTTATCATTGGAAATCAACTGAAAAAACAAGGTTTTTACAATGATTTAGCGAGTTTGTCTGATTTAGATTCCAATGGAGATTTGAAATATACTGTTGATTTTAGAACGATTTATGCCAGTATTTTACAAAATTGGTTCGCTGTAAATGATGAACAAATTTTACAACAAAAATTCAATTCTTTAGATTTTATCTAATTGTATTTCACTTTACGAATTACCCTCA
>JANREL010000079.1 GCA_030758355.1 Polaribacter sp.
CAATTAATTTCATGCAATATCAAAATTCTTTGGCATTTGCCAAACAGTTAGACCAAGAAGATTCGTTGACTTTTTTAAGAAATGAATTCCACATTCCTAAAGACACAAAAGGAAAAGAATGGGGTTATTTTACAGGAAATTCATTGGGTTTGCAACCAAAAACGACACAAAAATATATAACACAAGAATTGGATGATTGGGCAAATTTAGGAGTAGAAGGTCATTTTGAAGCCAAAAATCCTTGGTTGAATTATCATGAAGATTTGTCTGTAAAAATGGCAAAAATTGTTGGTGCAAAACCCATTGAAGTTACCGTTGCAAATACGCTTACTGTCAATTTGCACTTGTTGATGGTTTCCTTTTACAGACCCACAAAAACCAAATACAAAATTCTGATAGAAAGTGATGCTTTTCCATCTGACAGATATGCTGTAGAATCGCAATTAAAATTTCATGGTTTTGACCCAGAAGAAAGTTTAGTAGAATGGAAACCCAGAAATGGAGAAACCTTATTACGTATAGAAGATTTAGAGCAAATCATTCAAAAACAAGGAGATGAAATCGCTTTATTGTTGATTGGAGGATTGAATTATTATACTGGACAATTTTTAGATTTGAAAAAAATTGCAGCTATTGGACATTCAAAAAACTGTTTTGTTGGGATAGATTTAGCACATGGCGCTGGAAATATTCAACCCAATTTGCATGATTCCAATGTTGATTTTTCAGCTTGGTGTACTTATAAATATTTGAATTCAGGTCCAGGAAGTTTGGGCGGCATTTTTATTCACGAAAAGCATGCATACAAAAATGATTTACCACGTTTCGCAGGTTGGTGGAATCACAATAAAAAAACCCGTTTTAATATGCGACAACCCTTTGATGTGTTGCATGGTGCAGAAGGTTGGCAATTGTCAAACCCCCCAATTTTATCTATGGCAGCCATCAAAGCTTCTTTGGATATTTTTGACAAAATCGGAATGGATTTACTCAGAGAAAAATCAATTAAGTTGACAGGTTTTATGGAGTTTTTACTTCATCAAATAGACTCGGATAAAATCAAAATAATTACACCAAAAAATCCATCAGAAAGAGGATGTCAAATTTCAATACAAGTAAAAAATGCAGATAAAAGTTTGCATAAAAAATTATCTCAACATCACATTATTACGGACTGGCGAGAACCAGATGTAATTCGTTGTGCGCCTGTGCCAATGTATAATTCTTTTGAAGAGGTATATCAAATGGTTTCTGTTTTTAAAAAACTTATGAATGGAGAATAAAAACGAAAATATTTTAATTATTGGAGCTGGTTTATGTGGCTCATTATTGGCATTAAGACTCGCACAAAGAGGCTATAAAGTAGCCGTTTATGAGAGCAGACCTGATTTGCGAAAAGTAGCTATTTCTGCTGGTCGCTCCATCAATTTAGCCCTGTCTGATAGAGGTTTGAAAGCTTTGCGATTGTGTGGAGTTGAGGAAAAAGCTAGGAAAATTTGCATTCCCATGAAAGGAAGATTGATGCATGATTCCCTTGGAAATACTTTTGCATCAAATTATTCCGGCAGAGAAGGAGAATATATCAATTCGGTTTCTAGAGGAGATTTGAATGCAATGTTGTTAGATGAAGCTGAAAAGCATGAAAATGTTACGATTTATTTCAATCAAAAATGTGAAAAAGTGGATATTGAAAATAACACTGTTTTTTTCATTGATGAAATAACAAGTAAAGAATATTCTATTTCTTCTGATGTTATTTTTGGAACAGATGGTGCAGGTTCTGTGTTGAGAAAAAGTTACATTTCTGAGCGAAACTTCTTGTTTAGTTATTCGCAAAACTATTTGAATCATGGTTACAAAGAATTAGAAATTCCCTCAGATTCAATTGGCAATCATCAAATTAGCAAAAACTATTTACACATTTGGCCAAGAGGTGATTTTATGTTGATTGCCTTGCCAAATATGGATGGAAGTTTTACAGTGACGCTTTTTTTAAGTTATGATGAGGGCGAATTTCATTTCAATAATTTAACAACTGAAGAAACTATTACCAAATTTTTTGAAAATGAATTTCCTGATGCTTTGGCATTAATTCCTAACATTTTAGAAGAATTCACTAGCAATCCAACAGGACCATTAGGAACCATCAAATGTTCGCCTTGGTTTTATAAAAATACTCTTTTGTTGGGTGATGCTGCACATGCCATTGTGCCTTTTTATGGTCAAGGAATGAACGCTTCTTTTGAAGATGTTTTTGTATTAGATGAGATTTTAAACCATTTCGAGTGCAATCGAGAAATTGAAGATTGGAATTCGGTTTTTAAAACCTATCAAAAAGCTAGAAAAAAAGACACAGATGCTATTGCAGATTTAGCAATTGATAATTTTTATGAAATGCGAGATCATGTGGCAAATTCAATGTTTAAGGAAAAAAGAAAGATTGAAATGGATTTAGAAAAGCATTTTCCAGCACACTATTTTTCAAAATATTCATTAGTTACTTTTAACGAACATATTGGTTATGAGGAAGCTATGAAAAAAGGAAGAGCTCAAGACAAAGCGTTATTAAATTTAATTGCAGGAGAAACCGTTCAGACGCATCAAAATATGACTAGAGACGAATTAAAGATTATTTTAGACAAAATAATGACAGAAACGGGAGAAATTTTAAAGGAAGATTCCATTGCAAAATTATAAATTACAGAAAATATGACAGAAAAAAAAGTAACTCCAAGAGGCGCATATCCAAACGTAAAAGTGGTAGGAGATTTTATTTTTGTATCAGGAACAAGTTCTAGGAGAGCAGATAATTCTATTGCTGGAGTTGAAATCATTGATGAAATGGGTACTAAAAAATTGAATGCTTACATTCAAACTAAAGAAGTTTTACAAAATATTGACAACAATTTAAAAGTTGTTGGCGCCAGTTTAAAAGATCTTGTTGAGGTTTCTACATTTTTGGTAAATATGAACGATTTTTCGGATTACAACAGAGCTTATGCAGAGTTTTTTAATAAAGAAACTGGACCTGCAAGAACCACAGTTGCAGTGCATCAGTTGCCACATCCTGATTTGGTTGTGGAAATTAAAGCGATTGCGTATAAGAAGAATGGAGTTAATGAGTAAAATGATGACCATTAAAAACTACATCAATGGCGAATTTGTAAATCCAACTCAAGATAATTGGCTGGATAATTATAATCCATCAAATGGAGAAATTTATGGACAAATTCCGAATTCAACTCAAGATGATGTAGAAAACGCATACCAAGCTGCAGCAAAAGCTTTTCTAAGTTGGAGCAACACCACTTTAGAGGAAAGAAGTAATATCTTGTCAAAAATTGCCGATTTAATTTTACAGAAAATTGATTTTTTAGCAGCAGCAGAGAGCAAAGATAATGGAAAACCAATCCTTCTAGCAAAACAAGTTGATATTCCAAGAGCGGCAAGTAATTTTCAGTTTTTCGCCAATGCGATTACGCAATTTTCATCGGAAAGCCATGAAAGTGTAGGTTTTAATGCGATGAATTTTACCTTACGCCAACCAATTGGGGTTGTAGGTTGCATCTCTCCTTGGAACTTACCTTTGTATTTATTTACATGGAAAATTGCTCCTGCAATTGCTGCAGGGAATTGCCTAGTGGCAAAACCAAGTGAAATTACACCAATGACAGCGTATTTATTAGGGGAAATTTGTAATGAAGCTGGCCTCCCAAAAGGCGTGTTGAATATAGTTCATGGTTTAGGAACATCAACAGGACAAGCTATTGTTACACATCCAAAAATCAAAGCGATTTCATTTACTGGTGGCACAAAAACAGGCGCTCAAATTGCTAAAATTGCAGCGCCAATGTTTAAGAAACTCTCTTTAGAATTAGGAGGAAAGAATCCAAATATCATTTTTGCAGATGGTGATTATGACAAAATGTTAACAACAACTGTGCGTTCATCATTTTCAAATCAAGGTCAAATTTGTTTGTGCGGAAGTCGAATTTTGGTGGAAGAATCTATTTATGAAAAGTTTAAATTCGATTTCATTCAAAAAGTTTCTGAATTAAAAGTTGGAAATCCTTCAAGTTTGGATACAAATATAGGAGCATTAGTATCCGCAGCACATTTACAAAAAGTAAAAAGTTATATTGATATCGCTGAAAATGAAGGAGGAAAAATTCTTTTTGGAGGTGACAGCGTCACAGTCAAGAACTTCGAAAACGGCTATTATTTACAACCCACAATTATTGAAGTTTCTGATAATAATTGCAGATTAAATCAAGAAGAAATTTTCGGACCTGTTGTAACCTTGATGTCTTTTAAAACTGATGAAGAAGCCTTATTTTTAGCAAACGATGTAAAATACGGATTGTCAGCGACCTTATGGACGAATAATTTAAACAGAACCATGCAGTTTTCTAAACAATTACAAGCAGGAATTGTTTGGGTAAATACTTGGATGTTGCGCGATTTAAGAACACCATTTGGAGGTGCAAAGGATAGTGGAGTAGGACGTGAAGGTGGTTTTGAAGCCTTGCGCTTTTTTACGGAACCAAAGAATATTTGTATTCAATATGAAAGCCCATCTTAATCTTCCCAAAGGGAAGAAACTGTTATGGCGAAAAATAAAAATAATAAAAATTATAAAAATAAAATCAGAATTACTAACACGTATTAATTCCCTTCCCTTTGGGAAGGGCTAGGGATGGGCTTATGAATTTACAATTAAAAAACAAAAACGCACTAGTGTGCGGAAGTACACAAGGTATTGGAAAAGCAACCGCCTTTTTATTAGCAGAAGAAGGTGCAAACGTTACCTTAATTGCTAGAAACGAAGAAAAATTACAAGCAGTTTTAGCAGAGCTAAATGCGTGTCAGTTCGAGCGCAGTCGAGAACAGCGCTATAGTTATTTAGTGGCAGATTTTTCAAATCCAATTGAATTGAAAAAAGTCTTAGAAAATGCAGATTTACACTTTCATATTTTGGTGAATAATACTGGAGGTCCAGCAGGTGGTCCAATTTTTGACGCTAAAATTGAAGAGTTTGAAAGTGCGTTTACGCAACATTTAAAATGCAATCATATTTTGGTTCAGGCTTTAGTGCCTTTTATGAAAACACAATGTTTTGGGCGAATTATCAATGTGATTTCCACTTCTGTAAAGCAACCTTTAGATGGTTTAGGAGTTTCAAACACGATTCGTGGTGCAGTTGCCAATTGGTCAAAAACATTAGCAAATGAATTGGGTGAATTCGGAATTACCGTAAATAATGTATTGCCTGGCGCAACACAAACGGAACGTTTGAATCAAATACTAAACAACAAAGCTGAAAAAACAGGAAAATCATTTGATGAGGTTGCGCAAGCGATGAAAAATTCAGCTCCAGCAAAACGTTTTGCAAAACCCCAAGAAGTTGCCAATGCCATTGTTTTTTTAGCAAGTGAAAAAGCAAGTTTTATCAACGGAATTAATGTTCCTGTGGATGGTGGAAGAACGAAAAGTTTGTAAATTAACAAGAAAAAAGAACAAAGATAAAAGAGTAAAGACACTGATTGGAAATCTTGTATCTTGTATCTTAATTTTAATATCCAAAATATATGAGCAATTTAGTAAAACCTTTAAATTTTAAAAAATGGATTGATGAACATCGTCATTTGTTAAAACCTCCTGTTGGAAACAAACAAGTGTGGGAAAATGGCGAATATGTTGTCATGGTTGTTGGCGGTCCAAACAACCGCAAAGATTATCATTATAATGAAACTCCCGAATTTTTCTATCAAGTGGAAGGAGACATGATTTTAAAAATTATTGATGATAAAGGCAACATGATTGATGTTGAAATTAATGAAGGTGATATTTATTTATTACCTGCAAAAGTGCCTCACTCACCACAAAGAAAAGCCAATACGGTTGGTTTGGTTATTGAATATCCGCGTTCAGAAAGTA
>JANREL010000080.1 GCA_030758355.1 Polaribacter sp.
AATAAAATTAAATTACTATTAGTTTGCTCTCCTAATGATTGTAACGTATCATAATGTTGTGTCACCACAATTAAAGCTGATGCTTCTTGGCTATTGATACCAACTCTATTTAAAACCTCGACAGACTCCTCTAAACCACGAGCAATTTCTCTTCTTTGATCTGCAATTCCTTGACCTTGTAAACGCTTACTTTCAGCTTCAGCTTTAGCTCTTTCTACAATTAAAATTCGTTGTGCATCACCTTCATATTGTGCCGCAGTTTTTTCTCTATCAGCAGCATTAATTCTGTTCATTGCAGCCTTTACTTGTGCATCAGGATCAATGTCAGTCACTAAAGTTTTGATAATATCATAGCCATACTCCATCATAGCGTCATTCAATTCTGACTTTACAGCAATAGCAATATAGTCTTTTTTCACAAAAACATCGTCCAATTTCATCTTTGGAACTTCAGCTCTTACCACATCAAAAACATAAGAAGTTATTTGGTCATGAGGATAATCTAGTTTGTAAAAAGCGTCATACACTTTTTCTTTAATCACTTTGTATTGAACAGAAACTTTTAGTTTTACAAAAACATCATCTAGCGTTTTAGTTTCGATAATTACATCTAATTGTTGAATTTTTAGGCTTAATCTTCCAGCAATTCGTTGTACTCCTGGAATTTTTAGATGAAATCCAGAATGACGAATACTCGTAAATTTTCCAAAAGTTTCAATAATTACGGCTGTTTGTTGTTTTACAATGAAGTAAGAAGCAAAAACGATAAGAACAACAAGAACGATGATAATAAATGGGATAGGTAACATAATGGTTTTTTTATGAAATTGATTATTCGTAAATATACGATTTATTTGACGTAATTTTTTTTCAGGTGTTACAAAAAAACCTGATAAATTATTATCAGGTTTTTTTGATGTTAGTAAAAAAAGGAAGCTATTTTTCTTCAGAAAAAGTTTTATTCAAACTTTTGTTGAATTTCAGCCACTTTTGATATTGTTTTTCAGAAAGGATTTTTTTGATTTCTTCATTCAATTTTTGGTCTTCCGTTTTCATTGCTTCTGAAATTGGCTTCAAATCTTCAGCCAATTTTTTTTGAACTTCTATTTGATTGGAATAATCTCTGTTTTTAATCACAGCTCTTTGAAAATTTTCCACCATTTCTTTTGAACTATTCAAGGTAAACGAATTGATTCTTCGGATTTGTTTGATTTTATTATTGTATTGCGTTAAAATTTTTGACAATGATTTTCCCTCTTCAGAATCTAGTTTTATACTCGATTTTTTCGCCGTTTTTTCGATATCATACACTACAATTCCTAAGTATTGATCTACATCAAAGTTTGGCTCAGGAGCTTTTTCGGGAGTTTGCATCATTTGTCTTTGACGTTGATTCTGCAATCCTCCATTCATAAATTGTGCATTTACACTGCAAAAAGTCATGATTGATAGTAGAAATACGATTTTTTTCATAAGTTAAAATTTTTTAATTGCGGATTCAATTCTTTGAATAGTTTCTTGTTTTCCAATGATTTCCATAATATCAAACAAGTGAGGTCCTTTCATTTCGCCAACCAAACTCAAACGCAAAGGTTGCATTACTTTTCCAAAACCAATTTCGTTTTTAGTAATCCAATCTTTGATAATTACTTCTGTATTTTGAGATGAAAAATCATCAATTTTTATGATTACATTCAATAATTGTTTCATAATTGATGAGGTGTCTTCTTTCCAATTTTTTGCAACCGCTTTTTCATCAAAAGTTGTGGGTGCTTCAAAAAAGAAATTTGATAATTCCCAAAAATCAGCCACAAAAACTGCCCGTTCTTTGACTAATGAGACTACTTTTTCAATCATATTTTTGTCCCTTTCAATTCCTTTTTCTTTTAAGATTGGTTTGTATAAATTTGTCAATTCAACAACAGATTTTTGTTGCATGTATTGTTGATTGAACCATTTTGTTTTATCAGGATTGAATTTAGCCCCAGACTTACTCACTCTTTTTAAATCAAATACTTGAATTAATTCTGACAAAGAAAAAATTTCTTGTTCAGTTCCAGGATTCCAGCCTAAAAGAGCCAACATATTTATAAATCCATCTTCGAAAAATCCATCTTCTTTGTAACCTCTAGAAACGTCTCCAGTTTCATCATTTTTGTAAGCCAAAGGGAATACAGGAAATCCTAATTGATCGCCGTCACGTTTGCTTAATTTCCCTTTTCCAACAGGTTTTAAAATTAGTGGTAAATGCGCAAATTTTGGCGCTTTCCAATCAAATGCTCTGTATAAAAGTATGTGCAAAGCCATCGAAGGAAGCCATTCTTCACCACGAATTACGTGCGTGATTTCCATCAAATGATCATCTACAATATTTGCCAAATGATAGGTTGGCATTCCATCAGATTTAAACAACACTTTGTCATCTAAAGTATTGGTATCAATGCTGATTTTTCCTCTGATTTCATCTTCCATTTCCAAAATTTCATCTTGAGGAGATTTGAAACGAATCACAAAATCATCACCATTCTGAATTTTTTTTTGAACTTCTTCTTCAGTCAAAATCAAGGAATTTATTAATTTTCCTTTGGTTCTATTGTGCCAATTATAAATAAATGTTTTCCCATTCTCTTCATGTTCTTTTCTTAAAAAATCCAACGATTCAGCAGTATCAAAAGCATAATATGCCCATCCTTTTTCAAGAAGAATTTCAGCATATTTTTTATAGATTTCTTTGCGTTCTGATTGTCTATAAGGACCAAATTTTTCGTTTTTTCCTGGACCTTCATCAAACGGAATGTTACACCAATTTAAGGAATCTATGATGTATTTTTCAGCATTTGCCACATAACGTGTTTGGTCTGTATCTTCAATTCTTAGAATAAAAGTGCCGTTATTTTTCTTAGCAAAAAGGTAATTATATAAGGCAGTTCTTACGCCACCAATGTGTAAAGGGCCTGTTGGACTTGGCGCAAAACGAACGCGAACAGTTGAATTCATGTGATTTTTTTTGTGTTACAAAGATACTTTTTTTACACACGAGATAAAATCAAAAAAAATCAAAATCGCTTTTAACAAATATTTGATGGCATTTTCTTTCAAATACTGTATTTTTATGGGTTAATTATGAATGAGTTTCCCAAAATAACCCAAAAACTTCACCAATTTTCTCTAAAATTCTATACCAATGAATTGATTAGAGGCAGTATTTTATTCCTTTCTTTTGGGATTATTTACTTGTTTTTTATACTTTTTATTGAATATTTTTTGTGGCTAAAACCATTATCAAGAACTATACTGTTTTGGATTTTTATTTTTGTAGAACTTTTGTTACTTACCAAATTCATTTTATTTCCTGTTTTTAAAATTGTTGGTTTACAAAAAGGCATTTCTTTTGAAGAATCGTCGAAAATTATTGGACGTCACTTTCCAGAGGTAGGAGACAAATTGCTTAATATTTTACAGCTAAAACAACAATCCAGTCAATCAGATTTATTGTTGGCAAGTATCAATCAAAAATCGGCTTCTTTGCAACCCATTCCTTTTGTAAAAGCGATTGATTATTCGAAAAATAAAAAGTATTTAAAATATGGATTAATTCCTATTTTTATTTGGTTTTTGAGTTCTATTTCTGGCACAAATGGCGCATTGACTAAAAGTCTAGAACGAGTTGTAAACTACAAAACAACCTATTTACCACCAACTCCATTTTCTTTTTTGTTAATTTCAAATAAACTTCAAGTTGTTCAGGGAAATGATGTAACAGTTGCTTTTAAAATTGTGGGTTCTTTGTTGCCTGATGAGGTAAAAATTGTTTTCAATAACCAACAATATTTTATGCAACAAACTGGATCTGATACTTTTACCTATACTTTTTCTGCTGTACAAGAAAATATCAATTTTCAAGTCGAAGCAAATGGAGTTGAATCAAATAGATACCAAATTGAAGTAATTAACGCCCCAATTATCAATAATATTTTATTGGATATTATCTACCCAGTTTATTTAGGAAAAAGGAATGAAACCATCCAAAATGCTGGAAATTTTGTCGTTCCTGAAGGAACGAGTATTGTTTGGAAAGTAACTACATCTAATGCTGAAAAAATATCATTTATAGAAAATGATCAACGTGGTAATTTTAGTAAAGTGACCTCAGATAAGTTTCAGTTTTCTAAGAAAATTTTAAAACCCTTCTATTATCAAATTTCTTCCTCAAACAAAAATTTATCGGATTTTGAAAACCTTCAATTTTCTGTAAATGTCATTCCTGATGAGTATCCAACAATTTCTGTTGTCTCAAATATTGATAGCATATCACGTGGAACGGCCCAATTTGCTGGACAAATTTCTGATGATCATGGATTTAAAAAATTACAATTGGTGTATTGTGATGAATCAAATTCACAAGACAAAAAAACGGTTGATATTCCTATTGGTTTTGATAATATACAAACATTTTTTTATCAATTCCCAAAAGGAATCTCTTTGACTGTAGGCAAAAATTACGAATTGTTTTTTCAAATTTTTGATAATGATGGTGTAAATGGATCCAAAAAATCCACATCAAGAGTCTTTCAATATCGACAAAAATCGTCAGATGAAATTGAAGAAGAATTGTTAAAAGAACAAAAAAATACGATTCAAAATTTAGAAAATGCTGTTCAAACTCAAAAAAAGGAGCAAAAACAAATTGAATCTTTACAGCAAGATTTGCAACAAAAAAAGAATTCGAACTGGACTGATCAAAAAAAGATTGAAAATTTTATCAAACGTCAAGAGCAATACAAAGAAATGATGCAACGTCAAACTAACAAGTTGCAAGAAAATTTAGATGAAAAAAAGGAACAAAATCAATCTCTTCAAGATAAAAAAGAAGCCCTAAAAGAACGCATTCAAGAATTAAAAAACTCCGAAAAGCAACAAAAATTATTAGATGAAATTCAAAAAATGGCTGAAAAACTAAACAAAGAAGATTTGGTTGAAAAAGCCAAAGAATTGGCACAACAAAATAAACAACAACAACGAAGTTTGGAGAAAACGTTGGAGTTAGTAAAACGTTTTTATGTGGAACAAAAAACAATGCAAATTGCATCAAAAGTAGATGAATTATCAAAAAAACAAGAAGCAATTGCTAAAGATTCTACAAATGTGAATTCTAAACAAAAAGAGATTAATAAAGAATTTCAGGATATTGAAAAAGAACTAGATGAGGTTAAGAAAGACAATGAGAAATTAAAAGATCCAATGGAATTGCCTGATGTTGAAGAGGAGACTGAAAAAATCAATGAGGAATTACAAAATGCACAAGAAAATTTAGAAAAAAAGGAATCATCAAAAGCAAAGAAAAATCAACAGAAAGGTGCTCAAAAAATGAAAGAAATGAGCGATAAAATGCAAAAATCCATGATGGAAATGGAAGGAGAATCTATGGAAGAAAACATGGATGATTTGCGAAAAATTTTGGAAAATTTAGTGCTTTTTTCATTAGAACAAGAAAGTTTGATGAAAAAGTTCAATCAAATCTCCACTACACATCCCGACTTTGGAAAAGAGTTGAAAAAGCAAAATGAAATTAAAAAATACTTTGAACATATTGACGATAGTTTGTACGTGCTTTCTATGAGAGTTCCAACAATTTCTACTAAAATTCAAAATGATTTGTCAACAGCCCATTATAATTTAGACCAATCGTTAGATAATTTTACCGAAAATCGATTCTCTCAAGGAATATCTAATCAACGATATGTAATGACCGCTACAAATAATTTATCCGATTATTTAAGCAATGTTCTGAATAATATGAAACAGAATGTGTCCATGCAAATGAAGCAAGGAAAAAACGGAAAATCATCAGAATTTAGTTTACCAGATTTGATTAAAAAGCAACAAGGTTTGTCTAAATTGATGGAAGAGGGAATGGAAAAAGGC
>JANREL010000081.1:0-9253 GCA_030758355.1 Polaribacter sp.
CAAAGAAAAGCCAATACGGTTGGTTTGGTTATTGAATATCCGCGTTCAGAAAGTATGTTAGATGCCTTAGAATGGTATTGTGAAAACTGTGGAAATCAATTGTACAGAGAAGAATTTTCTTTAGACAATATTGAAACGGACATGCCCATTATTTTTGATAAGTATTACTCTGATGTTGAAAAATGTACCTGCAATAACTGCGGGACAATTATGGAAGCACCTAATAAAGTATAAAAATGAGACGAAAATTTCGCATTAACGGACATTCTCATTTATTGCCATATCCTGAAGAAATTCCTCAGTTTATGAAAGAGAAAGAAATTTTTTGGGTGGATGATGAACGCAAACACATGTTTCAAAAAGGTTGGAAACGTCCTGTTACTGACTCCAGTTTTTTCTTAGATGAAAAACTAAAATGGATGGAACGCAACAAAATTGATCATGCTGTGGTATTGAATTTATCACAATTGTATGGCAATGGTTTGCGGCTGGAAGAAATGAAAAAAGCATTGCGTTTTCAGAATGATTTCAATGCAAAAGTGCAAAAAAACCATCCCAATAAATTCACTTGTGGTTTTGTAATTCACCCTGGTTTTATTTATGGGGCATTGTATGAAATGCAACGTTGTGTAGAAGAATTGGACTTAAAAGTATTGTGTTTGCCTACGCATTTTATGGATTCTATTGGTCAATGGCGAAGTATTTTTGATGAAGAAAATGACCGAATTTTTGAGTTGGCTGACAAGTACAAATTAGCCATCGAAATTCATCCTTATGATGGTGATAAAATGATCAAATTAGAGAATTCTAATTGGCGTTTTCACCTCATTTGGATGCTGGCTCAATGTGGTGATGCCTATCATTTTTATACATTAAATGGCATGCAAGAACGCTATCCAAACATCAGAACCTGCTTTGCACACGGAGGTCAATTGGCTCAAATGAATTTAGGAAGACGTATTCAAGGTTTTGATGGCAGACCCGATTTATTTGAAGGAAAGTACCATCCAAGAAAAGCAGTGGGTCATCCAAATATTTTCTTTGACACCTTAGTGCACGATACAGATTCACTCAGTTTAATGTTTAAAAGACAAGGAACAAAACAGGTGTTGATGGGCTTAGATGATCCATATCCTTTGGGCGAAATGGAAAGCGATGCGCAGTCTTCGTATCCAGGAAAAATATTGGATTTGGCCATTGAAAAAAACATCATTACCGAAACTGAAAAAAATCAAATTTGGGAAGATAATGTGTTGCAATGGTTGTTTGGAGATGATGAGGTTGCCAAGCAAAACCTCATTCAAAAGATTTTGGGTTAATATCAACAATAAATTCAAAAATTATACAATTATCTTTTTGAATTTTAGGATATTAATTAAGTTTTATAGCAATAGTTTTATCAGCGTTCAAACTAATTTTTGAGTCTTTAAAACTTGGTGGTCCAATAAGACCAGTAGCATTATTTGAAAAAGCATAAGGCTCTTTCGGAATTCCAATTAAATTTTTATCCAATTTATTGTTGTTGTTTTTATCATGAAATAATGAAAGGGCATATTCGCCTTTTTTCAATCCCTTGAACTGAGCCATGGCTTTGTTATTTTCAATAATAACACTCCTTCCATTTACTTCTTTGTTTGTTTTTAAGAATGTTTCTTCATTATCGAATATGGCTAAAAAAACTTTTCCGGTATTGTTTTTAAGTCCAAAAACTTCAACAGTTAGTGTAAAAGTTTCATTTTGAGCTTTTATAGTTTGAAGAGAGAAAATAATAATACTGGTAAAAAGGGAAATTTTATTCATTACATATAAATTGTGAATGTTTTTTATTCTGATACACTATCAATCAAAATCGTCAATAAATCAATGGCGGCTTGTGCTATTTTTGTTCCAGGACCAAAAACCCCTACAGCACCAGCATCAAACAAAAACTGATAATCTTGCGCAGGAATCACACCACCTACAATGACCATAATATCTTCGCGTCCGTATTTTTTTAGCTCTTCAATAACTTGCGGAACCAATGTTTTATGACCTGCAGCCAACGAAGAAATGCCTAAAATATGTACATCGTTTTCCACGGCTTGTTTGGTAGCCTCTTGCGGTGTTTGAAATAATGGACCAATATCTACATCAAAGCCCAAATCAGCATAGCCAGTTGCCACAACTTTTGCACCTCTATCATGGCCATCTTGTCCAAGTTTTGCAATCATAATTCGTGGACGTCTGCCTTCTAATTCAGCAAATCGATCTGCTAATTCAGCGGCTTTTTTAAACAATGCGTTGTCTTTAATTTCTTTACTATACACCCCAGATATGGTTTTATGCGTTGCTTTATGTCTGCCAAAAACAACCTCTAAAGCATCCGAAATTTCACCTAAAGTAGCTCTGTTTCTGGCAGCTTTTACTGCCAAATCTAGTAAATTTTCTGTTTGGTTTTTTGCAGCAGTTGTTAAAGCTTCTAAAAATTTTTGAACTTCAACCGAATTTCTAGTGGCTTTTAATTGCTGTAAACGTTCAATTTGAGAGTTTCGAACGGCTTCATTATCGACTTCTAAGGTATGAATTGGGTCTTCTTCTTTTAATCGGAATTTGTTGACACCTACAATCACATCTTGAGCACTATCAATTTTTGCTTGTTTCTTTGCAGCAGCTTCCTCAATGCGCATTTTAGGAATTCCTTTTTCAATGGCTTTGGTCATGCCTCCCAATTCTTCTACTTCATTGATCAATTCCCAAGCGTTGTTGGCAATATCTTCAGTGAGTTTTTCGAGATGATAACTGCCTGCCCAAGGATCAACTGTTTTCGTAATATGGGTTTCTTGTTGTAAGTAAATTTGGGTGTTTCTAGCAATTCTTGCAGAAAAATCGGTAGGCAATGCAATGGCTTCGTCCAAGGCATTTGTGTGCAAACTTTGTGTTCCTCCAAAAACGGCAGCCATGGCTTCAATTGTGGTTCTGGCAACATTGTTAAAAGGGTCTTGCTCGGTTAAACTCCAACCACTTGTTTGAGAATGTGTTCGTAATGCTAACGATTTTTCATCTTTTGGATGGAATTGTTTTACGATTTTCGCCCACAACATTCTTGCCGCTCTTAACTTGGCAATTTCTTTGAAATGATCCATGCCAATTCCCCAAAAAAAGGACAATCTTGGTGCAAAGGTGTCAATATCCATGCCTGCTTCCAAACCTTTACGGATGTATTCTAGGCCATCAGCAAGGGTGTATGCCAATTCAATTTCGGGAGTTGCACCTGCTTCTTGCATGTGATAGCCAGAGATTGAAATCGAATTGAATTTAGGCATATTTTTACTGGTGTAACTAAAAATATCCGCTATGATTTTCATAGAGGGAGTAGGAGGATAGATATACGTATTTCGCACCATGAACTCCTTTAAAATATCATTTTGAATGGTTCCTGAGAGTTGTTCAATAGCAACTCCTTGCTCTTCTGCAGCCACAATAAAAAAAGCTAAAATGGGTAACACAGCACCATTCATAGTCATTGAAACCGACATTTTATCTAGTGGAATTTGATCAAAAAGCACTTTCATATCTTCTACTGAATCAATAGCAACTCCTGCTTTTCCAACATCACCTTGCACGCGTTCGTGATCAGAATCATAGCCTCTGTGTGTTGCCAAATCAAAGGCAACAGACAATCCTTTTTGACCTGCTGCTAAATTTCTTCTGTAAAAAGCGTTGCTTTCTTCGGCTGTTGAAAAACCAGCATATTGTCTGATGGTCCAGGGTCTTTGCACGTACATTGTGGAATAAGGACCTCTTAAATTGGGTGCAATTCCTGCTGCAAAATTTTCGTGAAGTGAACCCTCAAACAAACCCCCCAAAGAAGAGGAACTCTCATTGGATTCTAAAATTTTGATATTTGAAAAGTCTTTTCTATTCATTGTCAAGTCTTTCTTTTTCAATGTTTTCTGAAAGTCTTTTTCTAGTAATGGGCGTAATCAACGTTTTGATGTTTCGCTGTTTTATAAAAGGGTAAATTTCCAGCTCATTTTTCATGCGATCATTTTTGTTATGCTGCAAATTGGTACCCACTAAAACAATTTTTTTGTTGACGAAATCTGCTTCTTCTTTTTGAGCACTTTCTTTAATTTTTTTCTGAATCACTCCTGATTTTAGCTGATCTAAAAATCCACCACCTTTTTCAATTTGTTTAAAAATGGTCAATGCTTTTTCAGCCAATTGCGAAGTTATGGAATCGATATAATAAGAACCATCTGCAAAATTTTGGGCTTCTTGCAAGTAACTTTCTTGTTGTAAAATTAACAACTGATTTCTAGCAATTCGTTCGCCAAATTCATTCGATTTATGAAAAATAGCATCATAAGCACTATTTGAAATGGTATTTGAACCGCCTAAAATAGCACTCATGCATTCAGAAGTTGTGCGTAACATATTTACATTATAGTCGTAAATGGTCTTGTTTCGCAAACTGGGTTGCGTAAAAATATGTGCTTCATAGTTTTGAAGTCCGTATTCGTTTAAAAGACTTTTCCATAAAATACGGAAGGCTCGTAACTTGGCTATTTCAAAGAAATAATTACTACCAACAGCAAATGAAAAATGGATGTTTTTAGCAATGTCTTTTCCAAAAAGAAGCAAATATTCGTTTGCATGCGCTAAGGCATATCCTAATTGTTGTGAAATGGTTGCACCTGCATTTTGATACAAATCCAACGAAACTGAAATGGAATTTTTACACGAATTTGTGATGTTTTTGAGTCTTTTATGATCTTCATTTAGAGTGAAAAACCAATTGCCATTTTCGGCCAAATTGCCAATAATATCTGTTTGAAAAAATACCTTTTCTGAATTGCAAAATTGTGACAATTCAATTTGAAAATCATCCTCTAAAAAAGAAAATTGAAAGTAAATGACTACTGATTTTACATCAATATTCGCCATTACTATTTTGTAATCAAAAGGTTTGGTTGCTTTAAAATGAATTGCTATTGCGCCTCTTTTTAAAGCATCTAAAGCTAAAAAATTAGCCGTTTTTTCGCTGTCAATAAACACACTTTGACAAATGTCAAATCCTTTTTTTGGAAGGTTAATATGATGATTTGTTTGGTCTTCTTTGGTGTAAAATGGTTTTACTGTGATGCCCTCGTCAGTTTTCCAAAGTAAGGTTTCGTTATAATCAGCACCTTTTAAATCTGCCTGAATTTTTTGCTTCCAAGCAACTGCTGAAACAGGTGAAAATTCATCAAATAAAAAAGTGCTCATTTTTTTTGTATGGTATCAAATTCAATCAAATAAATTTCTTCATTTTCTTTCTTCATCAAATATTGCTCTCTTGCAAATCGTTCTAATTCTAATGAATCTTGCAATTTTTTTATGGTGTTTTTATCTTCTTCAATTTTGTTTTTGTAAAAAGTGATAGAACTTTCTAAATCTTCAATTTCTTTGTCAAATTTTCTATGAACTAAATACGAATTTTCATCAAAAAAAAGCATCCAAATTATAAAAGGAATCAAAATCATTACAAAAATATTTGTAAAGAATTTATAAAATTTATTTCCTTTGATGTTGTTTAAAAAACCCATTTTATAGTCGTTCGTTTATCACAGTTCGCACAATATCTACAGCTACCGTATTGAATTTGTCATTTGGAATAATGATGTCCGCAAAATTCTTAGTTGGTTCTATAAACTGTTGATGCATAGGCTTTAAGGTGTCTTTATAGCGATTTAAAACTTCGTCAATATCTCTGCCTCTTTCAGTAATATCTCTGCGAATTCTACGAATCAAACGTTCGTCAGTATCTGCATGAACAAAGATTTTGATATCAAATAAATTTCGCAATTCTTCATTATTGAAAATCAAAATTCCTTCTACAATCACCACTTTTCTTGGATGCGTTTGAATAGTATCTTTGGTTCTATTGTGCGTAACAAAAGAATATACAGGCTGTTCAATGATTTTTCCCGATTTTAAGTCTTTTAAATGCTGTACTAATAATTCAAAATCAATAGCTCTTGGATGATCAAAATTGATTTTTGTACGTTCTTCATAAGATAAATTATCTGTGGCTTTGTAATAAGAATCTTGCGAAATTATACAAACTTGATCCGAAGGAAAATGTTTGATAATTTGATTAACAACAGTCGTTTTACCACTTCCAGTTCCTCCAGCAATTCCTAATACCAGCATAAATGAGTACCAATTTTAAAGATTATTCTACGAAAGTAGTAAGATTTTATAAATTGATGAAATTATTAATTTGAATGTCCTTTGCTTTTAAATCAAACATCAAGTTATAAAGCCCAAAAAAAGTACGATTCATATATATAAAATGCTTGGAACCTCTACTGGCATTGTAAGAACGCAACTCTGTATTTTTTGAATATCGTTCGCCAAATTCTGCTATTTTTCCAAAGAAAGTTTCGTCAGAAAAATCAAACGTTTCCTCATGAAAAGGTTTTGAAAAAATACCCAACATTTCATGAAACATTTCAGAAAAAAAATCTAATTCTTCTTTATTATCATCTTTTCTTAAAATTTCTAATTCAAACATTTTTTCTTCAAAAAGTGTTTTATCTAATAAGGTTTCTGCTTTAGCCAATTCAAAATATGGATTGTAAAAATCCAATGGAATGGTTTTCATACAACCAAAATCTAAGGCAATTAATTCCCCTTTTTTAGAGACCAAAAAATTTCCAGGATGTGGATCTGCATGTACTTTTTTCAAATTATGAATTTGAAACATATAAAAATCCCACAAAGCTTGTCCTAATTTATTTGCAACGTTTTGATCGGTATTTGTATTTGTAAATTCGGACAAATGAATGCCATTCATCCAATCCATAGTGATGATTTGTTTGGATGATAATGCTTGGTAATAGTTAGGAAATAAAAGATTTGGAATGTTTTTGCAAGCTTCAACAACTTCTTTTCCTTGTGCAACTTCTAATATATAATCTGTTTCTTCAAGCAATTTGTCTTGAACTTCATAAAAGTATTCATCAGTCGTTTTTCCTTTCATGTTGAACATTCTAATCACAAAAGGTTTCAATAACGCCAAATCTGATTTGATGCTATCAGAAACTCCAGGATATTGAATTTTTACAGCTAATTTTTTGCCATCTTTTTCAGCTTTGTGAACCTGACCAATACTTGCTGCATTGTATGCTTTTGTGTCAAAAGAATCGAAAGTCTCTGAAGGAAATTTCCCAAAACTTTTTTTGAATGTTTTCAACACCAATGCCTCAGAAAGTGGAGGTACAGAAAATTGTGCCAACGAAAACTTTTCTACATACGCTCTTGGCAAAATACTTTTTTCCATGCTAAGCATTTGCGCCACTTTTAAGGGACTTCCTTTCATGTCTTTTAGACTGTCATAAATGTCTTCAGCATTGTTTTTGTTGAGATTTTCTCTGGCATCTTCTTCCGAACTTACCATTTTTTCACCATAATATTTAAGGTAATTGACCCCTACTTTTGCACCTGTTTTTACCAACTTTGATGCACGTTGGATTTTTGAAATTGGAATACTACTGGCTTTTTTCATGGCTTACTGAGCTTTTTTTTTGAAAGGTTTCTTTGTAGACAAACTTTCCAAGGTCAAATGCATTTTTTAAGAATTTGTTTTCTAAAAGTTCGAAGCTGGTATTGATTGATTTTTCGATAAAAATGTCTGTTTTTTCAAAAGATTCTGAGGTGTCATCCAACCAAAATTTAATGGTTAAAAACAGTTGAAACCACAAAGACTGGTTGATGAATTTTTGCTGAATATTTTCTAAACCTTCAAGAGGAATACTACTTTCAGAAAGTTTTAAATCATTAATAAAATGTATGAAACTCTTTTTTAAACTTGATAATGTTGAAAAAGATTGAACTTGATTTTTACATCCTTTTAGGGAAACAATGACAAATTCTCTGTTGAGCGTTAAGTTTTCAAAAAAAGTAAAATACAAACTGATGAGTTTATTTTTATTATCGAAAGTGGTAAATTCTTCACTTTCACGTAACACATCAATTGAATTTAAAAATAGCTCTTTATAAATTGCTTTTTCAACTTTTTTTAATGAAGTGAAATGTGCTAAAAAATCAACTTCATTGATTTTTGTTTCTTTACAAAAATCGGAAATGTCAGATGGTTTTTTTTCATTTTTGATAACATAATCCATGTAAATAGTAAAAATGTCATCTCTTGTAATTTTCTTTTTTTTAGCCATATAAAAAATTATTGTGCAAAAATACGAAACGTTTTGTCGTTTAAAGAAAATCTGCTATACATAAAACAAAAAACCAAGTTAATTTTAACTTGGTTTTTAGAATTTGAAGATTGAAAAATTATGCAAATAACCTGCTAAATCTTTTTTTCCCTTTTACGAAATGATTTTTGTAGTTTCAAGAGCATCAAAAAGCATATTTTGTTGATTTTCTATATATTTAATGTTTGATTTTAATGCATTACCAGTTACTTGTTGCCATTGAGTGGCTTCAGAAATTCCTTCAATTATAATTTCCTTTGTTTTGTTTACTGTAAATTCATTCTTTTTTTACGGTTGTTTTTGCAGTTGCTATGCCTTTAGAAATTTTTTTGGAGATTTTTACTTTTGTTTTCATAACAGGTATGATTATACGTTTAATTATTTTTTTGTCCAATTTTTTACAGCTTCTAAATCGCCTTTCAATGCTAATTTTGCTTGTGCTTTCCAGCCTGACAAATTGTAAATTTTAGTATTTACACCAGCATCATTCAACATATTTGTTAGGTCTTTGATGGTCATATTTGCGATTTGAGCGTATGAAGTAATGTTCAATTCATTCAAAGATTTTTCCAAAACAGGACCAATTCCTTTGATGATTTTTAAGTCGTTGACTACATCAGTTTTTTCAACAATTTCTTCAACTTTTAGCGTTTCAGCTTTCTTTTTTGATGTTATTTTTTTAGCTTTTGGAGCTGCTTTTTTTGGCTCTTCAGTTAAAATTTCGTCAGTATAATTTTCAACTTTCTCTTTCACTTCTTCAATAGTTTCAGTGATGTTTTTCTTGATTTTACGAGCAATTTTTTCTGCTTTTTTTACAAATTTATAGTTTGCAACTTCTTTTTTAATCTTGTTTTTTACTTCTTCAGCCTTTTCAACTAAAGAATTATCCGTAATTTTTTTCTTCGTATTTTCAATCAATTTGTGCTTATAACCAACCAATGTTTTCAAACGTTCAGTGCCATTTTCTAATTGACTTTTTATAGATTCAGCAGTTTCAACCATCATATTGATTTGTT
>JANREL010000081.1:9353-29585 GCA_030758355.1 Polaribacter sp.
TTTTCTAATTGACTTTTTATAGATTCAGCAGTTTCAACCATCATATTGATTTGTTCTTTGCTAAATGGCTCAGCTTTTTTTTGCAATTTTGCTGTAAGTTTTTGCCATTTTTCAGCAGTTTTTACCGTAGTTTCGATAGCATTGAAAGAAGCTTCAATTAAATCATTATTTATTTTTTTAACGATTGCTTTTGCTTTTTCGATGTTTTCTTTTTTTGACTTTTTTGTTTCCATTGCATTAAACAGTTTAGATATGTATTAATTTTAATTAATAAATCGTAATAAAAATCTTTAATTGTAATTAAATTAGTTATGTATTATAATTCAAACTAAAAAAAGTTGCTCATCTTATCGAAAATCAGTAAATAATTTTGATTACAAAATATTCCCAAAAAGCAACATAAATGCAAATTACAAAAGAATTTTGTAAGTTTTTTAAAAAAAATCAAAACAATTTTTTGACTATTGGATACGTAAACACGGTTAATTAGAGGTGAAGATTATTTTTCTATAGAAATCCAACTTACCCCTTTTGAAATTTGTATTATTTACTTCAGCACATTAGCGAATCAAATCTAGAAAAACTAAAAAAAATTGTTTTTTTTAAGAGAATAAAAAATTTATTTTCTCAATTGTGCGACAAATTTACGATTGGAAGAAATTGCGAAAATATTTTAAAGTATTTAAAATAAGAAAATTATTAAAGATAATAGTAATAAATTGTCAATTTATCAATAAATTTATTTTTAATAAAAAATTTAGATATTCTTAAAAGTACCATTATTTATATTGCACAATAGGTTCTGATTTATAAAAATCTAATTATTTATTGACATTGCTCTCTAAAAAAATCAAAATCACTATTGAAATTTCATCTGAAATACTATTTTTGCACATGCAACAAGACAACGTACTTATTTTAGATTTCGGATCGCAATACACACAGTTAATAGCGAGAAGAGTAAGAGAATTGAATATTTATTGTGAAATTCATCCTTACAATCATTTACCGAACAATATTGAAAATTTTAAAGCAGTCATTCTTTCAGGAAGCCCGAATTCCGTAAGAGGAAACACGGTTTTACATCCTGATTTATCAACGATTAGAGGTAGAAAACCGCTCTTGGCAGTTTGTTATGGAGCCCAATACTTAGCTCATTTTTCAGGTGGAAAAGTAGCTCCTTCCAATACCAGAGAATATGGAAGAGCTAATTTATCATTCGTTAAAAAAGGTGAGGAATTCTTTGAAAATATTCATGAAGGGAGTCAAGTTTGGATGAGTCATTCGGATACCATTACTGATTTGCCCGCTAATGCTGTTTTGTTGGCAAGTACCAGAGATGTTGAAAATGCAGCGTATAAAATTGAAGGGGAACAAACTTTTGCTATTCAATTTCATCCGGAAGTATATCATTCTACGGATGGAAAACAATTGTTAGCAAATTTTTTGGTGGGTATTGCTCAAGTTGCACAAACATGGACGCCAGATTCTTTTGTGGAAAGTACCGTTCAGGCATTGCAAGAAAAAGTAGGAAATGACAAAGTAGTTTTAGGACTTTCAGGAGGTGTAGATTCAACAGTTGCGGCAGTTTTATTGCACAAAGCCATTAAAAAAAATCTCTATTGTATTTTTGTAAATAATGGATTGTTGCGTAAAAATGAGTTTGAAAGCGTGTTGGCGCAATATGAAGGCATGGGATTGAACGTTAAAGGAGTAGATGCATCACAACGATTTTTGGAGAAGTTAGCAGGATTGAAAGATCCTGAGGCGAAAAGAAAAGCTATTGGAAATACGTTTATAGATGTTTTTGATGATGAAGCACATCAAATTACGGATGTGAAATGGTTGGCACAAGGCACGATTTATCCAGATGTAATTGAATCAGTTTCTGTAAATGGTGGTCCTTCCGCAACCATCAAAAGTCATCATAATGTTGGAGGTTTGCCAGATTTCATGAAGTTGAAAATTGTAGAGCCTTTGCGAATGATTTTTAAAGATGAGGTAAGAAGGGTAGGCGCAACTTTGGGTATAGACAAAGAATTGTTAGGACGTCATCCATTTCCTGGACCAGGTTTAGCCATCCGAATTTTGGGAGATATTACCGCTGAAAAAGTTCGAATTTTACAAGAAGTAGATGCTATTTTTATCAATGGTTTGAAAGCAGATGGACTGTATGACAAAGTGTGGCAAGCTGGAGCTATTCTATTGCCAGTCAATTCAGTAGGAGTGATGGGTGATGAGCGTACTTACGAAAAAGTAGTTGCTTTGAGAGCTGTAGAAAGTACTGATGGAATGACTGCTGATTGGGTAGATTTGCCATATACATTTTTGCAAAAAACATCAAATAATATTATAAATCAAGTGAAAGGCGTGAATAGAGTTGTGTATGATATCAGCTCAAAACCACCGGCTACTATTGAATGGGAATAACAGATATGAAATATTTGAAAATTTGGTTAATCATTACAACGTTGACTTTCACAGTATCTTGTGGGCAACAAAATAGGTATATTCAATATAAGGTGAAAGCTGGTGAAACCATGAGTACGATTGCCGAAAAATTGAATATGAAGACTCAGGATTTATTGCGTTTGAATCCCGATTTTACGGAGACTCCAACCCCCAATTCGTTCATTATAGTTCCCGAAAATAAGTTCGAATATTTTAGAAATCAACAAGTAAAAAATGGTGTGGTTATAGAAGAGGTTGATAGCAACACAAACTATAATCCTTCATCAGAAAGAGAAAAGTTAATTGCAAGTTTGAAAGAAAAGTTTTTGATTTATGAAGTGAAAAAAGGGGATACTTTTTACAGTTTGGAGAAAAAATTCAATGTAACAATAGGAGAATTATTACTATTAAATCCTGAATTGAAAGAAGGATTGAAAGAAAACAGCATTTTAAAAATCAAAGAGATTTTAGAGGAGTCTGCTATTAAAAAAACGAATTTTATAGATGAAATTCGTTCCAATTCAGCAATAAAAGTAGCTTTGTTATTGCCGTTAAGAAGTGATGTCTTTGGGTATGATTCCATTTTACCGAGAGAAATATTTTTAAAAAATGGGAGTTTAGTAAACATTGCAACAGATTTTTATTTGGGTGCAGAAATAGCGGTTGATTCCTTGCGAAATAGTGGTGTTGAAATCGAATTGAATGTATTTGATACAGGTGCTAGAAAAAGTAACCGAATTTCGAATATTATTTCCAATCAAAATTTGAATGCGAATGATGTGATTATTGGCCCTTTGTACTCAGAAGAAGCCCAAATGGTTGCGTCTTCTGTGAATATTCCTGTAGTTTTTCCTATGTACTCTTCGAATCAATCTGAGTTTAAAAATTCAAATATTATCAAAGCAGCTCCAGATAAAAAGATATTTAAAAACACCTTAATTCGTTATATCAATGATACATTTGATCAAGGAAATTTGATAATTGTTGGTGATCAAACTGCTACAAATGGTATCAAGAAAGAGTTGAAATTCAGTAATGAAACCATTCGAATTTTAACTCCACAAAATGGAATTATTCAAAAAGAGAGATTCTTAGAAATTTTAAAACCCAATACTAAAAATTGGATTATTATTGCTTCTAGCAATGAAGTGATTGTTTCTGACGTTGTCAATAGTTTGATTAGCTTGCCAAGTGAAACCAAAGTAACTGTTTTTACATTTGACAAAGGAAGTGTGTATGATAAAATAGACAATTTGAAATTGGGCAAAATTGGATTCACTTATGTGAGTGAAGAATTTGTTGACGAAACATCAGAATCGTCTCGAAGTTTTACCAAATTATACCAAGGAAAAAACAACACATTGCCTTCTTTTTATGCTACAAAAGGATTTGACATTACGTATGATATTTTGGTGAGATTATCTTCAGGAAAGCGATTGCAAGCAACTTTCAAAGAAGGACCAACCACTAGAGTAGATACCAAATTTGAATATAAAAACAATGAAATATTTGAAAACGAAGGTGTTTTTATTCTTCAAATAAATAGTGATTTGACAATTAGCAAATTGAAATAATGAGGGTATTATTGATTGATTTACAATGAAATAAATCAATTATATTTTTTTCATTTGTTGTTTCAATTGGGTCATTTGTTCTTTGAACATGCCTTGTTTGTCCAGTTTTTTTGCTTCTGCTAATAGCAAAGTTGCTTCTCTTTTACGTCTTTTGGTCATAGCTATTCCTGCCAATTGCATTTTTGCCAATGCCAAGTCATGATTCATAGATAAACCTAGTTTGATAGCTGTTTTGAAATATTTTTCAGCTTGAGAAATGTTGGTTTGACTTACCATCAATCCTTGTAAAAAGTTATAATAGCCTTGTTGCTTTTGTGTCAAAGCCGCTTCCGGATTTTTGATATACGCCAACCATTTTTGTGCTCCTGGAAAATTTTGTTTTCTCAGTTGTAAAAAAGCCAACAGAATGAATTCATTTTTGAAATAGAATAATACAAAAATACCAGCCAACAATAGAATAGAAATTCCGTTCATAATATGAATTTGACTAAATTCATATACTGCCCAAATTGTGATTAAAACTGCTAAAGCTACTTTTATATTTTTATGAAACATCGTTGTTTTTTATTTTAAATTTAACGCACAAAAATACATTTTCTTATTGAATGACATTGAAATCTTCTTTTAAAATTTCAAAAATCCCCAATAGTTTTTTAGGATTTCTGATAGTATTTTCGATATTGAATCCATGAAATAATCCCTAAAATCGTAACAAATCCCACTGAATAATACACAGCACTTGGTGTAATTACCTTATCACCACTTGCATACGAATGCAATCCTGATAGGTAAAAATTCACTCCAAAGTAAGTCATCATAATAGAGCCATACGCAATGATTGACCACAAATTAAACGTATATCTACCACGCAAACCAGGAATCAATCGCATGTGCAATACAAATGCGTATACCATAATAGAAATCAATGCCCACGTTTCTTTTGGATCCCAACCCCAATAACGTCCCCAACTTTCATTGGCCCACATGCCGCCTAAAAAGTTTCCAATGGTTAGCATCACAACACCTACAGTAATCGCCATTTCATTGATAATAGTGATTTCCTTTAGGTTGATGTCCATATTTTTTTTATTCTTTTCTGATGTAAAAAGGATTAAAAACAAGGCAAAAACACCCAATATCATTCCTAACGTTAATGGACCATAACTAGCCACAATAATGGAAACGTGAACCATAAGCCACCAAGAATTCAAAACAGGTTGCAAATTGGCAATTTCAGGATCCAACCAATTCAAACTTGCTGTGAATAAAATAATGGACGTTACAAAGGTTGTTGCTGCAATTGTAAGTGAAGATTTTCTTCCTAAGAAAAGTCCAAATAACATAGTTGCCCAACCCACATAAATAATAGATTCGTAGGCATTACTCCAAGGCGCGTTTCCACTGATGTACCATCTGCTGAGTAATCCTAAGGTGTGCATCAAAAAGAGCAATAAAACAACTCCAATAAAAAAATTCACAGCATAGGAAACCCATTTCTTGGCATTAAAAATTTGAATGATGACAAAAACAATCAAAAACAAACTCGCCAATCCATAATAACGCACTAATTTTTTAAAAACATTGTATTTGTTGTAAGCTATTTCCAATTCAATTTTGTTTTCTGAAGGATAAATAGTCGCACCAAATTGTTGCTGGTATTTTTTGATTCCGTCTAAAATTTGATTGGCTTTGGTGTAATCATTTGTTTTTTTTGCGGATTGTAATAGTTGTACATACAAAGGCAATGATTTGCGAACAAACACAGAATCTGCTGCTTTAAAACCTTTTTCGGCAAAAGTTTCAGGTTGTGAAACCCATTTGTTATTCTCGTCATTAGGGATAGGATAAATTTTTAATATTCCACCACCAATCGCGCTGTACAGTAGTCCAACTCTTCTGTCAATTTTAATAAGATCTTGTTCAAATTTATTTTGAACTTTCTTTTTCTGAGCTTCAGCGACTTGTTCCCGAATTTTATAATCACCTCTGTCTGTAAAAAAGTCGGATAAACGTGCGAACTTTGTAGTGTCTGCTATGCCTAATTGTTTTCTGATTTTAAGGTTTTGCTTTTCTAAGTAGATTGCAGGAACTTCGTACCAAAGTCTTGGATTTTCTATAATTGAGAGTAACACCTGACTTGGTTTCATACCCCTCAATTGTTCAGTCTGACTTACTTTTCGCACCAATTCAGAGGCAAACGTGTGTGCAGGCTTCATTCGACCTCCAGCATCCTGAATTACTAATTTGTTGAAACTTTCAGCATGATCTAACGATACTAAATTAGCCTGTAAAATAGAATCCACTTGCTGGTCTGTGATTCGGAATGAGTGTGCTGATTGTTGCTGACTGAAACCTACTGTTGATGCAATTAAAAAGGCAATAATTGCAGTAGTTTGTTTCTTTTTTCTAATGTTTTGTAATGATTTTTTCAAACTATCAAAACGCGTATATTTCGCAAAAAAGATGCAAATCATTCCTGTATATAATAATGAATAGCCTAAATACGTGATAAAAGTTCCCCAAAAATCATGATTTACGGACAAATGAGTTTGTTCAAATTCACCAGACAAATCGTAACTGGACTGAAAAAATTTATAGCCTTTATAATCTAAAATATGATTCATAAAAATGCGGTAATCAAACGTTTCTTTTGGGTCAATAACCGTAACTTCACTAGCATAAGAAGCTGCGCTTTCTGAACCTGGATATTTTTCCAATTGAAAATCATTCAACTTTACACTGAAAGGAGTTTCCATAGTTTTTGCGCCATACCACATTCTGAAATTAAATTCTCCCACTGAAAATTGTTGCAAATTATCACTATTAAATTTCCCTCCAGTCAATTCAATTCGCTGTGTTTTTTCCTCTGTAGAAACATCCAATACAATGACATCCAATTTTTTGTCATCTTTTGCACCACGAACGGTTTGCATAGTTCCTTTTTCAGGATATTGTGGCACTACAAATGGCAAGCCAGCCACGTTATAAAGTGCTCTCAATTTAAAATCTTGAATGCTATCTTTTGTAAGGTTTCCTGTCTGTTGAGTTGCCATTACTTGATACACTCCAGCTTCTTTTGACATGATTTTTAACGAATCATTTCGTTTGAAAATATTGATATTGGCACCATTACTAGTGACATTGAATCCGACTAAAATATTGTGAATATTTTGAATCGTTCCTGATTTGATATAATGTTCGTGTCTTGAACCACTAGAAGATTCTACAAAAAGGAGGTGCTCTTCTCCATTTTCTTCAGCAATTAATTTTTTTTCAGCCCAAGGAATGTAATCTACCAGCTCAATATTGAATTTTTTTTCTTTGAAATTATCTTCATAAGACCAAGAATTTTTTCCCCAAGCTGATAGTAAAATGGGTTTGTTCACTTCTTGTTTTTGAACTGCTCCATCATCAACCACATAATTTACATAGGTAGTTTCTGATAAATAACGATTGGTAGTTTCGCCTTCATTGATCAACATAATCCCTTCATGACCAATATATCTTGTAATTCCAGCGCCAATTAGTATGAAGATAAATGCTCCATGAAACATTAAAACGGGCCATTTTTCTTTTTTATACAGTTGATATCTAAAAATATTTCCAAAGAAATTGATGATAAAAAACACCATGATGGCTTCAAACCACCAACTGTTATACACCAATGCTTTTGAAGTTTGAGTTCCATAATCATTTTCTATAAAAGTAGCAACGCCCATAGCAACAGCAAAAAGCACAAATAAAACAGCCATGAAACGAGTTGAGTAGAGGAAATTCAGTAATTTTTTCATCCTGATGAGGTAAAATTTTTAGTGTTACAAATTTACGGATAAATGACACAAACTTACCTAGGTGAAACTTGTTTTTTGGTATTTAGAATTGTTAAATTTAATAGCAATTATTTTTTAAAATCCTGTTTGATTTGTTGCAGACTTCCGGTGGAATTCAAAAATGCATGCACAACAAGCTGTTTGATTTCCTTTGAATCATGATTAAAGTAGCGTGTCCAAGAATCATTTTGCAACAATTCTCGAATTTTTTTTAGTTTTTGCTGTGCTTCAGAAAACATAAACATAGGAAAAGTTTCCTTGTTTTTTTTTGATTGAATGGCTGCTGTGTTTTGCTCAAAATCCACTGCAATTATAAAGTTTTTTTCTGACGAATTTGTAGGAGAAAAGGAATCCCAGGAGGCGAAACCAATGATTGTTTGCTGGTTTTTATAATTTTTTAAAGGAAGAATTTTCCATTGACAATTGGCAACTTTTCCCCAGTGATTTGATTTTCTATAAACACCTTCCTCCGAGTAAAAATAACAGCTATTTGACTTGCTTTTAAAGAATGAATCTTCTGGAAATTCAAAAAAGGGAACCTGTTGAAATTCGCAAAAGGTGTGTTTGAAAAAGTTGGTATGATTGTAGGTTTTCAAAAAATTGTTATTTTTTGTTGCGTTGGATTTTACACCACGAATTTCAGGATTATTTTATTTCATTTTACAATAAAAAACGCAACCAAATTATTGATTGCGTTTTTTTGAATTTATTTATTTTAAGATTCCGTTTTCAACGGGATAAGTTATTCAACCAAAAATTCATTTGAAATTTTGGTTTTCTACTTATTTTACTTCTTCAAAATCAACATCTTCTACACTATCTCCCTGATTTGCGTTTGAAGAACCTTGGTTTGCATTTGGATTTGCATCTCCAGCATTTGGTTGTTGTGCAGCATACATTTCTTCAGAGGCAGCTTTCCAAGCCTCATTGATTTTGTCCATTGAAGCATCAATTTGTACCAAATCTTTTGACTCATAGGCTTTTTTCAAATCTTCTAAAGCAGTTTCGATAGGTGCTTTTTTATCAGCAGATAATTTATCGCCAAATTCTTTCAACTGTTTTTCAGTCTGGAAAATCATAGAATCAGCTCCATTGATTTTTTCAGCAGTTTCTCTTGCTTTTTTATCAGCATCTGCATTTGATTCAGCTTCTCTTCGCATTTTTTCAATTTCTTCTTGACTCAATCCAGAAGAAGCTTCAATACGAATATCTTGTGTTTTGTTTGATGCCTTGTCTGTTGCAGAAACTTTGATGATTCCGTTTGCATCGATATCAAAAGTTACTTCAATTTGAGGAACGCCTCTTCCAGCTGGTGGAATACCATCTAAATGGAAACGTCCAATCGTTTTATTGTCAGCAGCCATTGCTCTTTCTCCTTGTAATACATGAATTTCTACAGATGGCTGGTTGTCAACAGCCGTTGAAAACACTTGTGATTTTTTGGTTGGAATGGTCGTATTAGCTTCAATTAATTTAGTAAATACATTGCCCATTGTTTCAATTCCAAGTGATAAAGGAGTTACGTCTAACAATAATACGTCTTTCACATCACCACTTAGCACTCCACCTTGAATTGCAGCACCTAAAGCTACAACTTCATCAGGATTTACACCTTTGCTTGGTGCTTTTCCAAAGAATTTTTCTACAGCTTCCTGTACCGCAGGAATTCTTGTAGAACCACCAACCAATACAATTTCGTCAATATCCGATTTTGATAAACCTGCATTTTTCAGAGCAGTTTCACAAGGTTGAATCGTTCTTTTTACCAAATCATCAATCAATTGCTCAAATTTTGATTTTGATAAAGTTCTTACCAAGTGTTTAGGACCTGAAGCAGTTGCAGTAATATAAGGCAAGTTAATTTCAGTTGATGCTGAACTTGATAACTCAATTTTTGCTTTTTCAGCAGCTTCTTTCAAACGTTGTAAAGCCATTGGATCTTTCGTTAAATCCATGCCTTCCTCAGCTTTGAATTCATCCGATAACCAATCAATGATTTTTTGATCAACATCATCTCCACCTAAATGAGTATCACCATCAGTAGCTAAAACTTCAAAAACACCGTCCCCTAATTCTAAAATAGAAACGTCGTGTGTTCCTCCACCAAAGTCGAAAACAACAATTTTTTTATCATCATTTGATTTATCTAATCCATAGGCCAATGCGGCTGCAGTTGGTTCGTTGATAATTCTGCGAACTTTTAAACCTGCAATTTCTCCTGCTTCTTTTGTAGCTTGTCTTTGTGCATCATTAAAATATGCAGGAACTGTAATTACCGCTTCAGAAACCTCTTGACCTAAATAATCTTCGGCAGTTTTTTTCATTTTTTGCAATACCATGGCTGATATTTCTTGTGGTGTATACAAACGACCATCGATTTCAACTCTTGGCGTGTCATTATCTCCTTTAACCACTTTATAGGGAACTCTTTCTGCTTCTTTTAAAGATTCAGAAAATTTATTTCCCATAAAACGTTTGATAGAATACACAGTTTTAGTTGGATTTGTTACAGCTTGTCTTTTTGCTGGATCACCAATTTTACGCTCACCACCTTCTACAAATGCTACAATTGAAGGAGTTGTTCTTTTTCCTTCTGCATTAGGGATTACTACAGGCTCATTTCCTTCCATTACAGAAACGCAAGAGTTTGTAGTTCCTAAATCGATTCCTATTATTTTACTCATAACTTTATTGATATTTAATTTTTAATTCAATTTTACGATTACCAACAATTCAAAGTGTATGCCAACCGTTTTTTAAGTTGAAAATTGACATATTTTGAATTTAATTTATTAGAAAATATGACAGATTGACACAAAAGCGTCAAATATTGATGTGAAAATTGAGGTTTTCTCGCCAATTTTTTTTCTTACATTTAAAAAAATCAATATTATCCGAGAAAAAATATTAATTAAAAACATAAAATCATTAGCAAGTTAGATGAAAAACTAGCTTTGTACAAAAAATTTATAGATGATTGCGATATTCGTTCAAACACAGAATTATTAGCCGCAATTACTAGAGGATTAGGGCCTTTTATTTATGATGTAGATTCTGTAATTGTTGCAGGTTCAGATTTAATTGGAATAGGGACTATTAAAATATCTTTTTGATTAAATAACTGGGTATGTCAGATGGACCTAAATTGGATGGAAATGTAGCTAGGTTATGAAGCGAATTGAGACTTCGGAACAAAAAAATACAGATCAGCTGTGTGCTTTATGTTGTTGAAAAAATGACAAAGAATCTGTTTACGGAATGTAATTTTATATTTTATTTATCATAAAAATCCAACTCATTTATTTAGATTTTTTAAATTTACAGCATTATATAAAACTATTTTTACGAATGTCACAATTTATTAGTGTTTTTGATATGCTTAAAATAGGCGTTGGTCCTTCAAGTTCTCATACATTAGGACCTTGGAGAGCTGCTCAACAATGGATTTTAAAATTAAAAGAGCAACACTTGTTTGATACAATTGATCGCGTTCAAGTTGATTTATATGGTTCATTATCGCTCACAGGAAAAGGGCATGCAACAGATTTGGCTATTTTGTTAGGTTTGAGTGAAGCCGATCCAGAGTATATTCCTATTGAAGATATTTTTATCATTGTAGAAAGGATTAATACCCAGGAGGAACTTATTTTTAAAGGAGGCAAGACTATTCCTTTTCCTAAAAGTGCGATTAAATTCAATAGAGAGTTTTTACCATTTCATGCAAATGGTATTACTTTTCGAGGTTTTATTCAAGAAAAGGAAATTTCAACAGAAACCTTTTTTTCAATTGGAGGAGGATTTATTGTTCAAGAACATGATTCTTTGGAAGAAGAAATAGAAATCAATAAAAAGAATTTTCCTTATCCAATCAATAGAGCTATTCAATTAGAAGCCTATTGTGAAAAAGATCATTTATTGATTTCGGATGTTGTCTTACAAAATGAACTGGTTTTAAGATCCTCAGAAGAAATCGATTTTGAGTTGCATAGAATTTGGAACACCATGTTGGAGTCTATGTATTTGGGTTGTCATACCGAAGGAAAACTTCCAGGTGGTCTTAATGTAAAAAGACGTGCTTTTGACACCCATCAAAAATTAATTAAAGATGCCGTTTATTCCAATCCCAAAGAATGGATAACTGCAATTAGAAGCACTGAAGTAAAATTCAGGGAAATTTTAAAATGGGTGAGCTGTTTGGCACTTTCTGTTAATGAAGTAAATGCGGCTTTAGGTCGCGTTGTAACTGCACCAACCAATGGAAGTGCAGGGGTAATTCCTGCAGTGTTGATGTATTATATGGTGATTGAAAATCATCAAGCAGATTTTAGTCATATCAAAAGATTTTTACTCACAGCTGGAGAAATTGGTAGTATTTTTAAGAAAAATGCCACCATTTCTGCGGCGATGGGAGGTTGTCAAGCTGAAATAGGCGTTTCATCAGCGATGGCAGCAGCAGCTTTAACAGAATTGATGGGTGGAACTGTTGCTCAATGTTTGTCAGCTGCAGAAATAGCGATGGAACATCATTTAGGAATGACCTGCGATCCTATTGGAGGTTTGGTGCAAGTGCCTTGTATCGAACGAAATTCAATGGGAGCTATCAAAGCAATTCATGCTGCAGAGATTGCTTTAGAGACTAATCCAAAAGAATCTTTGGTACATTTAGATAATGTTATTGATACCATGTGGGAAACTGCCAAAGACATGAATAAAAATTATAAAGAAACTTCTGAAGGTGGTTTGGCTGTAACTGTTCGTTTGGCAGATTGTTAAAAAAAAATCTCGAGATTAATTCTCGAGATTTATTTGTGTAAAAAAATAGAATTTCTTTAGGTAAGATTCTTATTTTTCTGTGCTTTGAACTGCTAAGTTATATACAACTAATCCAAAACCTATTTTGTTAACAGCATCACCAATGTTGTAAATGATATCCATGTTGAACAATCCATTCAAACCATCATACCATCCTGGAGTTCCAGCCATGTATCCTAAAGGATAAATTGCCCATCCTACCAAAACAAACCAACATAATGTTTTGTGAGCAGCTAATACAGATCCACCAGCAGCTTCAGCTAATTTTTTAGCTTTACCAAACCAAATGTCATAAACAATTACAAAATATGCAATACCAGATGCTAATCCCCAAATTGAGGCATTGTCTCTATCTACTGCTTCTCCAAAATAACCAGTTACTAACATTACTACAGATAAGAAAATCAAACGCCACATTAATGATTTTTTTGCTCCAGCAACTTTTAAGATTAAATAAAACTCCACACACATTAAAGGCACTGTCAATACCCAATCTACATAACGAAAGAATGTTGGAGATTCAGCATTTGAAGCCCAATACTCTCTCATGTACCAATAATGAACAGCTGCAATAAAGGTAATTAAACCTGATACTAAAATTGATGTTCTCCATTTTTTATCAAAACTATTCATTGATAAAAAGAAAAAGGCAGCAGCAGCCATCATTGCCATAGATCCTACAAAAAAAGTAAAACCTACATAATCGTCGTTTGCTAATTTAGCAACCGATAAAAGATTTGTAAATAAAAACATAATGATTAAAAAATTAAGTTAGTAATAAATTGTTTAATGTATTATTAGAATACTAAAACAAATATATAAATAATTTTATTAAATTTGCAATATGAATAATATCTTTTTAAATAAATACCAAAATATCAAGATATTTTCTACCGTATTCTTACTTTGGGTTAGCATTCAGTTTGGGAAAACTATTGAAGATTCCCTTGCTTTTGTTTTAGTCATATCTATAGGAATAATGCATGGAGCAAACGATTTACTAATACTTTCCTTAAAAAAAATAAACAATACTAATCTTAAAAAGAACCTGTTCATCTATATAAGTATTGTTTTTTCTTGTGTATTTTTATTTTTATTGTATCCATTTTTATCCATATTGCTATTTATTTTTATTAGTTGTTATCATTTTGGAGAAGAACATTTGAGCGATAAAGTTTCTATTAATCATTTCTTTGATATCAGTTATTTTATAGTTTATGGCATGTTGATTTTTTCGATGTTGTTTTATGCGGCATTGCCAGAGGTAAATACAATAATGAAAGAACTCTCAGCTGTAGATTTTTCTTTCAATCAAATTATGTATTCACTAATTTTTTCTTTCGTATTTTTTTTAGGGATGAATTTATTTTTGCTTTGGAAAAAGAAAATACTGCTTCCCGATTTTTTAAAGGAATTATTTTTTTTAGTACTACTAACTTTAGTATTTAATACCTCATCACTTATTTTAAGTTTTGCTATTTATTTTATTTTTTGGCATTCGATTCCCTCAATAATCCATCAAATTTTTTTTATTTCAGGAGATTTTACAAAAAAAACAGTGTTTTTTTATGTGAAAAAAGCACTGTTTTATTGGTTATTAAGTATTGCGGGTTTATTGTTGCTGTATTTTTTAATTCCTCAAATCAATTTATTTTCTACAGTCATTTTTGTCATTTTACTATCGGTTACAGCACCTCATATTTGGGTGATGTACCGCATGAAAAATTAACGTGTAAAAACCAATTCATTTTCTGAAGACATATTCTCCTCAAAACGATAATTTTCTTCATCAAAATGTTTCAAGTCATCAATAGTTTTTACTTGGTTATCAATGATATAACGTACCATTAAACCACGTGCTTTTTTGGCAAAAGTCATGATGGTTTTGTATTGTCCGTTTTTAAAATCTTTAAATACAGGCGTAATCATAGGTACTTTTAAAACTTTTTGATTGATCACTTTAAAATACTCTGAACTCGCCAAATTGATGAGTAATTCACCATCCAACAGTTCCTCGTTCAAGGCATTTGCAATGGAATCTCCCCAAAATTTGTACAAATTTTCTTTAGTACCCACTCTTAGTTTTGTGCCCATTTCCAAACGATAAGGTTGCATCAAATCCAAAGGTTTTAAAATTCCATACAAACCAGATAAAATTCGCAAGTTTTCTTGCAAAAATGGTAATTTTTCAACAGCTAACGAATTGATATCGATACCTCTAAATACTTCGCCTGTAAAAGCAAAAATTGCTTGTTTGGCGTTTTTTGGCGAGAATGAAGGTTGCCAACTTTGGTTTCTTTCGTAATTCAATGCTGCTAAATCATCAGAAATAGACATTAAATCAGCTAATTTATTTTTTGAAAGTGTTTTTAATTTTTGATTCAATTTGCTTGATTGTTCTAAAAAACGGGGCATTGTGTGCAAACTAGTTGGAACTGAACTTTCAAAATCTAATGATTTTGCTGGAGAAATAATGATTTTCATAAAATGTATTTAGTATTTTAAATCTAAATGTAAAAATACAAACGAATTTGTAAAAATTAACAGGATTTTGAAAGGTATCTCTGATATTTCTATTTGTAAAATTGATAGAATTAAAAATTTTTGATATTAAATTTTAAAAAGTTTTATTTTTTAGTGTAAACGAATTGTTTTTTATTGAATTATTATATTAAGTAAACTTTAAAAATAATTCTATTTTAGTTTACATCTTTTAGTCATTTTAAATAAGTT
The DNA here is from genome assembly GCA_030758355.1 of Polaribacter sp. Taxonomy (GTDB): domain Bacteria; phylum Bacteroidota; class Bacteroidia; order Flavobacteriales; family Flavobacteriaceae; genus Polaribacter. Next base: position 24,754 of record JANREL010000081.1, read on the forward strand.
GGCTAATAAAACTAACTTGAAAAGTTAGTTTTAAACAATTGTGTGTAGATATTTGTTTGTTTTGTATGCGAAAAAAAAAATTAATCTTCGTATTTTGAATGTTCAGCATACGTTCGCCATTTTTCCAAACAAGCAGTTATATCCTTAGGAATTTCGGAATCAAATTGTAAAAATTTACCTGTAATTGGATGTGTAAATCCCAATGTTTTGGCATGCAATGCTTGTCTTGGCAACACATTAAAACAATTTTGAACAAATTGTTTGTATTTGGTAAATGTGGTTCCTTTTAAAATCTCATTGCCTCCATAACGTTCGTCATTAAAAAGTGTGTGACCAATATGTTTGAAATGCGCTCTAATTTGATGTGTTCTTCCTGTTTCTAGTTTGCATTGAACCAAAGTAACATATGTCAAACGTTCTAAAACTTTGTAATGTGTGATGGCTGGTTTTCCAAAATCTCCTTCAGGAAAAACATCCATTTGCAATCTGTTTTTAAAACTACGTCCAATATTCCCTTCAATAGTTCCTTCATCTTCTTCTATTGATCCCCAAACTATTGCATAATATACACGTTCTGTGCTTCTATCAAAAAATTGTTTGGATAAGTTTGCCATTGCAAATTCGGTTTTTGCAATCACCAACAATCCACTAGTGTCTTTGTCAATTCTATGAACTAAACCTGGTCTTTCATTGGAGTTTGTTGGTAAATTTTCAATATGATGAATCAATCCATTTACCAAAGTTCCAGAATAATTACCATGTCCGGGATGCACCACCATTCCTGCAGGTTTGTTCACCACAATTACAGTTTCGTCTTCAAACACAATATCCAAAGGAATATTTTCTGCAACTAACAAATTTTCTGCTGGTGGATAAGCCAAAACAACTCTTACAACATCATTTGGTTTTACTTTATGGTTTGACTTTACAACAACTTCATTTACAAGAATATTTCCAGCTTTTGCTGCTTGTTGCACTTTATTTCTAGTCGCATTTTCAATAAAATTCATCAAAAATTTGTCTACTCGCAAAGGCAGTTGTCCAACACTCGCTACAAATCTGTAATGTTCGTACAGATCATCATTTTCTATCTCTAAATTCTCGTTTTCTATCAAAATTATGTTTGCTACTTTCTAAAATTTAAAATTCAACTTCGTCCTGAATACTATCCGTTTGAACAGAATCTTGTTCCATTCCACCATCTCCTAAAACCAAAGTAATTTCGGAGTTTTTTTGCAGTTTATCATTCGGATTTAAGATTTTTCCTTTATGACGCATTCCTCTAACCACATCCTTTCCAATGTCATTTACATACGTGAAATCTTGACTAACTATAAACCCAATAGCACGTAATTCAGAAATGGCTTGTCTTTTGGTCCGTCCATTTAAATTCGGAATCATCACATCTCTGTATCTTGACGGATTTAAAGTCAAGTAAATTTTACGTTTTTCTTTTACAAAATCTCCAGCTTCTGGATTTTGTTCAATCACTGAAAATTTTGGATAGTCAGGATTGTAACTTGCACTGTCAATTACTATATAATCTAGGTCCAATTCACTTAATTTCAAGGTTGCTTCTTCAATAGAAAGTTTACTCAAATTCGGAACTTCAATTTTTTGATTGTGATTTGTTGAAAATATCAAAACTATTTTAATTACAAATACAAAAACAATCAATCCCACAAAAGCAATAAGAATTTGTTTGAAAAAAAGTTTGTTTTTTACGAACTGAATGATACTCATAAGCGGTTTTTTTATACTTTACAAAGATATAAAAACTAAACGTCGTGAAATCTATTTATATTTTGATAAATTTGTTACACATATCGTTACAAAAATGAAAAAAATTATTGCCATTGTGATGGGTGGTTATTCATCCGAAGTAAACATTTCATTGAAAAGTGGAAATGTAGCTTACAAACATTTAGATACAGAAAAATATTTGCCTTTTCGGGTGCATATTTTAAAAGAAAAATGGGTTGCTTTGGATGATGAAAACAACGAATATCCAATTGATAAAAACGATTTTTCATTTTTATTGGATGGAAAATTGATAAAATTCGATGTTGTTTTCAACGCAATTCACGGAAATCCCGGCGAGAACGGTGTTTTATTAGCCTATTTTGATTTGCTAGGAATCAAATATACTTCTGCACCTTATTATCAAATGGCATTGACATTTAACAAACGAGATACGTTGAGTGTTTTGAAACAATATGGCATACAAACTGCAAAATCGGTTTTTTTAAACAAAGGAGACATTATCAATGTTGATGAAATTATTGCTAAAGTTGGTTTGCCTTGTTTTGTAAAACCCAACAATGCTGGTTCGAGCTACGGAATTTCAAAAGTGTATGAAAAATCAGTAATGTTGGTAGCGCTTGAAAAAGCGTACAAAGAAGATACTGAAATCTTAATTGAATCATTTTTAGACGGAACAGAAGTTTCAGTTGGAGTAATTCAATATAGAAATGCGTTGAAAGTTTTGCCAATAACTGAGATTGTCTCTGAAAATGATTTTTTTGATTATGAAGCAAAATACGAAGGAAAATCTAAAGAAATTACACCAGCCAGAATTTCATCAACAGTTCAAGAAAGAGTAGAGGAAGTTGCGAAAAAAGTATATAAAGTATTGAATATGAGAGGTTTTTCGCGTTCAGAATATATTTTAGTCAATGAAGAGCCTTTTTTCTTAGAGATGAATACAGTTCCAGGAATGACTGAAGAAAGTATTTTACCCCAACAAGCTGCGGTGGCAGGAATTTCGTTGAAAGAATTATTTGACAATGCCATTCAAATGGCTTTAAATTAAACATATGAATAGAGCTGTTTTTCCAGGATCTTTTGATCCAATTACGCTAGGTCATTCTGATATTATTGAACGTGGATCCAAACTTTTTGATGAACTCATTATTGCAATTGGAATCAATGCTGATAAAAAATACATGTTTTCACTCGAACAACGCAAACGGTTTATTGAGGATGCTTTTAAATACAATCCCAAAATAAAAGTGGTAACTTACTCAGGATTGACTATTGATTTTTGTAAAAATAATGAGGTTGATTATATTTTAAGAGGTTTGCGAAATCCTGCAGATTTTGAGTTTGAAAAAGCCATTGCGCATACCAACAGGCATTTATCCTCAATAGAGACTGTTTTTTTATTAACGGCTGCAAGAACCTCTTATATTTCCTCGTCAATTGTAAGAGACGTGATTCGAAATAATGGTGATTACACCAAATTAGTTCCTAAATCAGTAATAGTATCTCATAAATAATGGCCAAACTAAAAACTATTTTCTATTTTTTATTGCTGATTTTGATACTTTCTTGTGCTGGAAATAAAAATTCAACTACAGATTTTACCACACCTTTTGAAAAATCAAAAGGAACTGAAACACCTGAATACAAGGAAGTCATTGCATATTATCAACAGCTTTCCAATTCATTTGATGAAATTTCTATGTTTACCTTTGGTCAAACAGATTCTGGAGAACCTCTGCATTTGCTGGTTTACAATCAACAAGGAATTAAAAATATTGATGAAATTAAGCAATCATCAAAAAATAAAATTTTGATTAATAACGGAATTCATCCTGGCGAATCCGACGGAATTGATGCTTCCATGCTTTTTTTGAGGGATTTAGTTCAGAGTGATTCTTTGAAACAAAAATATCAAAACTCCATCATTTGCATTATTCCTGTGTATAATATTGGTGGCGCTTTGAACAGAAATTCACATTCACGCACAAATCAAAATGGACCAATAGAATATGGTTTTAGAGGAAATGCACGAAATTATGATTTGAATCGTGATTTTATCAAACAAGATACTAAAAATGCAGCTGCTTTTGCAGAAATTTTTCATACCGTAAACCCGGATATTTTTATTGATAATCATGTAAGTAATGGTGCTGATTATCAATACGCAATCACACATTTATTCACGCAACACAACAAATTAGGAGGGGGATTAGGGGCTTTTTTAGAGGAGAAAATGCGTCCAGAAATTGAAAATTCATTACTGAACAAAGGCATTGATATTACTCCTTATGTAAATGTTTGGGGCAACACTCCTGAAGCTGGATTTTCGCAATTTTTTGACTCGCCAAGATATTCTACAGGCTATACATCATTGTTTCATACTTTGGGTTTGATGGTGGAAACGCACATGTTAAAACCGTATAAAATTCGTGTAGAGCAAACCTACGAATTGCTTTTTTCTACACTTGATTTTACTGAGAAAAATTCAAAAAAAATCAAAGAATTACGATCAAAAGCAACTCATGAAATTGTTGCTAAAAGAACATATCCTATTCAGTATGAGGTTGATAATGAGAAATTTAGGATATTAAATTTTAAAGGATTTGAAGGGGAACTGATGGATAGCAAAGTGACTACAGGAAAGCGTTTGTTTTACAATCAAAACAAACCTTTTGTAAAGGAGATCAAGTATTTTGATTCGTTTAAAACCACCAAAGAAATCCAAATTCCGAAAGCCTATATTTTGCAACAAGGTTGGCATGATGTGTTAGAAAGATTGAAAAATAATCGTATTGAATTCACTCGTTTTGAAAAAGACACTACTATTTTGGTTGAAGTACGTTCTATTGCCGATTTTAAAACGCAAAATTCACCTTATGAAGGTCATTATTTGCATTACAACACCTCTATTTCACAAAAAACCGAAGACTTCAATTTTAAAAAAGGAGATATTTATATTCCGACAAATCAATCTGGAGTTCGTTATTTATTAGAAACTTTGGAGGCTGAAGCCACAGATTCATTTTTTAATTGGAACTTTTTTGATACTATTTTACAACAAAAAGAAG
>JANREL010000082.1:0-3273 GCA_030758355.1 Polaribacter sp.
AATTGTAAAAAATGCTTTTGCAAAAATTTCTAAAAAAGTAGTTGGTATTCATCAATTTGAAAATCAAAAAGAAGCTTTAGAAAATGCCAAAGCTATTTTTACTGGTGGAGGAAATACATTTGAATTGGTCAATCAATTGTATAAAAACGATATCCTCTCTGTCTTAAAAAAAGTACTTGAAAACGGAACACCTTATTTGGGTACAAGTGCAGGAGGCAATATTTGTGGAGTGTCCATGAAGACAACTAATGATATGCCAATAGTTTATCCACCAAGTTTTGAAACGTTAGGCTGTTTGCCTTTCAATTTAAATGCACATTATATGGATGCAGTTAACAACTCAACGCACATGGGTGAAACTCGCGAAACACGTATCAAAGAATTTCATGTTTTTAATAACACGCCTGTAATGGGTTTGCGAGAAGGTAGTTGGTTAAAAGTGAAAGGAAATTCAATTATCTTAAAAGGGAATTTAACTGCAAGATGGTTTTTGCCAAATAAAACGCCCATCGAAATTGAGTGTGGAAGTGAGTTTGCTGGGTAATTAAAAAAAATATTAAAAATTACTATTCTAGCTTTTTTTTAGGTTCTCTTTTAGCTTCTTTTAGGGATTGTTGCAGCATCCATTCTATTTGTCCGTTTGTAGAACGAAATTCATCCGCGGCCCATCTCTCAATGATGTTGAGCATGTCCTCATTAATTCGTAATGCAAATGCTTTCTTTTTTGACATTGGTGTTGCTAATTTATCCTATTTTATTAAAACAAAGTTTGTTATGACTTTAATAAATTCCTCTGAAATAGGGAACTTATCAGACATATATGAACTTAAGTTATCTTCATCTTTTTCGATTGTTTTTAACACATGATTCATATTTTTAATAATCACAAATTGTGCATCTGGCTTAGCTTTTAATAAGTTTTCAGCGTCCAAAATCAACACTTGGATGTCTTTATCACCCTGAATAATCAATGTTGGAATCGTAACTTTTTTGATTTCATCCACAGGATTTATCTCCATCCAAGAACTCATAAAAAGTAAATTTTGTGGAGCAAAAAGTGATAGTAAATTTGGATTTACTTCTTTAATGCTACCTGTTTCTTTCAATTCTTTGAAATGTTGTGCAGTAATTTCTCCAAATAAAGCGTTTTGATTGGTTACTTGTCTGATGATTATTTTATCAATAGTTTCTCCTGCGCCAGCCACAGAAATGAATTTATCAACATTTTTTGATGCTTTCATTGCCAATAACGAACCTTGACTGTGCCCAACTAAAATAATACTAGAAAAACGAGTGTCATTTTTGAAATGTGAGATAACTACGTCCACATCGCTTATAAAATCATCAATCAAAATATCAGTTAAAAAAGAAGCATTTTTTGGATTGGCAGTTCGTTTGTCATAACTAAAAAAAGCCAAGTTCTCCTTGTTGACAGCCTCTCTAAATTGATGAATATATTTTGAAGGATTTCCATTTCTTTCAACACCTCCTGAGCCATGAACCCAAATAAGCAATGGACTTTTTTCGGAGGTATAACTGAGTGTTCCAGGCAATTGAATGACACCATTATTTAAATTTACTTCTTCAGTTTTTAGCTGAGCAAAAGAGGGTAAAGCTGATAAAAGAACAAATGATATATAAAAAATAATTCGAATCATTGGATATTGTTTTGATAGTTTTGTATGACGCTTTTTGCTTCAGCTTCTTTTTGAGTACCAATCAATAGTTTTTTCCCGTTTTTAAGTTCTAGTTGAATGCCTATATCGCCTGAAATATTTACAGCATTTCCTCTAGCTTTGTTCCCAAAAAGTCCAAATTTTATTCCCCAACCACCAAATTCTCCAATAGGATCGTATGTTCTTGCGTAAGCTTTTGAAATTTCGTTCCAACCAATTTTTCTGAAAGAAAGGTGAAATGGAAAAAACTGATAATGAATGCCCTGTTCGTCAATTCTTGTGGTTAATTTAAAGAGAAAAATAATCCCTAATGGAAGTAAAATCATGCTAATAATCAACATTAGCGTACCTATTGAGAAATTATTTTCGTTATTTACATATTCCTTAATAACCACAAAAATTGGGACTATAGAACTGAAAATAATAACTACAATCAACCAAAGTTGTGTAAAACGTTGCTCTTCTTTAAACACTTTCATGTTACCTGTTTTTATCGCGCTCAAAAACGATTCTTGCTGATTGTTCAGCAATATGAGTGACAACCCATCCTTCTCTTGCATGTTGATTTAGAGTTTCTTCTAATCTTTCATTGTTTTTGGTCATTCCCATTTTCCATGTAACTACTTTATACTCTTTCATTTTTTTTATAGTTTCTGTTGTTTTTTTGTTTGAATAGTTTAATGGATTTGAAAAGCATCTAATATTTAAAAGCTAAATACCAATAGCTATTAATGATTCAAAGTTCCAGTATTTACTACAGGTGTAGCTTCTTTATCACCACATAAAATCACCATCAAATTGCTTACCATAGCAGCTTTGCGTTCATCATCTAATTCTACGATATTCTTTTTGCTTAATTCTGTTAAAGCCATTTCTACCATACTTACAGCACCTTCTACAATTTTGTGACGTGCCGCAACAATTGCTGTTGCTTGTTGTCTTTTTAGCATGGCACTTGCAATTTCTTGTGCATACGCCAAATAACCAATCCTAGCTTCTAAAACTTCAATACCTGCAATTGCCAAGCGTTCTTCAATTTCTTTTTCTAGCGCTTCAGATACTTCATTAACACTTGAACGTAATGTAATATCTTCATCATGCCCTTCATCAGCAAAATTATCATAAGGATACATGCTAGCTAGTTTTCTGACAGCAGCATCAGTTTGTACTCTTACAAAATTTTCATAGTTGTCAACATCAAAAGCAGCTTTGTATGTGTCTGTAACACGCCAAACTAAGATGGTAGATATCATTATAGGATTTCCTAATTTATCATTTACTTTCAAGCGTTCGCTATCAAAATTACTAGCGCGTAAAGAGATTTTCTTTTTGGTAAAAAAAGGATTTGCCCAATACAAACCATTGTCTTTTATAGTTCCAACGTATTTTCCAAATAATAAAATTACTTGCGAAGTATTGGGATTTACCAAAATAAATCCAAAAAAACCAATGAAACTGATGGCCGTAATGATTAAATATATGGGATTTCCTTGCTGAATGGAAAATGCAATACTCCCAATAAATAGGATTAATGTTACCAATAACATTACATAACCATTTGCTGGTTTGATAATTTTCTCTGCTTTCATAAGTTTTG
>JANREL010000082.1:3373-5781 GCA_030758355.1 Polaribacter sp.
TAATTCCTTTTTTCTTGTTTACAAAATCAACGAATGAAGAGGTCTTTTTTTGGGGACAAAACGGACACAGAGTAACAGGAAAAATAGCTGAAAATCATCTTAGCAAAAAAGCAAAAAGAAGTATTGATAAGCTTTTGAAAGGTAAAAGTTTGGCTTTTGTTTCAACTTATGCAGATGAGATAAAATCCGACAGAAAGTATAACAGTTATTCAGTTTGGCATTATGTAAATATGGGTTTAGAGGAAACTTATGAGGCTTCAGAAAAAAATACTGAGGGTGATTTGGTTGTAGGAATTGATACTTGTATCAAAGTGTTAAAAAACGAACAGAGTACTGAAGCAGACAAAGTTTTTCATTTAAAAATGTTAGTTCATTTAATTGGCGATTTACATCAACCTATGCATATTGGAAGAAAAGAGGACAAAGGTGGCAATGATGTTCAAGTACAATGGTTTGGAAAAGGCACTAATTTACACAGCGTTTGGGACACAAAAATAATTGAGGATTTTAACATGAGTTACTTGGAATTATCTGAAAATGCTGACGATTTATCCAAAATCCAAGTAGCTTCACTTCAAAAAGGAAGTGTAGTTGATTGGGTAAATGAAGTGCATAAAATTACGAATGATGTTTATGGCTCTGTAAAATCAGGTGATAAATTGAGCTATAGGTATTCCTATTTATATCTGGAAACAGTGAGAACGCAATTGCAAAAAGGAGGTATTCGTTTGGCAAAAGTGTTGAATGATATTTTTGGATAATACTTTACAGCTGAATTGTTTTTCCATTCCAAGTTCCTTTAAATTTATAGGGAACAAAGCGTGCGAACAATTCTTCTGAATACCAATTTAATTTTCTTGTGAGTAAAACAACTTCTTTGTGCTTTTCGTTTTTGTAGGCATAATCCATCATTTCTGATTGAGTTTTCCATAGCGATACAGTTGCTTGCTGAATCAGTGGCCATTCTCCAATTCCGATTGACAAAACGAGTCCATCATAATTTGTTAATGAGTGACTTACGCTGCCAACTTTACTCCAAAAACTAAACAATTTACGAAATCTAATTTTCGCTCTTGTCAACACTAAAACAGGTTTGTCTGATTGCAGTTTGGTATTTTTGAGGAAAGGTGTCGTTTTATCCCACAACCCATGAGATTCTGCCGCTTTTAAATAAACAGTCAGTTTTTCTGAACTTCTTTTAGAATATGTTTGATAAAATTTGTTGGTTTCAAAAAAATCTTTTGCGTAATTTTCAGAATCCCAAACACATAACAGCACGTAACTTCCAAAATTAGGAATGGCACTAAAACCATTTTTGGCTCCTGACCCCATTATTTTAAAAAAAGACAATCCTGAAACTTTTTTCATAGGAAAATGACCCAATTGCATTTGTTTAAATGCCCACCATTTGTTTGAAAAACTGCTGACTTTGAAAAAAGTGCATGTGGTAATTTGACTCATTTTTTTAAATTTATTGATGAAAATTGATTTTTCACATTAAGAAAAAATCAATAATGCACTGAAAAATATGACTTGTGTTCCGATGAAATATGGTGTAAATTTATTGGTTGACTTCTTCTTTAAAAATGCTAAAGTCAAACAAAAAAGAAATGCAATTATTCCCCAAGCAACGTAATTTTGAATAGGAATGATATCATTTTCCCATCTCCAGAAATTGTAAATAACGGCTACAGGTTCAATAATTACATCTAATAAAACCAAACTTACCGCGCTCAAAATTGCTAAAAGCCATTTATTTTCAATGAAATTAGACCAACTATAGGTTATACTATATGTTAAAATAATCCAATTGACACCAATGATCAAGGGAGTTTCAAGAAGTTTCCATCCCAAAACAGGACCATAACAATAAACACCAAATATTTTTCCAGTATTTACACCTATAACTTCAAAAATATATCCTAGAATTGCGATTATAACGAAGCTTAAAACTTGAATCTTGGAGTATTTTTCATGAAAAATAAACAATAAAACAGCGCTGATTAATAAGTTTAAAGGTGTCAAAGAAAGAAATACATCTTTGAAAGGAGTTGCAACAATGGCAATGATTCCAGAAATATGAAACAAGCCTAAAATAATGACTGCTGCTTTTATTTTCATGAGTTAGAAATCGTTGGAATATAATGATCAGCAATTTTTGCACTCAATAAACTCAAAGGAATTCCACCTCCAGGATGAACACTTCCTCCAACAAAATATAAGTTTTTCAATCCTTTTTTAAAGTTTGGATGTCTTAAAAATGCAGCAAATTTTGAGTTACTACTAGTGCCATATAAAGAACCTTGATACGATGCTGTTTTCATTTCGATACTTCTTGGGTCTAAAATACTTTCTTCTTCAATGAATTTTTCAATATCAATTTGTAATATTTTATTGATTTTTTGAAT
>JANREL010000083.1 GCA_030758355.1 Polaribacter sp.
CATATCTCGTTTCAAACGATATTGTTCGTATTCTTTTCTAGTTAAGAAAATGGGAGTTTTTGTGTAATAATCTCCAATTTTCTCAACAATTACATATTTATCCAACGCTTTGTCAAAAATGACCACTTTTTCAGCCAAATCATCTAAGAAAAGTCCACCTTTTTGGGTATGTTTGAAATTGTATTTTAATGGAATTGTATCTTTTTTGACATTTGTAGAATCCTTACTTATGTTCGTTTGAGTATGCGCAAGATTACTTACTAAGAAAGTAAAAACAGTGGCTAAAAGGAATTTTTTCAGAACTTTAATCAATTGATTATAGATTTTTTAAAGCGAGTTTAATGATTTTTTCAATAGTTGCATCAGGATGCTCTTTTGCAATGCTATTTACAATTTTTTCGGATTGCTTTCTTTGGAATCCTAAAACTTCTAAAGCAGATAACGCTTCATCTTTGTTGGTATTGTTTGTTGGGGAAGAAATTTGATCGATATCAAAGCTTTTCAGGATTTTATCTTTCAAATCTACCAAAACTCTTTGGGCTGTTTTTGCGCCAATTCCTTTTACAGATTGTATGATTTGCAAGTTTCCAGAGGCAATCGCATGTTGAATTTCATCTGCTGTCATTGATGATAACATCGTTCTTGCGATGCTGGGACCAACACCCGAAACTGAAATGAGAAGTTTAAAAACCTCTCTTTCTGTTTTGGTAGCAAATCCATATAAAATATGGGCATCTTCTCTGACAACCAAGTGCGAATATAACGTAACATTTTCATCTGATGGCAAAGCAGCGAATGTATTCAAGGAAATGTGTAATAAATAGCCAACACCATTGCAATCCACGACAACATCTGTTGGATTTCTTTCAACTAATCGCCCTCTAATTTGTGTTATCATATTTTCTTTTTCAGCGCCTAATGTAGTAATTTATTTTTTCTTTTCACGTTGTTGTGCATCCACAGCTGCCAATGCTGCCATGTTGACCATTTCATCAACACTTGCACCCAATTGCAAAACGTGTACAGGTTTGCTCAATCCTAAAATTACAGGGCCAATGGAGTCAGCACCATGTACTTCTTTAAACAATTTGTATGTGATGTTTGCAGCTTCTAAATTTGGAAAAATTAATACATTTACTTTTTTACCATTTAGCTTAGAAAACGGAAATTCTTTAGCCAATAATTCAGGATTTAGTGCAAAATCTGCTTGAATTTCTCCATCAACAACCGCATTTGGATAATTTCTATGAATATAAGCAACAGCTTCACTTATTTTTTGAGAACTTTCTGATTTTGAGGAGCCAAAATTAGAAAACGACACCATGGCAACATTGGGTTTCATGCCAAACATTTTTACCAAGTTGGATGTCATTTGGGTAATTTTTATCAAATCTTTCGCAGTTGGATTGATATTGATAGTTGTGTCAGCTAAGAATAAAGGACCTTGTTTGGTAATCATCAAGTTGCAAGCAGCCACTCTTGTTATTCCTTTTTCTTTTTCAATCAATTCTAAAATAGGTTTTACTACACTTGGGTAAGGTCTAGAATAGCCTGTGATTAGCGCGTCAGCTTCGTTTTCATTCACCATCATTGCAGCGAAATAATTGCGTTCTCGCATCAATTTTTTAGCTTCTGTTAAGGTTCTTCCTTTGCGTTGTCTACTGCTCCAATACGCCATTCCATAACGATTTCTTCGTTCGTCTTCTTCATCCGTTTTTGGATCTAAAATGGGCACATCAGCTGTAAAACCAATTTCTTCTTTCAGCGCCAAAATCACTTCTTTTCTTCCTAATAAAATGGGTAATCCAATTTTTTCATCATACACTCTTTGCGCAGCTTTTAGTACGTCTAAATAATCAGCTTCCGCAAAAACAATGCGTTTGATATTGCTTTTTGCGCGGTTGTGAATCATTCTGATTTCTTTTCTTCCAGAGCCAGAACGTTCCATCAATTCCTCACGATATTTTTCCCAATCTGTAATTGGCTCCAACGCAACACCTGATTCAATGGCTGCTTTGGCTATAGCTGGCGGAATTTCATAAATTAATCTTGGGTCAAAAGGTTTTGGAATGATGTATTCTTTTCCGAAAGACAAACTTACTTCATCATATACAATATTCACTTGTTCAGGAACTGATTTTTTAGCCAAATCAGCCAAGGCATGAACAGCTGCCATTTTCATTTCCTCGTTAATTTTGGTTGCTCTCACATCCAAAGCGCCTCTAAAAATAAATGGAAACCCCAAAACATTATTCACCTGATTAGGATGGTCAGAACGGCCTGTTGCCATGATGATATCTTCTCTGGTAGCAATGGCTACGTCATAATTGATTTCAGGAACTGGATTTGCCATTGCAAACACAATCGGGTTTTTTGCCATGGATAGCAACATTTCAGGAGTTACCACATTTCCCTGCGAAAGTCCAATAAAAACATCGGTATTGTGCATGGCTTCCTCTAAGGTATGTATATCTTGTGCAGTAGCAAATTCTGCTTTTTCTAGAGTCAAATTATCACGGTCTTTTCTGATAACCCCTTTGCTATCACACATCACAATATTTTCGGTTTTTGCGCCCAATCTTACATATAAACGTGTACAAGAAATGGCAGCTGCTCCTGCACCATTTACTACAATTTTTACTTTCGAAAAATCTTTATTGGCAATTTCGATGGCATTTTTTAAGGCTGCTGCTGAGATAATGGCAGTTCCATGTTGATCATCATGCATTACAGGAATGTCTAATTCCTCTTTTAATCTTCGTTCAATTTCAAACGCTTCAGGCGCTTTGATATCTTCTAAATTGATGCCGCCAAATGTGGGTGAAATCGCTTTTACAATTTCTATGAATTTGTCAACATCTGTTTCATTTACTTCAATGTCAAAAACATCAATATCTGCAAAAATCTTGAAAAGCACGCCTTTTCCTTCCATCACAGGTTTTGAGGCTTCAGGCCCAATATCACCCAAACCTAAAACCGCTGTTCCATTAGAAATTACGGCGACTAAATTGCCTTTAGAAGTGTATTTATATATATTATTTTTGTCTTTGGCAATTTCTAAACACGGTTCTGCCACACCTGGCGAATACGCCAATGCCAAGTCGTGTTGTGTGGCATATTTTTTGGTAGGAACTACTTCAATTTTTCCAGGTTTTGGTTTTGCATGATACAATAACGCCTCGTGTCTTTTTCTTGAATCGCTCATAAAATTGTTGGTTGCTTTTTTAGGCTTACAAATATAGGGTTTTCAACGAAAGAGCAAAGAGAAGTTGGTATTCTTTTAAAGAGTTCTGTTAAGGATTATTTTAGACTTAAAAAATCAACTCTGTAGAAAAATCATTTTCTGAATGGCTAACTTTAAAAGAAAAGTCAATAAGGTTTGCTTTGAGTTTTGCTATACAATTTTCATTCGTCCAAGAAATGGAAATTTCCTTTTCTAAGGAATCATGGATTGTCATTTTTCCTAAAAATGCTTTAGAGGTATTTCGCAAACGCATTAATTGAAGTTGATTTGCAACCACTTTTCTTTTCAATCCGTTTTCAATTTCTGATACATTCAACGAAGTTCTGTTAATTTCTTTGTGAGAACTTGATCCACCTTTATTGGCAGCTTCGTTATTGTTTTTTCCAGCAAATAAATCCAAATACCAAACTTGTGGAATACCAGGCATAAAAAGTTGTAAAGCTCTTGCCAAAACTAATTTGTTTTCATTTTCGCCAAGTGCACTAAAAAAAGTAGCATTTATTTGATAGTACGAAATTTTATTTCCAGTAGCATCGTATAAATTTTTCACTTTTCCACCTCTTTCTAAAATTGTTTCCATAACAAATTCAATTTCTTCATCTGTCAACAACCCTTTATGATATATGCCATTTAACTCTTTTCCTTTCAAATCAAGCACAGGAATTCCGTCATGACAACCCAGCATATTAACTGTTTGATAGCCTTTTTCTTTAATTTCTGTGGCCCATTTTAGAAGGGCTATGTTTGATCCTTTTTCTAAAGTATGAATCATCAAACCTGGTAAAAAGAAATCATAAATTTGATATCCTTCTTTGGCAACTTCGTCATGCAAATTCAATCCATACTCTGCGTGAATTTCTGGCAAAACAATTAGTTTGTTTTTGGTGGCAATATCTTTTATTCTCTCAAGATAGTTCCAAGTGCCGGGTTTGTTGAAAAAGTTTGATTGTCCTATTTCTTTATGCAAATAAGCAAACGCATCTAAACGTAAAATTTTACATCCATAATTGGCAACTTTAGCTAAAGTTTCTTCGTAAAACTCCCAAACCAATTCAGATTTTGCATTGACATCCATTTGTCCTAAAAAGGTTCTTTTTTGATGAATAATTTGTGAAATTTGTGTTTTGTATTCGTCAAATTCATTAAAATCTAAACGAGTAATATCTTGTTTATTATCAATAAGTTGATTTACTTTTTTGCAAATCAAAAGTGCTTTTTCGGCATCCAATTCTTTAAGATGTTTTAGATCATCAATGGTAATTTTTTGGAATTGAATTTCTTGGTAAAAAGTATTCCAATAAGGTTGTTCAGAGCCATCAGGAAATGGAACTTTTAAAATAGGAAGACCTGATTTTCTCATAAATAATTTTTTGAGATAGCTTTCTTCTGGAACGATAATTCCTTCTTGGTTTTTGGTGCCTTTTCCCTCCCAAAAGCTATTCCAATTGATGAAAAAATCTTTGAAATTAGAGTGTTCGCCATTTTGCAGTAAATCTTTGAATTGTGTCGAAGCAACTGACAAATGATTCAAAACAATATCAAATTTTAGCATGATATGTAGTTCTTGCAATGCTTTTAAATCTTTGGCAGAAACCAATTCAGGATTCAAATTGTAATCAATAATAGAAAAACCTCTATCCAAATCACTATTAAAAAATGTTGGCAATATGTAAAACAAAGAAAACACCTCTTTAAATTCAGGTAATTGAAGCATTTTAATTGTATCACTCAATCTTTGTCCAATACTATCAGGATATGCATTAAACATGACGCCATTTGGAATGGATTGTATGTGATGTTGGGTTATCATTTTTGAGAAAAATAGTTATAAAAGTTTTGAAAGAATATTGATATTATCTGGTAATCTGCCTACGTTTTGCAATTTTAAAGCTGCTAATTTTAAAGCTACTTGCAAGCATTCTTCAATGGGTTTTTGGTTGATGTAAGCAAATAAAAATCCCGACCAAAAAGCGTCTCCTGCGCCAGTTGTATCTACTACTTTTTCGACTTTTATAGCGGGTAATGATATGATTGGTTTGTTTTTTTGAGATAATTTTACGCCATTCTGACCTAAGGTTAAACAAACTGTCTCAACATTTAAATCATGAAAATATTTGAAAATAGTTTCATGTGGTAAACGTTTCTCAAACAAGCGAATCATATCATCTTCACTAATTTTAATTAGGGGATTGTATTTACAATACAATTCAATAATGCTCAAAGCTTCAGCTTGACTCTCCCACAATTTTTCTGAATAATTAATATCAATACTCAGTTTACAGCCCAAATCAAAGGCTTCTTTGGCTTTTGTTAGAATGGTTGTTTGAGCAGGGTTTTTACTCAATGCAAAGCAAGTAGTGTGAAATATTTTCGATTTTTGAAGGATTTCAATGGGAATTTGGTCTTCTGTGATGCAAAAATCTGCTGCCCGAAAAGGAATAAAATCTGGAGTGCCTTGTGATTTTGATACAAAAATAACACTCGTTGGTTGACGATTTATTTTTTTAATTCCTTCAACAGAAACACTTACTTCCGTAAGTTTTTTGATGATATATTCCCCAAAACCATCGTTTCCAATAGTTGAAATTAGCATTGGTCGTAAACCAAGTCTGGCTGTATTGATGGCAACGTTAGTTGGTGAACCGCCTAAATATCGGTGATAATCACTTGTCTTATTGATCAAAACATCTTGTTGATGACCTATAAAATCGATTAGGATTTCACCAACACAGAGAATGTCAATATCTTTTGTAGTATTATTCAATCTAATTATTCTTTTAATTTACAGAAGTAGGCTCTTTTAAACGCAAAGCCAAAAGACCTGCAATTACGAAAAACGCACCTCCTAATAAAATGGCATTTACGGCACTATTGTGTAAAATATTTTTTACAATTGGTCCAAAAGTTACTGTTTGAATTCCCATGGGTATGACAATCATCATATTCAAAATTCCCATATAAACCCCTCTTCTTTTTTGAGGAACAATTTTCGAAACCAAAGAATATGGAATTCCCATCATTGCTGCCCAACCAATTCCAAATAATATCATGGGCACTAAAACCAAAATTGGATCTTTGATAAAAGGAATGGAAAGCATTGCAAAAGCAGTTAAAAACAAACTGATGACATACACTTTTTTTCCTCCCCATTTAAGTGCCAAAGGAACCAATGCCAATGCAAATAAAATGGTTGAAATGTTATAAGTAGTATTCATTTTTGCAGCTTGACTCAAGGCTTCTGATTTATCAAAACTTAAACTTTCTTGAAACATTGGCGAAATAAATTGCCAATAAATAAATAATGCATACCACTGAAAAAGATAGACACTTGCCAATTTCCACATAAATTTTGGCATGTCTTTAAGGGCAAGCATAATTTCTTGAAATGGTTTTTTTATACGTTCAATAAGTGGCAATGATTTATGATGATTTATTTCTTCCAATTCTTCAGTTGATGGAGGAATTTCAGGAGTTTTTAAAACTGACCATGCAATGGTTGCAATTGATAAAATTGCACCTAAAAAAAAGGAATAATACAGCCAAGTTGGAATGATATTTAAAGAAGTATCAATAGTATTGGGTGTTGAAAACCAATCTTGAAAAATAAAAATAGAGGCATTTGCCAACACAATTCCTGCACCTACAAACAAGCTTTGCATTTGATATCCAAAACTCAATTGACTGTTGGGCAATTTATCGCCCACAAAAGCACGATAAGGTTCCATGGCCATATTGTTTCCAACATCTAAAATCCATAACAATCCTACTGCAAACCATAAAGTTGGACTGTAAGGAAAGGCAAACAAGCACAGACTTCCTAAAAGTGCCCCAATCAAAAAAAAAGGTTTTCTTCTGCCAAAACGTGGTGACCAAGTTTTGTCTGAAATCGCACCAATTATGGGTTGAATAATTAATCCTGTTACAGGACCTGCAAGATTTAAAATAGGTAAATCTTCAGGATGTGCTCCTAAAAATGAAAAGATAGGATTGATGGCTGTTTGCTGTAAACCAAAACTGAATTGAATTCCTAAGAATCCAACATTCATGTTGAAAATTTGCCAGAAACTTAAGTTGGGCTTTTTATTTTTCATTTTTAATTATTTTTTTTTCTAAAACTTTAAGAAATTCTTTAAGATTGCCTTTGTTTAGAATAATTGCTCCCTTATCGTCTATAACGGGTAAGTTTAAGGTGTGAATAGAAATATTATTTTTTTGAAGTTTCGCTAACATTTCTTGTTCTTTTACCTTATCAACATCAATATCAAAATATGTAAAATTAATGTTTTTTTCAGTTAAAAAAGCCTTGGTTTCTATGCAGCTGTGACAACTATCACTCCCATATACTATTAATATTATTTTTTTATTTTTTTGATTTTGATGAATCACTTCTTGTGAATTGCAATGTAGGGTACTAAATAAAAGAACAATAATTATTAACTGTTTCATTCAAAGTAACTTTAAGTTTTGAGGGTTATAGTTTCGCTTACAAAAATTATAGGTAGTCATCATTTATTGAAATGTTTTTAAAAAATAGAGCCAATAATCTTCTCATTGGCTCTACTTAATAATTCAAAATAACAAATACTTTCTAAAAACTATACTGCAATGTCATTGTTGTAGAACGTCCAGAAATTGTTCTAGCTGCTGCTAAACCACCTGCAATATTTCCATTTCCTTCTACTTCTGTAACACCAATTGTATCAAATAAATTATTAGCATTTACACTCAAAGACAGGCCTTTAGTCAATCCAACCCTTGCTATTGCATTTATATAAGCGTAACCTGGCATTACAAGCACATTGTCATCTTGTGCAAATGATTTAGAGGTGCCTAAAATTGTTAATCCTAAAAGGTGTTGTTTGTTAGATCCAAAAGAATACGTTGGTGCTAAACTGTATATAAAATCAGCTTGTCTTCTTGGGGCATTTCCTTTATTTGCACCGCCATCAATTTCGGCTTTTGTATAAGTAACTGACCCGTTGATCCCAAAATCTCCAAATCTATATGCGGATTCTACCTCTAAACCCATAGCTTTGAAAGGGTTTCCTACAGTTCTGTTTAATTCGTTGCTAATACCTTCGTCCGTATTACTTATAAAACCTGTAACATTTAAAACACCGTTATTTAATCTCTTTTTTAAACCTATTTCAAATTGAGAAATTTCATCAAATTGTACATCTCCCAAACCATCTGCTCCGTAGTTATTTCTATCGGCTGCTCTTCCAGATGCCCCTTTGCTAAATCTTCCAAAGACAGCAGCTCCATCATTTATTTTGTAGTTTAAACCCGCAGAGAAAGAAACAAAATTATAATTGTCACTTATTGCTTGTCCAGGATTACCTGCAATAGTTGGTATTGTTTGCTCAAAAGGGCTTATTACACCGTCACTATTGTAATCAAAACCAATTAAATTCCCATTTGAGTCTAAGTTACTTAATTGACCTGAATTTATTGTTCCATTAACATTTACGTTTTCAAAACGAATACTTCCGTCAAAATTTAACTTTTCAGAAATTTCAGCATCTACTCCTACATATGGAGAATTAACATTATGAACTGTATTGTATTTTCTTTGACAACAATTACCCCAAACCGGTTGTCCAAAAGAATATGCGCCTCCCTGAGAAAAGCCCTCAAAAACACCTAATCTTGCTTTACCGTCTCCTGCTACTTCAGTAATTGCAGAACTCCACTGCCATCCTATTTTTGTATTTTGTGTTGCAGAGAACATCCCTACTGTAAGTCCAATATTATTATTAATAGCTTTAGTAACTTTTACATCGCTAAAAAAGTTACTTAAATCTTCAATAGTTACATCAAAATATCTAATATCTTGCGCTAATCCGTTTGCAGGATTAAATGGAGTGCCGTCTTGAAAAGTTAAAGCACCAGTTGCACCTGAAGCACCCCTTACTAAGGCTTCTATATCTGATACAGTGCCAACATTTGCAGTAAATGGTGCATTCCATTGACCTGAGTTGTTAGAGTATCTTGCTTTACCATTTACATCCCATCCATCTCCTAAATCAAAAGAAAACTCTGCGCCGATAGCTTTACTTACCGGGTTATTTCCATTTCTCATGTCATTTTGTGTAGGATTTCCATCATAAACGCTATATGTGTTTTGGATGTTTACAGAATGTGGAGTGTCTGTAGTAATATCAAAACCTGGTAAATTTCCAAATGTTGGGTTAGTGTTTGTACCAGTTAAACTCACTGGCATTGGCATATACATTACTGATCTATCATTTAAAAATTTAAAATAAGTTCGAACATACCCATTATTAAATTCTTTGGTAATGTTCGCTTTAATTTGACCACCTTTATTGCCCTGGTAACCTATTTCTCTTGGTCCTTCACCAACTCTCATAAAACCTCCAATGTGATAATATAAATTGTCACTTATTTTAGTTCCATATTCAAAATCTAATCTACTAGTTTGAAAATCCAAACCATAAGTTGCTCCTATAGAGCCACCTTCTACATTACCTGTTTTGCTAATCATGTTTATGATACCTGCAGGTCCATTTGATGTTTGTGTAGAAGCTGAACCACCTCTAATAGCCTCAACTCTTCCGATATTTGAATCGATACGTAAAAAGTTGTCTGCATTTCCAAAAGAAGTATCTCCAAATAACATTATTGGAAGTCCGTCTTCTTGTAATTGTAAATATCTAGATCCACCAGAGGAAACAGGTACACCACGAACATTAAAGTTTGCATTTCCCTCTCCTCCTGAAGATTCAGCGCGAATACCAGGGATAATTCTAAATAATTCCCCTGCAGATCTTGGTGTTGCCTGTTCGATTTGTTTTATATTAACAGTTGATACAGAAATACTAGATTCTATTTTAGATTTTGGGTTAACAACCCCAGTTACTACAATTTCATCCAAGGATTCTGCATTTTCTTTGATAATGATGTCAATCACCGTATTTTTTGAGTTCAGGCTGATTTGTTTTTTAAAATTATCATATCCAATATACGAGGCAATCAAAGTGTACTCACCGTTTGGAACATCCGCAATACTGTATTTTCCATCAAAATCGGAAGTTGTTCCCAGAGTTGTCCCTTTCAAAATAATATTAACACCAGGAATTGCCTGATTATTAGTGTCTCTCACAACCCCTGTAATGGTAGATTGTGCAAAAAATACTGTTGTTGATAGCAGCATCAGTATCAGAACAGTAAACCTTACTTGTAAATGTTTTTTCATGTTAAATTGTAGATTAGTTAAAAAATTGATTATTAATTTGAGTAAAAGTAAATTTTAACATAATTAATTTTACAAATAGTCAAATCGAAAACGTTTTCGATTATCCGAAAACGTTTTCGATTTAGATAATTTGTTATATTTGTGAGATAATATAGGATACATTTATTATTAATCTAATAGGGAAGTATGGTAACTCTCAAGCAAATAGCAGAAAAACTAAATATTTCAATTACTACAGTTTCAAAAGCATTGAAAGACTATCCTGATGTGAGCAAAAAAACTCGAAAACTCGTCAGGGAAACTGCTTCTATGTTGCATTACAAGCCCAATTCCTTTGCTGTAAATTTAAGGACTAAAGAATCAAAAACCATTGGATTGATAATTCCCGAAATTGTGCATCATTTCTTTTCGAGCGTTATCAAAGGCATTATTTCTCAAGCAGAAAAAAAAGGGTATTTAGTCATCACACTACAATCTAATGAATCATATGAATTGGAAAAACAACAAATAGAACTCCTTTTAAATAAAAGAGTGGATGGAATTTTAATTTCTTTAGCTAATGGTACTGCTGATTACAAACATCTCACAGAAATTATAGAGAATGATACACCTTTGGTGATGTTTGATAAAATTGCCAAAGTGGTAAAATGCTCGAAAGTTATTATTGATGATCGAAAAGCTGCCTACAAAGCAACCCAATATTTGATTGATATTGGTTGCAAAAGAATCGCACATTTTAGAGGGCCTTTATTGCCTCAAAACTCAATTGACCGTTTTTTGGGTTATAAACAAGCGTTGTTAGATAATCATATTCCTTATGACCCTTCATTGGTTTATCTATTAAATAATATGAGTTTTGAGGAAGGAAAATTTTATGCAAACCAATTGTTACAAGACCATAAAGATGTTGACGGAATTTTTATCAATACTGATTTGGTGGCGATTGGTGCCATAACTGAATTCAACAAGCTAGGCATCAAAATTCCTGAGCAAATCAATATTGTTGGGTTTAGCAATTGGTTTATGGCATCAGTAATTTCACCATCACTCACAACTATCAATCAACCAGGATTTGAGATGGGAAAAAAGGCGTTTAAAATTTTATATAAGCAAATCAGAGATAAGAAAGAAAAAAAGAGCATTGTTTACAGAGACGAAATTTTAGAAACCAATTTAGTACTCAGAGAATCTACCAAAAATCAGTCTTTTAAAAACTGAATATTTCGCATTAAACCTGTAAATTTCGTTCTTTTTACAGCCGATTTTTGAAATACTTTTTGAAAGGTTTCTTGCGTGATTTCTTCCCAATCTCGTTTTGAGAATTGTAAGATTTCTTCTTTTGGATGAAATAAAGGTTCATTGTGCGCTTTTGAAAATCGATTCCAAGGACATACATCTTGACAAATGTCACAGCCAAACATCCAATCATCTAATTGATTTTTAAAATCCCTTGGAATATTTTCTTTCAATTCAATAGTAACATACGAAATGCATTTGCTGCCATCTACAGTATTGTTCGGCAATATGGCTTCAGTTGGGCAAGCATCAATGCATTTTGTGCACGTACCACAATGATTAGTTGCTGTTGGATGGTCGTATTCCAATTCTAAATCAACAATCAATTCTGCTAAAAAAAAGAACGACCCTTGTTGTTTTTGAATCAGTAAACTGTGTTTTCCATTCCAACCCAAACCTGCCTTTTCTGCCCAAGCACGTTCCAAAACAGGGGCAGAATCCACAAAACAACGTCCAGCAACTTCACCAATTTCTTGCTGAATGCTTGCTAACAGTTCCCGCAATTTTTCTTTGATTACCTGATGATAATCCTCACCATACGCATATTTCGAAATTTTATATGATTCCTTGTTTTGCTGTTTTTCAGGATAATAATTATAAGAAAGTGAAATCACAGATTTGGCATTCTCTACCAACAATCTTGGGTCTAAACGCTTGTCAAAATGGTTTTCTATATACTGCATTTCTCCATGAAAACCTTGTTGCAACCAGTTTTCTAAACGCGGAGCTTCCTTTTCTAAAAAAGTGGCTTGGGCAATACCACAATCTAAAAAACCCAAACGTTTGGCTTCTTGTTTTATAAAATGGGAGTAGTTTGCTTTCATTCGTGGTAAAGATAGGAATGGTTTGTTAATGATACAATGAGTTTTTGAAATATTGGAACTATTATAAACGAGTGAAATATTAATAAACAAACCAGTGGGTACTAGTTGGTAAATTAAGAAAAATCTATATATTTGTTTCATGAACAAAGAATTATTTCATAACGAATCAAAAATTCCAAAATACAAACAATTGGTAGCTTCTATTGAGGCGTCAATTGCAGATGGTTCGTTGAAAAAAGATGATCAATTGCCTTCTCTGAATGTTATTAAAGATAGGTTTAGCGTGTCTAGAGATACTGTGTTGACAGCCTTTAATGAATTGAAAAATAGAGGAATCCTCAATTCTGTGGTTGGAAAAGGGTATTATGTAGCTTCCGAAAATATTGTTATTCAGCAAAAAATATTTGTGCTTTTTGACGAATTGAATTCTTTTAAAGAGGATTTGTACAATGCCTTTTTAGAGCAATTAAGCAGTAATATTCAAGTAGAAATTTATTTTCATCATTTCAATATCCAAACGTTCAATAATTTAATTTTAAATAACGTAGGCAATTATAGCTATTATGTAATCATGCCTGCGAATCTTGAAAATGCCCACAAAGCAGTCAGCAGTTTACCAGCAGATAAGGTATATATTTTGGATCAGACGAATGAACAGTTTGTGCAATATCCTGCCATTTATCAAAACTTTCAAAAGAATGTGTATGAAGGATTATTATCTGGCTTACCACTCATTAAAAAATACAGGAAACTGGTTTTGATGTTTGAGGAAAATAACCAACCTGTCGGAATTTTAAAAGGCTTTATAGCCTTTTGCAATGATTATGAGCTGTCCTATATTATATTGCCAAGCCTAAAAGAATGCATTCCAAGAAAAGGAGAAGTGTATGTGATTTTAGATGACAAAAACCTGATTCGAATTATCAAAAAAATCGAAGAGCAATCGTTAGAAATAGCTGAAGATGTAGGCATCATCTCTTATAATGACACCCTTTTAAAAGAAGTTGTTGCAGATGGAATCACAACCATCTCTACTGATTTTAGCTTTATGGGTACAAAATTAGCAACCATGATTTTAGAAAACTCCCGACAACAAATAGAAAATCCAAGTAAATTAATCATCAGAAAATCTGTGTAACGTGTACTCAATTCAATCTCAAAATAACGCAAATGCTGTGCATTTGATACTAGCAAATGCAGAAAAAACAACTCAAGTCATCATTTCATTGAATGAAGGCGCAAGAATATCGTCTTTGATTGTTGGAGGAAAAACCATCATCAAAGAATTACCCGATTTTTCCTATTCTGATTCGTATGCAGCAGCTATTTTGTTTCCTTTTGCCAGCAGAATAGAAAAAGGCGCGTATCAATTTGATGGCAAAACGTATCAATTAGACTGCAATCAGGCAGGCATCAATGCGTTGCATGGATTGGTCTATAATAAAACTTTCACTGTTATTAATCAAAAAGTTACAGATTCAACTGCGGCAGTTACAATGGTTTATACCGAAACCAATCCACCCAAAGGATTTCCATTTCAGTATGCTTTGGAGGTAACCTATACACTTTCTGAAAATAATGTGGGCATTGCTATCAAAGTAACCAATTTGGATACAACACCTTTCCCATTTACGCTTGGTTGGCATCCCTATTTTTATACCGAACATTTGGCGGAAAGTGTGGTGAAATTCAACAGTCATCAACAAGTGGCTTTTGATGAAAAATTGATTACAAAAGAACTGGTTTTGTTTACAAACGAAGGAGATTTTGCTATTGAAAACAAACAATTAGACGATTGTTTTGTGATGAATGATGCTGTTATTGAATTTGAAACCAACGAATATCAAGTAACAATCACTTCGGATGCAGCACAGAATTATCTGCAAATGTTCACGCCACCACATAGAATGCTGATTGCGATTGAACCTATGACAGGCATTTCAAACAGTTTTAATAACGGCATAGGTTTGCAAGTGTTGGCGCCTGCAAAAACCTACGAAATTAATTGGCATCTATCAATCATTTAAATAACAAATGAGTAAAGAACTAATACATGAGGTAACTTCAAAATTCAAATCGATTTTCAATACTGAACCCCTAGCTATTTTTTCGCCAGGAAGAATCAATATTATTGGCGAACATACCGATTATAATGGCGGATTTGTATTTCCAGCAGCTATTGATAAAGGAATTGCTGCAGCCATTCAAAAAAGCAATTCAGGCAATTCAACTGCGATTGCGTTGGATTTAGACAGTACTATTGAGTTTGAGTTAGACAAACTAAAGCCATCCAAAGGAGGAAGTTGGGAAAACTATGTATTTGGCGTAGTTGCTGAAATTCAAAATAGAAATAAAGTAATTGGCGACTTTAATGTCGTTTTTAAAGGCAATATCCCAGCAGGAGCAGGGATGTCATCATCAGCAGCTTTAGAAAATAGCGTTGTTTTTGGTTTGAATGAATTGTTTGATTTGGGCTTGACCAAAAAAGAAATGATTCTGATTTCGCAAAAAGCAGAACACAATTATGTGGGTGTAAAATGTGGCATTATGGATCAATATGCCAGTATGTTTGGAATTAAATACAACGCATTATTGTTGGATTGTAGAACCATAGAATCCAAACCGTACGAAATTGATTTTAAAGACCATCAATTGATGTTGATCAATACCAATGTAAAACACAGTTTGTCTGATAGTGCTTATAATGACAGGCGCTCTGCTTGCGAAAGTGTAGCAGCTTTGTTAAATGTAGACACTTTGCGTGAAGCAACTGAAGAAGATTTAGAAAAAGTAATGGATAAAATTACACCTGAAAATTACCAAAAAGCATTGTATGTTATTCAAGAAATAGAACGAACTCAAAAAGCTGCAAGAGCTATTGAAAAAAATGATTTGGAGACGTTGGGCGCATTGATTTATGCCTCTCACAACGGGTTGCAATATCAATACAAAGTAAGTTGTGAAGAGTTGGATTTTTTAGTGGCACATGCAAAAAAGAATAAAAAAGTATTGGGAGCCAGAATGATGGGTGGAGGTTTTGGAGGTTGCACCATCAATTTGGTAGCAAAATCAGAAGCTGAAACCTTTGCAGAAACAGCCTCAAAAGCATACAAAAACAAATTTAACAAAGAATGTTCTGTCTATTTTGTGGCGCTTTCAGAAGGAACACATATTGTAGAATAACAATCAATCGTATCAAAATTATGGAAAATACATATTTACAAGATTATTCTCACAAAAGACTTAACATTCTTACTGGAGAATGGGTGTTGGTTTCACCGCACAGAGCCAAAAGACCTTGGCAAGGTCAAAACGAAGAAATATCCAAAGAAAAAAGACCTGCATACGACCCAACTTGTTATTTATGCGCTACAAATACACGTGCGAACGGGGAACAAAACCCGGATTATCAAGATGTTTTTGTATTCGACAATGATTTTGCAGCCTTGCAAAGTGATTCTCCCACTTTTGCTGTCAATGACGGATTGTTCAAAGCACAGAGCGAAACGGGGATTTGCAAAGTGATTTGTTTCAGTCCTGACCATTCCAAAAGTTTGGCAGAAATGTCGATTTCTGAAATCAAAAAAGTGGTGCATGCTTGGCAAAAAGAATATGTGGAGTTAGGTGCTCACGAAATGATCAACTATGTGCAGATTTTTGAAAACAAGGGGGCTGTAATGGGCTGTAGCAATCCACATCCACATGGGCAAATTTGGAGTCAATCTACCTTGCCAAATGAAGTAGAAAGGAAAGATGTACAACAACGTAACTATTTCGCTTCACATCAAAAAAGCTTGCTAGAAACTTATTTGACGCAAGAATTGGAAGCCAAAGAACGCATAATTTTTGAAAATGATGATTTTGTGGTATTGATTCCTTTTTGGGCAGTGTGGCCTTTTGAGGTAATGATTGCACCTAAAAAAGCACAAAAAAACATCACTCAATTATCAGGATTTGGGGCTACCAATTTTGCGGAAGCGATTGCTGTCACCACAAGTACTTATGACAAATTGTTTAATACCTCTTTTCCATATTCAAGTGGAATTCACCAAGCACCTACAAATGGCGAAGAAAATGAACATTGGCATTGGCACATGAGTTTTTATCCACCGTTGTTACGAAGTGCTACCGTAAAGAAATTTATGGTTGGTTATGAGATGTTTGGCTCACCGCAAAGAGATATTACAGCCGAAATTGCCGCAAAAAGGTTGAGAAATTTGTTATAATGACAACTAGGAGCGAAACTTTTTCTATTGAAAATTTAATTATTTGTAATAAAATACTTCATTTATTGATTTTTAAGTATTGAAATAAATGAAAAGTAACTATTTGATAAAAGTATTGAAAGTTAATGCATATTATTTGCAATTTTGAATTTAATAGTTAGATTTGTTGCTCAAAAAAACGAAAAGAGATGTTACACAACACTTGGACAGGATTCTATTTTTACTTTTATTTTTACAATAAAAGCAGAGACTTTGTGTGTTGTTAAAACTAAAAAATACATAAAATATAAAGTCTCGAAGTTTTCGAGGCTTTTTTTTTAGAACTAATATGAACAAAATTATAGCCATACAAGGAGCACAAGGTTCCAATCATCATAAAGTAGCACAAGATTTTTATGGACAAGATATTCCTTTAAAAGAATGCATGTCTTTTGATAGTTTGGTCGAAAGCTTGTTAGATGAAACTACTCATATTGGTATCATGGCTTTAGAAAACACGATTGCAGGTTCTATTATTCCAAATTATGCATTGATTGATAAGAATAATTTACACATTATTGGTGAAGAATATTTGAACATTCACCACCATTTGATGGCTTTAAAAGGACAACAAATGGAAGACATTCAGGAAGTTTGGTCACATCCAATGGCGTTGTTGCAATGCAAGGAATTCTTCAAAAAATATCCTCATATCAAAATGGTGGAAGATGTGGATACTGCTGAGGTTGCCAAAAGAATTGCGAAAAATAATCTGAAAGGGATTTCTGCCATTGCACCCAAGATTGCTGCGGACATTTTTGGATTGGCTGTTTTAGCAGATGATATTCAGACCATTAAAGACAATGCAACCCGTTTTGTAATTGTACAAACCAACGAATTGCCCGTTGATGAATCGCACAACAAAGCCTCTATCAAATTTCAGTTGAATCATAAAAGAGGAAGTCTGGCTGCGATTTTAAATGCAATGAGCGATTGCAAAATGAACTTGACTAAAATTCAATCCTTGCCAGTTATTGAAACACCTTGGAAATATTCTTTTTTTGTGGATGTTACTTTTGAAGAATACAAAGAATATCAAAAAGCCATTTCGTTGATTGCGATTATGGCAGAAAATTTCAAAGTCTTAGGAGTGTATAAAAACGGGCGACCACAACCCAACTTGAATCCATTTCAAGAAAAATAAGAAACGATATGATTAGCGCAGCAAAAAGATTAGATACCATAGAAGAATACTACTTTTCTCATAAGTTGAGAGAAGTGCGCAATTTGCAATTGTCAGGAAAACCCATTATCAATATGGGAATTGGAAGTCCAGATTTGCAACCTCCAACAGCTGTTTTAGAAGCAATTCAAAATAGTTTGTTAGATGCAGGAGCTCATAAATATCAATCTTATCAAGGTTTGCCAGAGTTGCGAAAAGCAATGGCAGATTTTTATAAAAATAAGTACCAAGTTTACTCAAATCCCGAAAATGAAATCCTCCCATTGATGGGAAGTAAAGAGGGAATTATGCACATTTCTATGGCTTTTTTGAATGAAGGAGATGGAGTTTTGATTCCAAATCCTGGGTATCCAACTTATACTTCTGTAACAAATTTGTTGGGCGCAAAATCTGTTTTTTACAATTTGAGTGAAAAAAATGATTGGCAACCCAATTTTGAAGAATTAGAGAAATTGGATTTATCAAATGTTAAAATTATGTGGGTGAATTATCCTCACATGCCAACAGGCAGTAATGCTACTTTTGAAACCTTGGAAAAGTTGGTTGCTTTCGGTAAAAAACATCAAATTCTCATCATCAATGACAATCCGTATAGTTTTGTATTGAATAAAAATCCGATGAGCATTTTAAGTATTGAGGGCGCAAAAGAAGTCGCTTTAGAATTGAATTCACTCAGCAAAACGTTCAATATGGCTGGCTGGAGAGTTGGGATGGTACTAGGAAAGGCAAGCTATATCAACGAAGTTTTAAAAGTGAAAAGCAATATGGATTCTGGAATGTTTTATGGCATTCAAAAAGGCGCCATTAAAGCGTTGGAATTAAGTAATGAGTGGTTTGAATCACAGAATGTAATTTATGAAGAACGCCGAAAATTGATATGGCAATTGGCAGAAAAACTCAATTGCACATTTGATACCAATAGCACAGGATTGTTTGTATGGGCGAAAATTCCGGAGGGAAAAAAATCAGAAGAACTAACAGATGCGATTTTGTATAACAAAGATATTTTCATTACACCAGGAACGGTTTTTGGCAGTCAAGGAGAAGGATTTATCCGATTTTCGTTGTGTGTAACTTCTGATGTTATTAGAGAAGCAATTTCAAGAATATGAAAAACATATATTTAATAGGAGTTGGTTTGATAGGAGGAAGTTTTGCGATTGACATCAAAAAACGGTTTCCAGAATCGGTAATTCATGGAATTAGCAGAAAAGACGAAACGTTGAATGAAGCAATGGCACTGAATTTAATCGATAAAAAAGCAACTATTACTGATTTACGAAACGCAGATTTGGTAATTATCTCTATTCCTGTAGATGCAACTGTAAAACTTTTGCCCACTATTTTAGACAATATTTCTGATGAAACGTTGGTGATTGATGCAGGCTCAACCAAAGAAGCAATTTGCAAAGTAATTGAAAATCATCCAAGAAGACGTAACTTTTTAGCTTGTCATCCTATTGCAGGAACAGAAAATTCAGGACCATCAGCAGCAATTCCTAATTTGTATGTAGGCAAAACAAACATCATTTGCGAAGTAGAAAAAACAACATTCAAATTACAAGAAACAGCATTGAAATTATTTGCTGCTGTAGGCATGCGAATCAGATATATGGATCCTGTCGCTCATGACAAGCATATTGCGTATGTATCTCATCTGTCACACATTAGCTCCTTTATGTTAGGAAAAACAGTCTTGGAAAAAGAGAAGAATGAACGTGATATTTTTGATATGGCAGGTTCAGGCTTTGCATCAACAGTACGTTTGGCAAAAAGTTCGCCAGCAATGTGGACACCCATTTTTCAACAAAATAAAGAAAATATTATTGAAAGTTTAGAAGAATACATCAGTAATTTGCAACATTTTAAAGTGTTGATGCAACAAGAAAATTTCGATGAAATTTACAACGAAATGGAAAACACCAATTATATAAAACAAATATTAAACGGCATAAAATAGATGTCAAAAACACCAAAATAATGAAAAATACAACAGCATTAAGAACATGGTTGGATGAAATGAATTTAACTCATCCACTAGTAATAGCAGGGCCTTGTAGTGCAGAAACTGAAGAACAAGTGTTAAAAATTGCACACGAACTAAAAGATTCTGATGTAAACTATTATAGAGCAGGAATTTGGAAACCAAGAACAAGACCAGGAATGTTTGAAGGTGTTGGAGAAATTGGTTTGCGTTGGTTGAAAAAAGTGAAAGAAGAAACTGGCATGAAAACCTGTACTGAAGTTGCGAATGCAGCACATGTAAAATTGGCAATGGAATATGATGTTGACTTACTTTGGATTGGTGCTCGTTCTACAGTTTCGCCTTTTATCATGCAAGAAATTGCAGATGCATTGCAAGGAACAGACAAAATTGTGTTGGTAAAAAACCCAGTAAATCCTGATTTAGCTCTGTGGTTGGGAGGAATTGAGCGTTTATACACTGCAAACATCAAAAATTTAGGAGCAATTCACAGAGGATTTTCAACCTATGAAAAATCAAAATATCGTAATATTCCTGAATGGCAATTGGCTATTGAATTTCAAAATAAATTCCCTGATTTGCCTTTAATTTGTGATCCATCACACATTACAGGAAATAGAAATATGATTTTTGATGTTTCACAAACTGCCTTAGATTTGAATTTTGATGGTTTGATGATTGAAACTCATATTGATCCAGACAATGCTTGGAGTGACGCTGCACAACAAGTTACACCAACCAGACTGAAACAAATTATGGAGGATTTAAAAATTAGAAAAGAGACAGAAACGGATTCTAAATACAGAGATTCTTTGGAAAATTTACGTGCACAAATCAACGTAATTGATGATCAATTGATTGATATGTTAGGAAAACGTATGAAAGTTGCTGACCAAATAGGACAACTTAAAAAAGAAAAAAACGTGGCAGTTTTGCAATCAAAACGTTGGAACGAAATTTTAGGTAATATGGTTTTAGAAGGAGAACAGAGAGGATTGAGTGAAGAGTTTATTCTGAGAATGTTCAAAGCAATTCACCAAGAATCTATCAATCATCAAGAGAAGATTATCAACGGATAATTTTTGTTTGAGGTTTCTTTTTCGAAATTTCAAATCTAAAAAAATTAGATATTCATTCAAACCTCACAGGTCTTTAAAAACTGTGAGGTTTTTTCTACTTTATTTTTTAGTTCTTTTAAAAATATAACGTGTAATAAAAATTCCTTGACCATCTTTTTCCCCAGCATCACTTTCCACACCGCTATTTACAAAAATTAATTCCCAGCCTTCCTCAGCCATTGCATTCAATTTGGAAGAAATTACTGCATCATTTGCAGCAATATTTTGAAAACGAATTCCGCCAAAATTGTAAAAATTTAAAAGCTTCGTTTCTTCAAAATTTTTCACGCGAATATCGTCTCTGTTTGATTTATTTCGAGAGTTGTCTTCCTCAGTTTGGGTTGATGTAAATTCTTTATAATCTTTGTTTTCGGTTGTACTAATGAGTCTCGAACGACCCAGTCCAGCTGGGACAATAGATTCTACACTTGTTACGATTCTATATTCTATTTGAGCATTTACCTCAGAGAATAGCAATAATATGAAACTAAAAATGATACTAAATTTTTTCATAGGATTAAATTTTAAATGTTTTTTAAACAAATATAAAATATTCTCACGTTTTGAATTAAATATTTATTTTACTTTTGATATCAATTATGATAATTGGAACCGTTTACAAATCTACTGGAAGTTGGTATTTGGTAAAATCCGAAAAGGGTATTTTTCACAAATGTAAAATCCAAGGAAAGTTTAGAATAAAAGGAATTAAAAGCACCAATCCAATTGCGGTTGGTGACAAAGTTTCCTTTTTTTTAGAGAAAATTGGTGATGAAGAAATTGGAATCATCAAAACCATTCATGATCGTCAAAATTTTATTGCCAGAAAATCAGTAAATCTTTCTAAGCAAATACAGATTATTGCCGCCAATATTGATGTTGTATTTCTATTAATTACCATTGATAATCCACCAACTTTTACAACGTTTATTGATCGCTTTTTAGTGACTACTAGAGCTTACAGAATTGATACGGTGTTGGTTTTTAATAAGATGGATGCCTACGAAATTGAACAAAAAGCAGAGGTTTTATATCTAAGAGATATTTATGAAGCAATTGGCTATCAATGTGTGGAAGTTTCTGCTACTCAAGGAAAAAATATTGATGTATTAAAAGAAATCATGCACAAAAAAACCTCGATGTTTGTTGGGCATTCTGGCGTTGGAAAATCGACATTAGTGAATGCAATTGAGCCAACGTTGCATTTGAAAACAAAACAAATTTCGGAGCAACACAGGCAAGGTCAGCATACCACAACTTTTGCAGAAATGTTTGATTTGAGTTTTGATGCACGAATTATTGACACGCCAGGAATCAAAGGTTTTGGCATTGTTGATATTGATAAATACGAATTAAACGATTATTTTCCTGAGTTTTTTAAACTAAAACAGCATTGTAAATTCAATAATTGTTTGCATTTAAAAGAGCCCAATTGCGCTGTAAAAGAGGCTTTGGATGCGGAAACAATTTCTTGGTCTCGGTACAAAAGTTATTTGCAAATATTGAATGGCGAAGAAGATGGTGAGCATTACAGAACAGATAATTGGGATGAAGAAGAAGAGGATTAATCTATGAAAGTTGTCATTCAAAGAGTATCAAAAGCAAGTGTTACCATCAATCAAAAAAAAGTAGCTGACATTCAACAAGGTTTGTTGGTTTTGGTAGGAATTATTGCAGAAGATTCTCAAGAGGATATTGAGTATTTGGCTAAGAAAATTGTCAATTTGCGAATTTTTAATGATGATAATGAGGTTATGAACCTCTCATTAAAAGATGTTAATGGCGACCTGATTCTTGTAAGTCAATTTACCTTGCATGCTGCTACTAAAAAAGGAAACAGACCTAGTTATATCATGGCTGCAAAACCTGAAATTGCCATTCCATTGTATGAAAATTTTATAATTTCATTAGAAAATGAACTTGTGAAAAAGATACAAACTGGCAAATTTGGTGCTGATATGAAAGTTGAATTATTGAATGACGGTCCTGTAACCATTGTAATTGATTCCAAAAATAAGGAGTAATTTTTATTGAAGAATTTCGAGAATAGAAATTAAATAATCAATTTTGAAAACTGAAATGAAAATGTTTTTTGATATTCATACACATTCACCATCAAGTTCAAATCAGGTTTGTGCCATTCAAAATAGATATCCAACTTCGGATCATTTTTCAAGTCCTTTTTCAATAGGATTGCATCCTTGGTTTTTGAAAAAAGAAACTTTTGAAAATGAAATCCTGTTGATGGAACAAAAGTTGCAACATCCCAATTGTTTTGCAATCGGAGAATGTGGTTTGGACAAAGCAATTGAAACTGATTTCGATTTTCAAAAAGAAATATTTGTCCAACAGATTCATTTTTCAGAAAAATATCAAAAACCAGTAATTATTCATTGTGTGAGAGCTTTTCAAGAAATCATTGAAATCAGAAAATCACAAAAACCTTCACAACCTTGGATTGTTCACGGATTTCAAAAAGACAAACAGTTGGCTTTCGATTTGATAAAAAATGGTTTTTATTTGTCATTTGGAGAAGCTATACTGAAAAGTACCAGAGTGCAAGAAGCAATTTCAGTAATTTCGATGGATACATTTTTTCTAGAAACTGACAATGCTGAAGTTTCAATTCACGAGATTTATCAGAAAATTTCAGATATTAAACAAGTAACTTTACAAGAACTACAAGAACAACTACAAACAAATTTTACACATATTTTTAGATCATGAGTTGGTTAGAGCGTACAGAATTATTGATTCAAAAAGAAGGAATTGAAACACTACAAAGAGCCCATATTTTAATTGTTGGTTTGGGGGGAGTTGGCTCCTTTGCAGCCGAATTTATTGCAAGAGCAGGCGTGCAAAAGCTAACATTGGTTGATGGTGATGTTTTTGATATTACGAATGTCAACAGGCAACTGACGGCTTTGCAATCAACAGTTGGAAAATCGAAAGCGCTTGTTTTAAAAGAACGCTTGTTAGATATCAATCCAACAATGGAAATACGGACTATTCAAGAATTTTTAACTCCAGAAAAAGCGTTTGACATCGTCACAAACGAATTTGACTTTGTGATGGATTGCATAGATAGTATCTCTCCAAAACTCAATTTATTGATTGCAGCAAAACGAAAAAAAGTGAAAATAATCAGTTCAATGGGAGCAGGTGGTAAAATGGACGTATCAAAAGTGAAGGTTGCAGAAATCAATCAAACCAACAATTGCACTATGGCCAGAGTGGTAAGAAAAAGATTGAAAAAAGAAAAAATCCATAAAGGTATCAAAGTGGTGTTTTCTGAAGAAATGCAGCAAGAGGCTAGTTTGCAATTGGTAGAACATGCAAAATACAAACGTTCTTTTTATGGAACTATCAGTTTTATGCCAGCAGCTTTTGGATTGCATGCAGCTGCCTACGTTATTAATTATTTGTTAAAAAAAGCCAAAAAGTAGTTTCCATGGAAAGTATTTATATATATTTGCCATGGAAAATAAATTAAAATCAATTTAAAAACAACTAAAATGAAAAAATCAATAGTATTAGTAGCGATAGTAGCAATAGTAGCATCAGCATTTACTGCTTTTAAAAGTGCAAAAAAAGAAAGTATCGTTTTAAACGAAGAAGTAAAAATGAACGTAAATGTAGTAGCTGACAATGTTGATCTTACTGCATCAGTATTAAATTGGAAAGGTTCAAAGCCAACAGGTAGTCACAATGGAATAGTAGCTTTGAAAAGTGGAAGTTTAGAATTGAAAAATGGAAAATTAACTGGAGGTGTTTTTGTGGTTGATTTATCAACTATCAAATGTGTTGATTTAGCAGGATCTGATGGGGCAGGAAAATTAGAGGGGCACTTAAAAGGTGAGGATTTCTTTGATATTGCTAAATATCCTACTTCTACATTTACTATTACAAAAGTTAAAAATAATGGAGGTAAATTAGCAGTGACAGGAAATTTACAAATTAAAGATGTTACAAAAAGCATTACAATTCCCGCAATGATTACCACAGAAAATGGAGTAACAGTATTTACAAGCGAAGTTTTCAACATCAATAGAACTGATTTCAATGTAAAATATGGTTCCAAATCATTTTTTGACAACTTGAAAGACAAATTTATTGATGATATGATGGAAATGTCATTTGTTGTAAAAACAAAAGCATAATAATAATAATAATTATAAAATATAAAAAAATGAAAGCAGATAGACCAAAATGTGGATGTGGAAATACATCAAATGCTGAAGGATATTGTGATGGATCACATTTGAATAAATAAGTGTATACTATTTTAATAAAAACCCAAAACAAACTGTTTTGGGTTTTCTTTTACAAATGAATAGCAGTCGTATTTTTCAATTCCTCAATCGCAAAACTACTATGTGTGCTGCCAATATATTTGATCGCTGTCAATTTTGTTAACATAAAATCCCGAAAAGATTCCATGTCTTTCACATAAATTTTTAGGATGTAATCATAATCACCACTTACGTGAAAACATTCCGAAACTTCAGCTAATTTTAAAATTTCTTTCTCAAAAGTTGTCACATATTCTTTGGTGTGTTGCATCAGTTTGATGTGACAAAAAACCAAAAAGTTTTTTTCAATTTTCTGTTTATTAATAATTGAAACATATTTTTCAATCACATGCTCTTTCTCCAATTTCCTGATGCGTTCATAGACAGCAGTTACTGATAAATGCAATTGCAATGACAATTGTTTGGTAGTTTGTTTTGCATTTTGTTGTAATAAATTCAGGAGTTTTTTATCAATTTCGTCTAAAATCATATCCAAATAATTTTCTGTTAAATTAGGTTGAAGTTCTTTTATGCAGTTTATAAAACTATATAAATGTATAAAATTAGATAAATAATCTATAACAATAACTTTTGATTGATATATTTTCTTAATTGTTGTTATTTTGAGGTACTTTAATTCAATTAATTATGAAATTCAATCCAGCAGAAAACATTCAAGATTTACAATATTTTGGTGAATTTGGAGGTGTCAATCCTTCTATTTCAGATTCTTCAACCTATACTTTCTTATCAGCAAAAACCATGTTCGATACGTTCGAAGGCAATGCAGATGGTTGTTATTTATATTCGCGGCATTCTTCGCCTTCGAATTTGTACTTGGGTGAGGCTTTAGCAGCACTTGAAGGCACAGAAACTGCCAACGTTGCAGCTTCAGGAATGGGAGCAATCACACAAGTTTTGTTGCAATTGTGCAAAGCAAATGATCACATTGTTTCAAGTAGAACCATTTATGGTGGAACCTATGCTTTTTTGAAAAATTTTACACCAAAATTGCATATCGAAACAACCTTTGTTGACATCACAAAATTGGATGTTGTAGAAGCATCTATTAATAAAAATACGAAAGTATTGTATTGTGAATCAGTGAGTAATCCGTTATTGGAAGTAGCAGATATCAAAGGTTTGGCAGCTTTGGCCAAAAAATACAATTTACAATTGGTGGTGGACAATACGTTTTCGCCATTGTCAATTTCACCTGCAATTTTAGGGGCAGATATCGTGATTCATAGTTTGACAAAATTTATCAATGGCTCTTCTGATACATTAGGTGGCGTGGTTTGCGGAACACAAACTTTTATCAACGATTTGCGCAATGTAAATGATGGTGCAAGTATGTTGTTAGGATCAACTATGGATAGTTTACGAGCTGCATCCATCTTAAAAAATCTAAGAACGTTGCATATCAGAATGAGGCAGCATAGTAAAAATGCCCATTTTTTAGCTGAAAAATTTGAAGCTGACGGATTAAAAACAGTGTATCCTGGATTGGATTCTCATCCATCACATTCGCTTTTCAAATCGATGATGAATCCTGAATACGGTTTTGGAGGAATGCTTACCATTGATGTAGGTTCTTTGGACAAAGCCAATGAATTGATGGAATTGATGCAACAAAAAAATTTGGGATATTTGGCCGTAAGTTTAGGCTTTTACAAGACCTTATTTTCTGCTCCAGGAAGCTCAACTTCTTCAGAAATTCCTGAAGAAGAACAAAAAGCAATGGGGCTTTCTGATGGTTTGATTCGTTTTTCAATTGGTTTGGATAATGATATTGAACGCACTTACCAAAGCATGAAAGACTGCATGATTGAAGTTGGCGTTTTATAAAAATAATTATTTTAAATTTTAGAGAATACTCATAAGTTTCGAAATTTCGGGACTTGTAGGTATTATTGTTATTTTATCGTGCCTTTTCAAAAGTCCATTTTGATTTGCATACTTTTCTGTAAAATCGTAACATTACACATCTAAAATTCAAACGATGCAGCAAGAAAAAAATACTTCAGAAATTCATATTCAAGATCAAAAAATTATAGAGAACAAAGAGTTGTCAATTTGGGAAGCCTTGTTTCCTGTATTGGCTTTGGTTGCAATGTTGGCTTATAATGTGTTTGTTTTTGGAGATGATGCATTGAGTGGCAGCAATCAATTTATCCTTTTATTGGGTGGTGCAGTTGCTGCTTTTGTGGGTTTTAGAAATAAAGTCTCTTTTGATTCCATGATGGAAGAAGTTGCTGAAAACATCAAATCAACTTCTGGTGCTATTTTAATTTTATTGATGGTTGGGGCTTTAGCAGGAACATGGTTGATCAGTGGAGTAATTCCAGCCATGATTTATTATGGATTACAAGTGTTGAATCCGACTATATTTTTGGCAGCTTGTTTGATAATTTGCGCTATTATTTCAATAGCGACAGGAAGTTCTTGGACCACCTCAGCTACTGTAGGAATTGCATTAATTGGTATTGGTGATGCTCTTGGAATTTCAATGGGAATGACAGCAGGAGCCGTGTTATCAGGTGCTTATTTTGGGGATAAAATGTCGCCAATGTCTGATACTACAAATTTAGCACCAGCAATGGCAGGAACAGATTTGTTTACACATATAAAATACATGACTTATACTACAGTTCCTACTTTCGTTATTTCGTTACTGTTTTTTATAGTGTTAGGTTTTACGCTAGATATTTCTGGAGAAGTTGATTCAAACGCATTATTGATTGATATTGAAAAAGCCTTTCACATTTCTCCTTGGTTATTTTTAGTCCCCATTATTGTAATTGGACTGATTGTAAAAAAAACATCTCCATTGATTGCCTTGTTGGCAGGAACTATTTTAGCGGCAATTTTTGCATTGATTTTTCAACCTGAAGTAGTTGCTCAAATTGCCAACGTAAAAGAACTTGATTTTGGTTCATCCTACAAAGGGGTGATAAAAGCGATCACAGTGGAAACTTCTGTTGCAACTGAAAATAAAGCTTTGGCTGATTTATTCACAGCAGGAGGAATGTCTAAAATGATGGGTACTATTTGGTTGATTTTGTGTGCGATGGTTTTTGGTGGAATCATGGATGCCATTGGCGCTTTAGCAAGAATCAGTAGTTTTATGTTGAGTTTGTTTGATTCCGTTTTTGGATTATTTGCAAGTACTGTGTTTACCTGTATTGGATTGAACTTTACAGCTTCCGATCAATATTTAGCTATTGTAGTTCCAGGAAAAATGTATGCAAAAGCATATCAAGACAAAGGGTTAGCACCTGAAAATTTAAGTAGAACTTTGGAGGATTCTGGAACTGTAACCTCGGTTTTAATTCCTTGGAATACCTGTGGAGCGTATCATTCAGGAGTTTTAGGCGTTTCTGTTTTTGATTTTGGTGTGTATGCCATTTTCAATTGGTTAAGTCCATTCATGACATTGATATTTGCGGCATTTAAAATTAAAATACGCCAATTGGTTGTAAAATAAATATACCGAAATTAAAAAGTAAAATATATTTTACTTTTAGTAATAAATATTTGTCATTTCCAAATGGTATTTTCAAGTTTGGAATCGAATGGAT
>JANREL010000084.1 GCA_030758355.1 Polaribacter sp.
TACCACTCAACGTAAATGTTCCTTTGTCATCACTTTCTTGTCCAGTTACTATTAAGCTTCCTGTTAATAGTAAAGTAAAAATAATTTTTTTCATAATGTTTGTTCTTTTTAGTTTTTAAATTGATTTTAATTATTTGAACAGGTCAAATATATATAGTTAATCCTAAAAAACAAGGGGGGTACTTTTCGAAAACGTTGTAATTATAAAATAACCCCTCAAAAAAATAGGGGTTAAATTAAGATTAATGTATTTTTAGGTTGATGAAGGGTATAAAATAGGATGTTTGAAAAAAAATAGGATATTATTTTAGGATATTCACAAAAATGAGGGGTTTAAAAAAAATAATGCAATAAATAATATTATAACCTTGCGAATTATTCAATAAATCTTGAATTTATTTGTGTTTTTTTTATTTTGAATAACTTGGAGCCCTTGAAATCAATAGGATTTTTTAAGTCTGTAAATTGTTAAAATTTTAAAAGTCAATTAAAACAAAAAATCCACCTTAAAAATGGTGGATTTGATTAAAAAAGTAGTAAAAAATGATTTTTATCCGTTAATAAGTGTTCTTGAAATGACAATTTTTTGAATTTCGGAAGTGCCTTCGTAGATTTGAGTGATTTTAGCATCACGCATCAAGCGTTCTACATGATAGTCTTTTACAAAACCATTACCACCATGTATTTGAACAGCTTCTACTGTTTGTTCCATGGCTACTTT
Organism: Polaribacter sp.; assembly: GCA_030758355.1. Lineage (GTDB taxonomy): Bacteria > Bacteroidota > Bacteroidia > Flavobacteriales > Flavobacteriaceae > Polaribacter. Next base: position 722 of record JANREL010000084.1, read on the forward strand.
TGAGGCATATAATTTTGCCATTGCAGAAGCCATGTCATAATTTTCTTTTTGATCTTTTAGCCAAGCTGCTTTCATCACTAGCATTCTTGCGGCTTCAATTTCTGTAAACATATCTGCTAATTTAAATGCAATTGCTTGATGATTGCAAATTTCAGTTCCAAATGCTTTTCGTTCTTTTGAGTATTTTAATGCCAATTCATACCCACCTGATGCAATTCCCAACGCTTGAGCTGCAATACCAATTCTTCCTCCAGAAAGAGTTTTCATGGCAAACTTAAATCCAAATCCATCTTCGCCAATCCTGTTTTCTTTTGGCACTTTAACTTCATTAAATTGTAATGTATGCGTGTCTGAACCACGAATTCCTAATTTATCTTCTTTAGGGCCAATGTGAAATCCTTCCATGCCCTTTTCGACAATAAACGCATTGATGCCTCTATGTCCCTTAGCTCTATCTGTTTGTGCAATCACCAAATATACATCAGAACGTCCGCCATTAGTGATCCAATTTTTGGTTCCGTTCAATAGATAATAATCACCCATGTCAATAGCAGTGGTTGCCTGTGAAGTTGCATCTGAGCCTGCTTCTGGTTCGCTCAAACAGAAAGCACCAATATGTTCTCCTGTTGCTAATTTTGTTAGATATTTTTGTTTTTGCGCTTCTGTTCCATAGGCTTCCAATCCATAGCAAACCAAAGAATTGTTTACAGAAACCATTACAGAGGCTGAAGCATCAATTTTTGATAATTCTTCCATAATCAGCACATAGGATATGGTGTCCATGCCACTTCCTCCATATTTTGGATCAACCATGATTCCCATAAAGCCCAATTCACCCATTTTTCGCACTAATTCTTGTGGAAATTCTTGTTTGTTATCTCTTTCAATAACGCCAGGTAATAATTCGGATTGTGCAAATTCTCTCGCAGCATCACGAATTAGTAAGTGTTCATCTGTTAAACTAAAATCCATTGTATATTTGTTGTTATATTCGTAATTAACATCCCCAAAGATATCGATTTCGTAAGATATTTTTAATAAATTTTATTATTTTTACAAATATGGATAAAAATAGGATTTCCGTATTAGGATTAATGTCAGGTACTTCTTTAGACGGAATTGACTTGGCATATGTCACTTTTCAGAAAGATGGGTACCAAAACTTTGAACTGGTTTTTGCAGAGACCATTCCTTATACAAAAAAATGGAAGTTAATTTTACAAAATGCCTTTCATTATAATCCTGAAAAACTCCAAGAACTCTCCATATCTTACGGTGATTATTTAGGAAAAGAAATCAATCATTTTCTAAAAAAACACAATATCAATTCCATTGATTTTATAGCCTCACATGGTCATACTATTCTCCATCAACCAGAAAAAGGAATTACACTACAAATTGGTGATGGTCAAACGATTGCCAATATGACTCAACAAAAAGTAGTCTGTGATTTTAGAACGCAAGATGTTGCTTTGGGAGGACAAGGTGCGCCACTAGTTCCAATTGGAGATGAGTTGTTGTTTTCTCAGTATGATTATTGTATAAATTTTGGTGGATTTGCCAATATTTCATTCAATAAGATTGGAAAAAGAATAGCTTTTGATATTTGTCCTGTAAACGTAGTTTTGAATTTTTATGCCAATAAATTGGAATTAGACTTTGATGCAAATGGCGAAATTGCCAAATCCGGAAAGTACGATGAAACACTATTTCATCAATTAAATGCATTGGCGTATTACAAGAAAAACCCCCCGAAATCATTGGGGATAGAATGGGTGAATGACACTATTTTTCCTATTTTAAATGCATCGAAATTGCCTCCTGATAGCATATTGAGAACTTTTTCAGATCATATTGCATGGCAAATTGCAAGTACTATTTCTGAAGGAAAAAAAGTATTGTGTACTGGAGGAGGTACCTATAATCAATACATCATTCAAAAAATAATTTCTTTCAAAAAATGCGAATTAGTAATTCCAGAAAAAAAACTTATTGATTTTAAAGAAGCCCTTATTTTTGCCTTTTTAGGATTGTTACGTATTGATAATCAGATTAATTGTTTGAGCTCTGTGACAGGTGCAAAAAAAAATCATTCTTCAGGCAATATTTTTTATCCAAACCTATAAATAAAAATTTTAGCAATCATTTTTTTTACTGTAAGTTTGTGCATAAAGTATAGGATTAATAAATTTTTTTAAAATAAGACAATGAACCAACGTTAACTTTTCTGGAGAAAAAAAATGCTTCAGAATAAGAAACAATTTAAAATGGAATTTTAGAAACGTCAGCATGAAAGATTTATTAAAAATATACGAAAATAAACAACCTGAAATCGTTTTTCATTGGAAAGACCAAGAAACTGAGGCTGAAGGTTGGACAGTAATCAACTCACTTAGAGGTGGTGCCGCTGGTGGTGGCACACGAATGCGCGAAGGTTTGGATATGAACGAAGTACTTTCATTAGCAAAAACTATGGAAGTAAAATTTACCGTTTCTGGTCCTGCTATTGGTGGGGCAAAATCGGGTATCAATTTCAATCCAAACGATCCAAGAAAAAAAGGTGTTTTAAAACGTTGGTACAAAGCAGTAGCGCCCTTGTTAAAAAGTTATTATGGTACTGGAGGTGATTTGAACGTCGATGAAATTCACGAAGTAATTCCAATTACTGAAGAAAGTGGTGTTTGGCATCCTCAAGAAGGTGTTTTTAATGGGCATTTTAAACCATCAGAGGCTGATAAAATTAATAGAATTGGGCAATTGCGCCATGGAGTTATCAAAGTTATAGAAGATGTAAAATTGTCTCCTGACATTTCTAGAAAATATACAGTAGCTGATATGATTACTGGTTTTGGCGTTGCTGAAGCCGTCCGTCATTACTATGGTATTTATGGAGGTACTGTCAAAGGAAAAAGAACTGTAGTCCAGGGATTTGGAAATGTTGGCTCTGCAGCAGCTTTTTATTTGTCGCAAATGGGAGCTAAAATTGTTGGAATTATCGACAGGGATGGAGGATTGATTAATGAAGATGGATTTACATTCGAAGAAATAAAAGCACTTTTTTTAGCTAAAAAAGGAAATACATTAGTGGCAAAAAATATGATTCCTTTTCAGGAAATCAATGAAAAAATCTGGCAAATTCCCTGTGAGATTTTTGCGCCATGTGCTGCATCAAGATTGATTACACAATCACAAATCAATCAGATGATATCCTCAGGATTAGAAGTAATTTCTTGTGGCGCAAACGTTCCTTTTGCAGACAAAGAAATTTTCTTTGGATCTATCATGGAAGATACTGATAAGAAAGTAAGTTTGATTCCCGATTTTATTTCCAATTGTGGTATGGCAAGAGTTTTTGCTTACTTTATGGAACGAAAAGTGGAAATGACAGACAAAGCGATTTTTGATGACACCTCAAAAATTATTAAAAAAGCGCTACAAAAAACTTTTGCTAGAAGCGCTGCAAAAACAAGAATTAGCGAAACCGCTTTTGAAATAGCATTAGAAGAATTGATTAAACTATAAACCCGTACCTATGGAGTCATTAATTATTGGAGTATTTGTAATTGGATATTTGGCAATTACCCTGGAACACAACTTAAAATTGGACAAACTAATTCCGGCATTAGTGATGATGGCGGTTTGTTGGGCTGTTGTATCTTTAGGAATAGATTCTTTTTCCATGTGGTTTGATTCTAGCAATCATGGTTTAGTTGATGGTTTTGCATCTATGATGCATGATGAAAAAGTACATTTGGTAGAGGAAACCTTGTTACATCACTTGGGGAAAACAGCTGAAATTTTAGTGTTTTTATTAGGGGCGATGACCATTGTAGAAATCATCGATTATTTTGATGGGTTCTCAACCATCAAAGGTTATGTAGGATTTAAAAGTAAAAAGACATTATTATGGATGTTTTCTGGATTGGCGTTTTTATTATCAGCAATTATTGACAACTTAACAGCAACCATCGTATTGATTTCCATCTTACAAAAAATCGTAAAAAATAGAGACGAGCGTATTTGGTTTGCAGGATTGATAATTATTGCTGCAAATGCTGGTGGTGCTTGGTCTCCAATTGGTGATGTTACCACAACCATGCTTTGGATTGGAAATAAAGTAAGTACTTTAAAATTGGTTGAATATTTATTTATTCCTTCTTTATTATGTATGGCAGTTCCTGCTTTGATAGCTTCTTTCATGCCTGCATTTAAAGGTGAAATTGAATTTGATGATAATGAAGAAGACAAACCCAAAAATAAGTTTAGTGGTAAAATGTTATTTATTGGTTTAGCAGCAATTGTTTTCGTACCTGTTTTCAAAACAATTACACATCTACCTCCTTATGTTGGGATGATGTTGTCCTTGGGAGTAGTTGCAACTTTTGCAGAAATATTCAGTAGAACAAAGTTTTCCCTAACGGACTTTAATACTTTAGAAGAATCGAACCAACAAGCTGCTCATGGGCCTGTCCACCATTCGCTATCAAAAATTGAAATGCCAAGTATTTTGTTTTTCTTAGGAATTTTAATGGCAGTAGCAGCGTTAGAATCGTTGGGAATTTTATTCAATTTTGCCACAACGCTAAAACAAACAGTACCTATGTTAGGAACTGAATTGCATGGTGAGGGTGTTTCGGATTTGGTGGTCATGCTGTTAGGGGTTGGCTCTGCTGTCATAGACAACGTACCTTTGGTAGCGGCGAGTTTAGGGATGTTCTCTGAGCCTTTAGACAATGAATTGTGGCATTTTATTGCCTTTGCTGCGGGAACAGGTGGCAGTATGTTAATCATTGGTTCGGCTGCAGGAGTCGTTGCTATGGGGATGGAAAAAATAGACTTTTTCTGGTATTTGAAAAATATTGCTTGG
>JANREL010000085.1 GCA_030758355.1 Polaribacter sp.
TTTATTGATTTTAAAAGCGCTTAAAGATTGTTTTAAGTGCTTTTTTGTTAAGTAACCTATGTTACTGACAGAGCCTTTTTTTCAGCCTAATTTTGTCCCATCAAAAAATAATATACATGAAAAACATTCTTAAAAGCATTTCAATACTGGTGTTGTTGTTCTCGATAAAAATAGAGGCACAAGAAATCATTTCTATTGATAAGTTTGAGGTTTTGTCTAAAATAACGGAGCGTAATTTATCTTTAAAAATTTCGGCTGAGGAATTCAACAAAGCCCAAGCAGACTATCGTCAAACCAATGCAATTTTTTTGCCAAACATCACAGCAAGTCATACAGGAATTTCAACCACAAATCCCTTAATGGCTTTTGGATCGAAATTAAATCAAGGAATTTTAACGCAAGCCGATTTCAATCCTGCTTTGTTAAACAATCCAACACAAACTCAAAATTTTGCGACCATTATTAAGGTAGAACAACCTTTGGTGAATTTAGATGGCGTTTATCAGCGCAAAGCAGCAAAATCAAAAATGGAAGCGATGTCTTTGCAAACGCAACGCACTGAAGATTATTTAATTTTTGAAGTTGAAAATGCTTACATGCAATTGCAATTGGCTTACAAAGCAGTTGATGTTTTAGAAAAAGCATTGGAAGCTGCAAATGCAAATAAAAAATTAGCTGAAAACAGTTTCAAACAGGGCTATTTGCAACGTGCAGATGTTTTGAATGTTGAAGTTCGAGTAACTGAAGTTCAAAATCAATTGCAACAAGCAAAAAGTAACGTTCAAAATGCCTCAAATTATCTGTCTTTTTTGATGAATGATGATACCTATGTGCAATACAAACCTTCTGATGATTTATCTGTAAATGTTACTTCAATGGATGAAGTTTCCATTTCTGAAAATCGAAGTGATATCAAAGCAATGCAATTGTCGACGGAAGCTTATGCGGATATGAACAAAGCTGATAAAATGGCTTTTTTACCAAGATTGAATGCCTTTGGAAGTTATGAATTGTATGATAACAAAATTTTTCAAGCAGACGCAAGTGGGTATTTAGTTGGAGCGCAATTAAGTTGGGATATTTTTCAAGGGTCAAAACGTTTTGGAAAAGCACAAAAAAGCAAGGCCGAATTTGAAAAATCGAAATTTGAATATTCTCAATATGTATCAAAAAGTAAACTAGAATTAAACAAAGCAAAACGCATGTTGATAGATGCTGAAAACAAACTCAACTTGTCAAAATTAGCTTTAGCTCAATCAGACGAATCTTTACGAATCAGAACCAACAGATTTAAAGAAGGGTTAGAAAAAACAGCTGATTTACTAACTGCTGAAACGCAATTTGCTCAAAAACAATTGGAATATTATCAAACAATTTTCGAGTACAATTATTCGCAAGCATACTTAAAATTTTTAACCAAACAATAACCTCTCGACTGCGCTCGAGGTAAAAAAAAAGTCATTTCTCGAAAGCAGTTTATAAACAATAATAATGTCAGGTCGAGCGCAGTCGAGACCTTTTAAACACAAATAAAAAAATGAAAAAAATACAAATTATAGTAACATTTTTAGCAACTGCTTTTCTAGCAAGTTGTGGCAGTGAAGATAAAAAAACAGTAACCGACAACTCACCAGTAATTTCAGTAAAGGTAAGTCAGGTTGCAAATAATATTAACAATCCGTTTTTAGCGGTAAGTGGCAAAATTCAATCTGAAAAAACAGCAACCTTAAGTACAAGAATGATGGGTTTTGTTACAAATACTCCTGTAAATGTAGGTGATAAAGTAAGCAATGGTCAATTGTTGATTGCTGTTAACAATTCAGATTTACAAGCAAAAAAAGCGCAAGTAAATGCAAGTATTTTAGAGGCCACTGCTGCTTTTAAAAATGCTGAAAAAGACTACAATCGTTTTAAGAATTTGTTTGCTGATAAAAGTGCTTCTCAAAAAGAATTTGATGATATCACAGCACACTATCAAATGGCAAAGGCACGTTTAGAAGCTGCCAATCAAATGAAAAATGAAATCAATTCACAGTTCGCATATACTAATATTACGGCTCCTTTTAGCGGAGTGATAACTGCCAAAATGATTGAAAAAGGTGATATGGCAAATCCAGGTCAACCGTTAATTTCTATTGAAGCTCCTGGTAATTTTGAAGTAATTGCCATGGTTCCCGAATCTGAAATTTCTAGTATCAAACAAGGAATTTCTGTAGATGTTACAATAAAATCAATCAATGAAACTGTAAAAGGAATTGTAAAAGAAGTAAGTAGTTCGTCTAAAAATACGGGCGGACAATATTTAGTAAAAATTGATTTAGACAAATCAACTGCGCCAATTTTATCTGGTATGTTTGCAACCATTCAGTTTCCAATTGCAAAAAATTCAAAATCGCAAAGTACTTTAATTCCGATGGATGTGATTGTTTCAAACGGACAATTATCTGGAGTTTATACAGTAAGTCAATCAAATACAGCTATTTTACGATGGTTGACTTTAGGAAAAACGTATGGAAATCAGGTGGAAGTTTTATCAGGATTAAATTCGGATGAAAGCTACATTGTTTCTGCCAAAGGAAAGTTATTTAACGGAGCCAAAGTGAGTATTCAATACTAAGTTTTTATCTAGATTAATAAAAAAATAACCTAAAATATTCTCCTCTATTAAGGAGCTAAAAGAAAAAACATGAAAGAAGGTTTAGCTGGCAAAATAGCCAAAGTTTTTATGAATTCGAAGCTGACTGTGTTGTTAATGATCGTTTTTATGGTTGTTGGGGTATACAGTTCGTTTTTAATTCCGCGTGAAGAAGAGCCACAAATTGATGTGCCAATGGCAGATATTTTTGTAGGATATCCAGGTGCAAGTCCAACAGAAGTAGAATCAAGAGTCATCAAACCATTAGAGCAATTAATCTCTAATATCAAAGGTGTTGAATATGTGTATTCTACATCAATGAAAGAACAAGGGATGGTGATTGTTCAGTTTTACGTAGGGGAAGATATTGAGCGTTCGTTTGTAAAATTATACAACGAAATCAATAAACACATGGATCAAATGCCAAAAGGAGTTACTTTTCCTTTGGTAAAAACGCGCGCAATTGATGATGTACCTATGTTAGGATTGACTTTGTGGAGTGAAAATTACAACGATTTTCAACTAGCACAAATGGCGCAAGAATTGGAGGCCGAAATTAAAAAAGTGAAGGATGTTGCAGTCACTCATAAAATTGGAGGAAGAGAACGTCAATTACGAGTAGTTTTAGATAAAGATAAATTGGCAGCTGCAGGATTGGATTTTTTATCTGTAGCTGAAATGATCAATGCGAATAATGCACAATTAAATTCAGGAACTTTTGATAAAAATGATACTGAATTCATAGTGAATACAGGTAAATTTTTAGAAAGTGCTCAAGATGTTGAAAATTTGGTGGTTGGTGTGCAACAAAATCAACCTATTTATTTAAAACAAATTGCTACAATTATTGATGGTCCTGAAGTTGCAAAAAATTATGTGAGCTTAGGATTTGGAAAAGCAAGTGAAAAATCGAATACATTTAATTCAGAATATCCAGCTGTAACCATTTCAGTAGCCAAAAGAAAAGGTGCTGATGCCATGAAAATTGCAGATGTAATTATTGATAAAGTTGATCATTTACGCACCACTTTAATTCCTGATGATGTTCACGTTGAAATCACCAGAAATTATGGAGAAACAGCATCTCATAAAGTATCTGAATTATTATTGCATCTTATAGGATCAATAATTGCTGTCACTTTGGTGGTAATGTTGGCCATGGGTTGGAGAGGTGGATTAGTCGTGTTTTTATCAGTTCCAATCACATTTGCCCTGACCTTGTTGAGTTATTATATGCTCGATTATACGTTGAACAGAATTACGCTTTTTGCGTTGGTTTTTGTAACAGGAATTGTAGTAGATGATTCCATTATCATTGCCGAAAATATGCACAGGCATTTTAAAATGAAACGATTGCCTTTTAAACAAGCAGCGTTGTATGCAATTAATGAGGTTGGAAATCCAACAATTTTAGCAACATTTACAGTAATTGCCTCTGTGTTACCAATGGCTTTTGTATCAGGTTTAATGGGGCCTTACATGGCACCAATGCCAATTGGTGCATCTATAGCCATGATTTTATCTTTGTTTGTAGCATTGACAATTACGCCTTATTTAGGATATATCTTCTTACGTGAAAAAGACAAAGCTGGAGCCGAAGAAAAACCAGAAAAACCTGTTGAGGAAACTTTAATTTATAGAATTTATAGCAAGTTTGAAACACCTTTACTAGAAAATAAAACAAAACGTTGGCTATTTTTAGGAGGAACTTTTGCGATTTTGCTAGCTACTTTCGGATTGTTTTTTACCAATTCAGTAGCTGTAAAAATGTTGCCTTTTGATAATAAAAACGAGTTTCAGGTGGTGATTGACATGCCAGAGGGAACTACTTTAGAGAGAACAGCTGTGGTTACCAAAGAAATTTCACAATATTTAGCAACAAGACCAGAAGTGGTAAATTATCAAAATTATGTTGGCACTTCTGCACCCATTACTTTTAATGGTTTGGTACGTCATTACGATTTACGTGGAGGAAGTAATATGGCTGATATTCAAGTAAATTTGGTTGATAAAGGAGAACGTTCTATCCAAAGTCATGACATTGCAAAATTATTAAGATCAGATATTCAAAAAATAGCATCAAAATACAATGCCAATGTAAAATTAGTTGAGGTTCCACCTGGACCACCAGTTTTATCAACAATTGTAGCGGAAATTTATGGTCCTGATTACAACGAACAAATCAAAATTGCGAACAATGTTCAAAACATTTTAAACAATACGGATGATGTCGTTGATGTAGATTGGATGGTAGAAGCTGATCAAAAAGAATATCAATTTGTGATTGATAAAGAAAAAGCCATGTTATATGGAGTTGCGCCTCAACAAATTGCGTACACAATGAATATGGCTTTATCTAACAGATCATTAACTACTTTGTATGATGAAGATGCTGTGAATCAAATAGGATTGGTTTTAGCTTTGAATGAAAATGAAAAATCAACGATTAGAGATATTTCGCAATTAAAAGTAAAATCAACACAAGGTTCTTTAATTTCTATTTCTGATTTGGTTGATATTCAAGAAACAACATCTGCAAAAAGTATTTTCAGAAAAAACCAAAAAAGAGTGGTGTATGTGATGGCAGATATGGCTGGAAAATTAGAAAGTCCTGCATACGCCATTTTAGGAATGGAGGATAAATTGAAAGAAATTCCACTTCCTGAAGGTTACAAATTAAATGAAATGTATTTAGGTCAGCCTGATTTTGAAGATGATTATACTGTAAAATGGGATGGAGAATGGCAAATCACTTTAGAGGTTTTTAGAGATTTAGGAATCGCTTTTTTAGGTGCCATTATCTTAATTTACATTTTAATTGTTGGTTGGTTTCAAAATTTTAAAGCGCCAATTGTAATGATGGTTGCGATTCCATTATCATTAATCGGAATCATTTTAGGACATTGGATGATGGG
>JANREL010000086.1 GCA_030758355.1 Polaribacter sp.
GTCAATTGCAATAACATTCGCCATCTCTAATGGCGTTCCAATAGAATCTTTTACAATTCCAGTCAGTTTTACTTGGGCAGTTGTAATACAAGTCACCATAAAAATGGCGATTACTAAAATTTTTTTCATTTGTTTGGTTTGATTATTTTTTGGCGTAGTTTACTTAGAACCTTCCTCTTCCACCACCATTTCCTCTTCCTTGAAAACGCTCTTTCAATTCGTCAGTTTTTTCTTTGATGATTTTGTTATACTCTTCTCTATCAACTTTATCACCTTTATTTGGTTTTTGTATCTCAATTTTTTGTTCAGGATTCAACACAATTTCGGTGCATAACATAACAGTTCTATCAAAGCTTAGCTCTAAAATTAATCCTGGCAATCCCCAATATCTGTCAGGACCAGCACTTACAGGAATTTGTGGTGAATACCAAGCTACAACATCAATCATTTTTGGTTCATTTTTTTTATCATCAGTTTGATTGTTGTTTCTTCTTCCAAAAATACTCCCAAAATCTATCGTTTTGTCTTCTATATTCATCGTTGCTTTGTAAACAGTATAATTGCCAATTTGCTTGGTTTCAGAAGTCAGTTGCCATTGAGGTTGGTCCATTTTTTCAACGATTAAAAAACGCTTGCTAAACTGCTCAACATCTTCAATCATTTCTTTGTCTTTCAGACTTTTATAAATGGAACCTTGTCCGTTACTTCTTCCCCACATTGGGCCATTCGTTCCTGGAGTTTCTAATTTTACATCTTCTTTAAAAGAACTTTCTGTTTTAGTGAATGTAAGTGTATAAGTCTTCTCAAGAAAACTTTTCATACGATTCATCATTTGTTGTTTTTGCACCTCAGTCATTTCATTTCCAAATCTGCTCATATCCATAGTAGTTTTGGACATGTACATGGCTTTTCCTTGAAAATCTTTTTGAGCAAAAGTAGCAAGAGAAAAAAGTGTTAAAAAGAGAATTGTTATTGATTTCATAATTTTTGATTAATTTTTTGTCAAAAGTATTTTAAATACCTTCATTAAGACTTAAAAAAAACTTAAAAGTTTAATGAGTATAAAATATAATTAAACAAAAAATGATTTCTAACCTCCAATTTTAATCTCTATACCTTTTCCATCTCTGCTTTGAAAACGCTCCATCAATTCTTTATTCTTTTCTTCACGGATTTTATCAAACTCACCCTGCGTTACAATTTTACCTTTGTCTGGTTCAGAAATGGTAATTTTTTCTAATGGGTTTAGCACAATTTCTGTGCAAACAATCGTAGTTTTCCCGTCATTAATCTCTAAAATCAATCCTGGCAAACCATGATAAATAGTTGGTCCATTACTTATAGGGATTTGTGGCGTGTACCAAGCTGTTGTGGTGATGGTTTCTGATTTTTTGGTTTGCTTTGTTTCTCCATTTTCAACAGTCATCATCATATTTTCAACTTCTGCTGAAAACATTGCTTTGTAGCAAGTATAATTGCCAATATTTTTAGTTTCAGAAGTTAATTGCCATTGATAATTTGGGATGGAATCTTTGATTAAAAAGGTTTTTCCCATAATTTCGGTTTTACTCACAAAACGTTTTTCTTTCAAGTTTTTAAAATACAAACTTCCTGAACCTCCACCTCCAAAAACAGATATTATTTGAACGCCACCCATGTTAGCCTGCGGATTTGGTGCATTCAATTTATCTTCTTCTTTATAACTAGAGGTTGTTTTATCAAATTCTAAAATGAAGGTTTTTTGATTCATTTTTTGAAATCGTTCTTCCAATTCTTGTTTTTGAGCTTCTGACATGTTGGAATCTCCTCCTATTTTAAAACCCGATTTTCTATTGGTTTTATAAACTGCTTTTCCTGTAAAATCTTGTGCAACTGAATTGATTACAAAACCTAAAAGTGCGATTGCGATTAAGTGTGCTTTCATTATTTTTTATTTTTTTCGTTTATATTTTTAAATAATTGTTTCATCTTTAAGACTCCTTTTTTCAATTGATCTACCAAGCTATCAATTTGTTCAGATTTACCATTCACACCAATACTGAAATTCCCTATAAGATTTTCATTTTTGACATTTTTTACAGCTACTTTTAAAAAAATAATACTTTCAGGATTATTATCCTTAAAAATATCTTTAAAGTCTTCCCATTTAATAATATCTATTTCTTCTAAAGAACCCACTGAAATTTCAATAGATTCAAAATTTGATTTTGATTCTAACGTTACTTTTTTCTCTTGAGAAAAAACAATGCGCGATAAAAGTAATAAAGAAATGAATAGTAATTTTTTCATAATGTTGTTTTTTAAATTCTTGACAAATATCTCTCAAATGAAATGTAGATTGCGTTAACGAGTGTTAACGAGTGTTAACGCACTATTTTTTTCAAGTTAACTAACTATCTTTGAGGCATGAATACCAAAAAATACCAACTTATTTTCTACTTTATTACAGCAACAATTGTAGCTACAATTGCGGTTCAATTCTTTTGGAATTATAAAAATTATGAAGAAAATAAAGTGAGGGTTGCCAATGAAATTCAGTTAAGTTTAGACAATGCCATTGAAGAATATTATGCAAAACTGGCAAAAACGGATTATACAACGATTCTGAATTTGAATAACTCATCAAAAGATACTACTATCAGAAATTTTCCAAAATTTGATACTCTTTTTAAAAATTCGAGCGGTTTTAAAAAGTTTAAAAAAGGGATTAAAAAAGACACTGGAAAAATAAAAACAAGTTTTGAAGTTACCAGTATTTCTTTTAAAAGCGAAGATGGATCTTTTGAAAAAGAAAAAGATAGCATTGTTAAATACTTAAAAGAAATAAACAAACCAATTGATGATATTTCTCCTAAAAATATTAAAGAAATTAGAGTTCAAAAAAGCGATTCTTTTCAATTTTTTTCTGGTAAAAAAATGGCTGATAGTTTGAAGATGGTCAGAAATTTACAACCTATTTTTATTTCGTTCTCAACCAATGAAATTGACTATCAACAATTGGATTCTTTGCTAAAAAATCAATTGGCTTTGAAGAAAATTCCAATTGATTTTACGTTTAATCACTATAAAAAAGACACCATTTTTTATGCTACAAAAGACCGTATTTTACAGTCAACTTTTGAAAAAAGTGTGTATTCAAAATCGACCTTTTTAAAAGACAATGAAGATTTTGAATTGCGTTATAACAACATCAATTTTGAAGCCTTAAAACGCAGTTCTTTAGGGATTTTTTTATCACTTATTTTGTCATTGTTGATCATTTCTTGCTTGTTTTATTTACTAAAAATTATCAATCAGCAAAAAGAATTAGCAACCATCAAAAATGATTTAATCAGCAATATTACGCACGAATTTAAAACTCCAATAGCGACGATTTCAACTGCCATTGAAGCTATTGAAAATTTCAATGTGTTGGATGACAAAGAAAAAACCAAAAAATACCTTTCCATGTCGTCCATTCAATTAAAAAAATTGCATCAAATGGTTGAAAAATTATTAGAGACTGCCACATTGGATAGTGAACAGTTATTGCTAAAAAAAGAAAAAATTGACAGTATCCATTTGATTCAAAAAATCGTTGCCAAACATCAATTATTATGCAATTCTAAATCCATCAATTTTCAATCAAATTCGGATACAATTTTTATAAATGCAGATGCTTTTCACTTGGAAAACGTGATTTCGAATCTGATTGATAACGCTATAAAATATGGTGGAAATACCATTGGTATTAATATAAATAAAGATAAAAACTTCACAGAAATCAGCATTTCTGATGATGGTGAAGGTATTGAAAAAGCACATCAAGAAAAGATTTTCGAACAGTTTTATAGAGTTCCAAAAGGAAACACGCATGATGTAAAAGGATTTGGAATTGGCTTGTATTATTGCAAAAAAATCATTGAAAAACACCAAGGCACGATTGGTGTAAATTCGACTAAAAATCAAACTATTTTTAAAATTCAACTTCCCAATGACTAAAATAAAAATTCTGTTAGCAGAAGACGAAGCAAGTTTGGGAATGATTGTAAAAGAGAGTTTAGAATCAAGAGATTTTAATGTTTTTTTAGCATCAAATGGCGAAGAAGCTTTTAAAATCTATCAAAAAGAAAAACTAGATATTTTGGTTTTGGATGTGATGATGCCAAAAAAAGATGGTTTTACGTTGGCAAAAGAAATTCGATTGCAAAACAAACGAATTCCAATTATTTTTTTGACGGCAAAATCGCAAACTTCAGATGTTTTGGAAGGTTTTCAGTTGGGAGGAAATGACTATCTAAAAAAACCTTTTTCGATGGAAGAATTGATTGTTCGCATCAAATCGTTGCTAAACAGAAGCGAATTTCAAACAAATTTAGAGGCCATTGAAATTGGTAAATATCAATTTAATTTCACCAAACAAACCTTATCTTTCAACGAAAAGACCTTTCAATTGACATCAAGAGAGGCTGAATTGCTTTTTCAATTGTCAGAAAAGAAAAATGAATTGTTGGATAGAACCTTCATTCTTAATAAACTCTGGGGGAATGACGATTTTTTCAATGCCAGAAGCATGGATGTTTTTATCAGTAAACTCAGAAAAAAATTACAATATGATCCAAATATTCACATCATAAATGTGCGTGGTTTTGGATACAAATTAATTTATTAATCGCAGTACTATCTTTTTTTATTACTTTAGCAACTTGTTTTTTAATCACATAGAATTTTAAATATGCACGTTGCAATTGCAGGAAATATTGGTGCTGGAAAAACCACACTTACCCAACTTTTAGCCAAACATTACAAATGGAAACCACATTTTGAGTCTGTTGATGAAAATCCGTATTTAGATGATTTTTATGGAGAAATGGAACGTTGGTCTTTCAATTTGCAAGTTTATTTTTTGAATAGTCGTTTTCGTCAGATTTTAGAATTAAGAGAATCTGGGAAAAATATCATTCAAGACAGGACCATTTATGAGGATGCACATATTTTCGCTCCCAACCTACATGCGATGGGATTGATGACAAACAGAGATTTTCACAATTATAGCTCCTTATTTGATTTGATGGAGAATTTAATTACTCCACCAGATTTGTTAATTTATTTGCGAGCCAATATTGCTACTTTGGTGGATCAAATTCACAAACGTGGCAGAGAATACGAAAGCAGCATCAGTATTGATTACTTAAGTAGATTAAACGAACGTTATGAAGCTTGGATTTCAACCTACACCAAAGGGAAACTGCTTATTATTGATGTCGACAACCTTGATTTTGTGAGTAATCAAGAAGATTTGGGGTACGTAATCGACAGAATTGATGCTCAAATTAATGGATTGTTTTAGGACAATAACACACTACCAAAAAACTTTTTAAAAAATATTTTTATTTTTTTGTAACAAAATGTTGTTTTGAAACGTATAAAGGTTTGTAGTAAAAATTTTACGAATTTAAAAATCTATACAAATCATTAGATGAGACAACTTAAAATTACAAAACAGGTTACCAACAGAGA
>JANREL010000087.1 GCA_030758355.1 Polaribacter sp.
TGTTGATCTAAAGAAATAAAGGTTTCTGTTCTAGAAATACCTTTGATATTTTGAATATCTTTGTTTAAAAGATGCATTAAATCTTCATTATTTTTACACATTATCTTAATAAAAATTGCATAATTACCAGTCGTATAGTGACTTTCTACAATTTCAGGAATTTCCTTTAATCTCTTAATAGCAGATGAATATAGATTGGATGCTTCTAAAAAAATACCCACAAAAGCAGTGGTTGTGTATCCCAAAGCTTTGGGATTGATAACCATTTTATACCCTTCAATTAAGTTAGATTTTTCTAGTTTTCGCAATCGCTGATGAATAGCAGCTCCAGAAACACCAACTTCTCTTGCGATACTCAAAATGGGTGTTCTTGCGTCATTCACCAAACTTTTGATAATAATTTTATCAATTCCGTCTATTTTCATATCCAAATTTAAAATTTTAAAGATAAAAAAAAGAGAACACTTTTTTGAAGTATTCTCTTTTATGTATTTCTAGGAATCCATTTCTTTATTTCATTTCGAAATTTTCCATGAATTTTGTGGTATAATTTCCAGCTACATAATCAGGATGATCCATCAATTGTCTGTGAAAAGGAATGGTTGTTTTGATACCTTCTATTACAAATTCATCCAGCGCTCTTTTCATTTTATTGATCGCTTCTTCTCTAGTTTGTGCAGTTACAATCAACTTTGCTATCATAGAATCGTAATTTGGCGGAATCATATAACCTGCATACACATGTGTATCCATTCTAACTCCGTGACCTCCTGGAGCATGAAACGTAGTTACTCTTCCTGGAGCAGGTCTAAACCCATTATAAGGGTCTTCGGCATTGATTCTACATTCGATAGAATGCATTTGAGGATAGTAATTTTTTCCTGAAATCGGCACCCCTGAAGCTACTAAAATTTGCTCTCTAATCAAATCATAATTGATTACTTCTTCTGTAATTGGATGCTCTACTTGAATACGTGTATTCATTTCCATAAAATAGAAATTTCGGTGTTTATCAACCAAAAATTCTATTGTTCCTGCACCTTCATAATTGATATATTCGGCTGCTTTTACAGCTGCATTTCCCATTGCTTCTCTCAATTCGTCAGTCATAAATGGAGAGGGTGTTTCTTCAGTCAACTTTTGATGACGTCTTTGAACGGAACAATCTCTTTCTGATAAATGACAGGCTTTTCCATAAGCGTCTCCAACAATTTGAATTTCGATATGTCTTGGTTCTTCAATTAATTTTTCCATATACATGTCGTCATTTCCGAAGGCAGCTTTACTTTCTTGTCTTGCAGAATCCCACGCATTCTTTAAATCTTCGGGTTTCCAAACAGCACGCATTCCTTTACCTCCACCACCTGCAGAAGCTTTTAACATTACCGGATATCCAGTTTCAAGTGCTACTTTTTTACATTGTTCAAAATCAGGAATAATTCCATCAGAACCAGGAACACAAGGCACTCCCGCAGCTTTCATAGTTGCTTTTGCATTCGATTTATCTCCCATTTGATCGATCATTCTGCCTGTTGCACCAATGAATTTTATTTTGTGTTCTTCACACAAATTAGAAAATTTAGCGTTTTCTGATAAGAAACCATATCCTGGATGAATTGCATCAGCATTTGTGATTTCGGCAGCTGCAATAATATTCGACATTTTTAAATAAGATTCACTACTAGCAGGTGGTCCAATACATACTGCTTCATCTGCAAAACGAACATGCAAACTTTCGGCATCTGCTGTAGAATAGACAGCTACTGTTTTGATTCCCATTTCTTTACAGGTTCGTATAACACGTAAAGCAATTTCTCCTCTGTTGGCAACTAAAATTTTTTTGAACATCTTTTTTTGATATTAGATTTGTAAACTTTTAATTGATGTTTCTAATTTTTTTGATACATCTCCATTTCTAACTTCAACTAAGAAGGGTCTACCAAAAATAATGGCTGATCAAATTCTACTGGTGATGCGTTATCAACTAAAACTTTAACAACTTTTCCAGAGATTTCAGATTCTATTTCATTAAATAATTTCATAGCTTCAATCATACAAAGCACGTCTCCTTCATTAATTTCTGAACCAACATCTACAAAGTTTGGTTTATCAGGAGAGGGTTTTCTGTAAAAAGTTCCAATAATTGGAGATTTTATAGTGATATAATTTGATGTATTTTCTGCTGTTTCTGATGCTGGAGCAGCTGTTTCTGTGGTTAATTGAGACACTGCGGGAGCAACAACTGAAGGGACAACTTGTGCTACAGGAGCAGCTTGCACATAGGTAGTTTCTGTATAACCAGGTCCTGTCTTGATAGTGATTTTTACATCCTCCATTTCTAACTTTACCTCACTTGCGCCAGATTTTGCTACAAATTTTATAAGATTTTGAATTTCTTTGATATCCATAATTTATGATTATTTAGTTGTTTTATTTTTATGAATTATATGCCCAAGTTAAGTAAATAGCTCCCCAAGTAAAGCCACCACCAAAAGCAGCAAAAATTAAATTGTCTCCTTTTTTTAATTGATCTTCATAATCTGCCAATAATAAAGGTAAGGTTGCAGAAGTTGTATTTCCATATTTGTGAATATTTACCATAACTCTGTCAGCAGCAACACCCACTCTATTTGCAGTTGCTTCAATAATTCTATTATTTGCTTGATGCGGAACCAACCACTGAATATCATCTTTGGTAAGATGATTTCTTTCTAATATTTTCTCTGAAACATCAGCCATATTTGAAACTGCGTATTTAAAAACAGTTTTACCTTCTTGATACACAAAATGCTGTTTGTTTTTTACAGTTTCTGCTGAAGCTGGTAGGATTGAACCTCCTGCATCCATTTTTAAGAATTCTCTTCCAATTCCATCACTTCTCAAATATTCATCTTTCAGTCCAAAACCCTCTGTGTTTGGTTCAAATAATGCAGCTCCTGCCCCATCACCAAAAATTATACATGTTGCTCTGTCAGTATAATCAATTATTGATGACATTTTATCCGCTCCTATAAGCAAAACTTTTTTGTATCTTCCTGATTCAATGTAACTTGCAGCTGTAGACATTCCATATAAAAAACTAGAACAAGCCGCTTGCAAATCGTACGCAAAAGCATTTATGGCACCTATTTCTGTAGCTGTATATACTGCTGTTGAAGCCACCAATAAATCTGGAGTAGCAGTTGCCACAATCACCAAATCAATTTCTTCAGGATTTATTTTTGATTTTTGCAATAAATCTTGTGCCGCTTTAATTGCCATATAAGACGTTCCTAAACCTTCGCCTTTCAAAATTCTTCGTTCTTTAATTCCTGTTCTTGTAGTAATCCATTCATCATTTGTATCAACAAAAGTTTCTAATTCTTTGTTTGTTAATACATATTCAGGTACGTATTTTCCTACTGCTGTAATGGCTGCAGTGATTTTATTCATAGTTGAATGTTTATTGAACCAATATTTAGAATTTCAAAAGTAATGAAAATATCACACTTTTGGGGTAAAATGAACCAATTTTGAGTTGTTTTAAGCTAAAAAACGCAAAAAAACCCTCAAAAGTGAGGGTTTAAAGGTATAATTTAAAAGGTTTTTATGCTTCCGCAACAGCAGTTTCTAAAACAACTTGACCTCTGTAGTATAATTTTCCTTCATGCCAATGAGCTCTGTGGTATAAATGAGCTTCTCCAGTTGTTGGATCAGTTGCAATTTGCTGGTTTGCAGCTTTATAATGTGTTCTCCTTTTATCTCTTCTGGTTTTAGAAATCTTTCTCTTAGGATGTGCCATTTTATCTCTTTTTTTCTGTTAGTAAATTCTTTAATTTATCCCATCTTGGGTCTACTTCTTCAGCAGTATTTTCTTCTTTTATTTCTAATTCCTTTAATTTTTTAAGCGTTTCTGATTCCATGGTTCCATCCAAAACTCCTGGATGTACTTTTTTATTTGGAACTGCCAATACAATCAACTCGTAAATATATTGTGCTACATTTAGTTGGTATGCATCATATGATAGTATTAAAATTTCTTCATTGTCTTCATTATACTCAGGACCAAATTTTACTACCAATGGCAATTTTGCTTTAATTTTTTGATGATACATTTCTGTGGTTACATCACAAGGAACTTCAACAGTGCCTTTTGCTTTAAAAACCAATTCTAAAAGTGTTGTTTTTTTTAAAAAACTTAATGTAACATCAATATTTACACTTTTAAATTCATCAAAATTAAAAAATTCAAAGAACTCGTTCTCAATTTTGAAAGTAAAATCATGATTTCCTTCGCTTAATCCTACAAATGGGATGTTGAATTGTTTCAAGTCTTTCATTATCAATCGTCAATTGAGCGTGCAAAGATACAAAAAAATGTAATTCTACAAGATTTTATCTAAAAAAAAGAAATGATTTGTTGTTTATTTAATTTGTAATTGATTTTTTGTCAATTCTTTGTATTCTCCTCGATTTCTAAATAGTTTTATTGCCGTGAATAATGCTTCTTCAAATGATGACGATTTTGCGAGGTTTTTCCCTGCGATATCGAAACCTGTTCCGTGATCTGGAGAGGTTCTAATATGACTCACACCTGCAGTAAAATTAACTCCTTTTCCAAAAGAAAGCGCTTTAAAAGGTGCCAAACCTTGATCATGATAGGTTGCCAAAACACCATCAAATTGTTTGTAAGTTGCGTTTCCAAAGAAACCATCTGCGGCATATGGCCCAAAAACTAGCTTCCCAGTTTCTTGAATTGCAGCAATTGTTGGTTTTATAATTTCATCATCTTCTTTGCCAATAACCCCTTTATCCCCACAATGTGGATTCAATGCCAATACCGCAATTTTTGGTTTATTGATGCCAAAATCTTTGATTAAAGATTCGTGCATCGTTTCTACTTTTGATGTAATCAATTCTGGAGTAATGGTTTCAGCAACTTTTGAAATAGGAATGTGTCCTGTAATCAATCCAATTCGCAATGCATCAGTCATTAAAATCATCAAACTTTTTCCTTCTAACTTTTCTTCTAAAAACTCGGTATGTCCAGGGAAATGGAAGTCATCTGATTGTATGTTTTCTTTATTTATTGGTGCTGTAATTAATACATCAATCTTGTTTTCTATCAAATGATTTACAGCACTTTCCAACGATTTCAAGGCGTATTTTCCTGAAGTGGCAGTTGGCGTTCCAATTTCGATATCAACTTCTTCTTTCCAAATGTTTAATACATTTATTTTTGCTGAATTTGCTTGACTGATATCTGTAATTCCATGCACTTGAGTTTCGTTTTCTAACACTTTTTTATGATAAGAAATGACTTTCGTAGCGCCAAAAATTACGGGTGTACAAAACTCTAACATTCGCTTATCTTCGAACGTTTTCAAAATCACCTCAATACCAATTCCATTCAAATCTCCTATTGAAATTCCTACAATTATTTTATCAGATTTATCCATAGTAACTA
>JANREL010000088.1 GCA_030758355.1 Polaribacter sp.
AATTTGGTGGCAAAAAATAAAATCGAACTTTTTTCAGAAGTACAAGGGGTATTGCAAACTTCCAATAAAGCGTTTAAACCCGGAACAGTGTATGTTCAAAATGAAAATTTGTTGAGTATCAATAGTGATGAATTTCTTGCAAGTTTACAATCTCAAAAAAGCAATTTATTCAATTTAATAACTTCGGTTTTACCTGATATTCGTTTGGATTTTTCATCTGAATTTAACAAATGGGAAACCTATTTACAAAGTTTTGATATCAATAAGACAGTTCCCAAACTTCCAGTATTTTTATCAGACAAAGAAAAATATTTTATCTCAGGAAGAGGTGTTTTAACAGCCTATTTTAATGTTAAAAACTTAGAAGTGCGTTTGTCAAAGCATCAAATAAAAGCGCCATTTACAGGTGTTTTAACAGAAGCGTTAGTGACTCCAGGAACCCTAGTTAGAGCAGGACAAAAATTAGGTGAATTTATTGATACAAGTGTTTATGAAATGGAAGTTTCTATCAGTGCTGAATATGCAGATATGTTGAAAGTTGGCAACACGGTTGATGTGACAAATTTAGATAAATCAAAAATGTATACTGGAAAAGTGGTTCGTGTTAATGGAAAAATAGATCAGATTTCACAAACAATTTCAGCATATATCGAATTAAGAAATCCTGACTTAAAGGAAGGCATGTTTTTAGAAGCGAATTTAGTAGCAAAATCAGTTCAAAATGCCTTTGAAATTTCAAGAAAGTTAATGATTGATAATGGGGCTGTTTATACAGTTGTAAGTGATAGTGTGTTAACCCTCACGTCTATAAATCCCTTGTATTTTGGAAAAGATAAAGTGGTTGTTAGTGGTTTAAAAAATGGAGATATTTTAGTATCAAAACCTGTTCCTGGCGCTTTTGATGGAATGATTGTAAAAGTCATTAAAAACGACTAAGCATGAAAAAAATAATTACATTTTTTATTAAATATTCAGTTGCTGTCAATGTATTGATTTTGGCATTTATCATTTTGGGAACTGTAGGGATTTTCAGTATGAAATCGTCTTTTTTTCCTCTAGTAGATTCACGTTTGATAAATATTACGTTGGCATATCCCGGTGCTTCTCCTGCTGAAATTGAAGAAGGTGTTGTTTTAAAAATTGAGGATAATTTAAAGGGAATTGTTGGTGTAGAAAGGGTTACATCAGTCTCAAGAGAAAATTCAGCTGTTGTAATTGTTGAGATTTTTAAAGGGAAAAATATTGATATTGTTCTGTCCGATGTAAAAAATGCAGTGGATAGAATTCCGTCTTTTCCTGTGGGTTTAGAACCTCCTGTAATTGCAAAAGTTGAGAATTTACGACCTACTATCAGTTTTGCTTTGAGTGGAGAAGGCGTTCCGTTAAAAGCTTTGAAAAAATATGCCAGAAACATCGAAAATGATATTCGTGGTATTGAAGGAATTTCTCAAATTACCCTTTCTGGTTTTCCTGAAGAAGAGATTGAAATTGCAGTTCGAGAGAATGATTTATTGGCGTATAATTTATCCTTTACTGAAGTTGCAAACGCTGTTAGAAATGCAAATATTTTAATTACAGGAGGAAATATAAAAACACCTCAAGAGGATTATTTAATCCGAGCCAGCAATCGTTCGTATTATGGGGATGATATGCAAAATTTGATCGTAAGAACTCAACCGAATGGCACAATTATCCGTTTAAAAGATGTTGCAAATATCAAAGATATTTGGTCAGAAACGCCTGATAGACTGTATTTTAATGATGATTTAGCGATTGATATTACAGTAAGTAATACTGATAGTGAGGATTTGATTTCTACAGCAGATAAAATCAAAGATTATATTTATGTTTTCAACCAAAAACAGCAAAATATTAAATTAAATATTACAAGTGACCGAAGTACAACTCTTAATGGGAGAACAAAATTATTAGTTGAAAATGGCATTATCGGTATTTTATTAGTGCTCTTTTTCTTGGCTATTTTCCTGAATGTTCGCTTAGCAATTTGGGTTGCTTTTGGTCTACCTATTGCGTTTTTTGGAATGTTTATTTTTGCAGCACAATTTAATGTTACCATTAATGTATTATCACTTTTTGGGATGATTATTGTAATCGGAATTTTGGTGGATGATGGAATTGTAATTGGCGAAAATATTTATCATCATTATTATGATTTAGGGAAATCAAAAATTAGAGCAGCCATTGATGGAACAATGGAAGTAATTCCGCCAATTGTTTCTGCGATTTTAACCACATTGATTGCTTTCTCAACCTTCTTTTTTGTAGATGGAAATTTGGGGAGTTTTTTCAGTGAAGTTTCTACCATTGTAATTCTTACGTTGTCAGTTTCATTGCTAGAAGCACTAATTATTTTACCAGCACATATAGTTCATTCTAGAGCTTTAGAAAGAAAAAAATTAGAAAATGGTGAAGAAATTCAACAAAATAAATTTGATACTTTTTTTAATAAAGTAAATCAAGTTGCTGATGGATGGTTGGTAAGAGTAAGAGATAACTATTACATACCTTTTTTGAGATTTTCTCTAAAAAACAAGTTATTTGCATTTTCCATTCCATTGGCATTATTGATTTTTAGTTTTTCTGCAATTGGTGGTGGGATTGTTAAAACCTCATTTTTTCCAAATATAGCGAGTGATCAAATTCAAATTTCATTGAAAATGCCACAAGGAACCAATGAAAAAATTACAGATTCTATCATTTCTATGATTGAGGGAAAAGTGTGGTTAATTCATAAAGAATACACAGAAAAACAAACTGGAAATATTCCAGTAGTTGAAAATATCATTAAAAGAATTGGTCCTGGAAGTGCCAGTGGAAGTTTGACAGTCAATTTATTACCTGGTGAAGCTAGAGATTTTTCATCACCTGAAATTACCAACAGGATCAGTGATGTTGTTGGAAATGTGTACGGTGTAGAAAGTTTGGTTTTTGGTTCGGGCGGCAATTTTGGAGGAAGTCCAGTTGCCGTTTCTTTGCTTGGAAATAATATTCAAGAACTAAAATCCGCAAAAGAAGAATTAAAACAATCGCTTCTAAATAATGTTGCTTTAAAAGATGTAGTTGATAATGATCCTGCTGGAATCAAAGAAATTAAAATCACTTTGAAAGAAAATGCATATTTGTTGGGATTGAATTTACAATCAGTCATGGCACAAATTCGTGATGGTTTTTTTGGATTTCAAGCACAACGTTTTCAACGAGGTCAAGACGAAATAAAAGTGTGGGTTCGTTATGACAAAAAAGATCGTTCATCGATTAAAAATTTAGATGAAATGCGAATTATTGCCCCTAGTGGAACTAGAATTCCTTTTTCGGAAATTGCCAATTATTCCATTGAGCGTGGTGATATTGCCATCAATCATTTGTCTGGAAAACGTGAAATTCAAGTTACTGCCGATTTAAAAAGTAAATCTGAAACAGCAACCGATATTTTGGAAGATATCAAAACACGTGTGATGCCTCCAATTTTATCAAAATACCCCTCAGTTTCACCTTTGTATGAAGGTCAAAATCGGGAAGCAAAAAAAACTACAGATTCTGTAAATGTTGTGGGCCCTATTATTTTATTATTGATTTATTTAGTAATTGCCTTTACTTTCCGTTCATATAGTCAGCCAATTTTGTTGATTTTAATGATTCCTTTTAGTATGATTGGTGTGGTTTGGGGACATTATATTCATAGTTTTCCAATCGGAATTTTATCATGGTTGGGAATCATTGCCTTAATCGGAATTATGGTGAATGATGGATTGGTTTTGATAGGAAAATTCAACAATTATCTTAAAGAGGGAATCAAATTTGACGAGGCATTAATTATGGCTGGACAATCAAGATTTAGAGCAATTTTATTGACTTCAATAACTACGATTGCTGGTCTAGGACCACTGATTTTTGAAAAAAGCAGGCAAGCTCAATTTTTAATTCCAATGGCAATTTCTATTGCTTATGGCATTGCGATTGCAACAATTTTAACATTAATCATGCTTCCTTTATTATTATCAGTTTCTAACTCCATTAAAGTAAGTATTAAATGGTTAAAAACAGGAAATGATGTCACCAAAGAAGAAGTAGAAAGAGCTTTACTAGAAATTGAATACGAACAAGAAAGCGATGATAATGATGCTGAAGATTCACTTAAAAAATAATTTTATGAACGTAATAAAATACCTCAACCTCGTAATAATTATATTTTTTTCTGTTTTTCAAGGTTTTTCACAAGAAATTTTAACTAAAAAAGAAGCCCTAGAAATTACACTTGAAAACAATTTCGGAATCAAAATTGCCAAGAATAATGCAGAAGTTGCCAAGAATAATGCCAATATATTAAACTCAGGATTTTTGCCAACAATTGCAGCAACTTCTGGCACAAATTACAGAAGAGAAAATCAAGATGTAACTTTTCAAGATGGCACAAATAGATCTATTGCTGGTGCTGTTACAAAATCATACAATGCTGCAGTAAGTTTAAATTATACTCTTTTTGATGGGTTAGGTCGAAAATATAATTATCAACAATTAAAAGAAAGCTATAATTTAACTGAAATTCAAGCTAGAGAAACTATTGAAAATACGTATTTACAACTTTTTACGATTTACTTTCAAATTGCACGATTATCAGAAAATACTGAAAATTTATCCGAAGCGCTTTCTATTTCAAAAAGACGTTTGGAACGTGCCAATTATCAATATAAATTTGGGCAATCAACCAAATTAGAATTGCTAAATGCTGAGGTAGATGTTAATAATGATAGTATTGTTTATATCACCACCAAGCAACAATTGAATAATGCAAAACGTGGTTTGAACATTATTTTAGGCATTGAGAAAGAACCAAATTACGATGTTGAAACGGAAGTTGATTTCATTAAAATGATGAATTTTGATGATTTATTGAATAAAACTATCGCAAACAATTCATTATTAAAACAAAATGAACAAAATATTGCTATTAGCGAGTTCAATATCAAAATTAATAAATCACAATATTTACCAAGATTAGGATTGACTTCTTCATACGGATGGAATCAAAGTGATAATCCTGCAACATCTTTTTTGGCTGGAGCAACCATTACAGGATTAAATGCTGGATTGAATTTAACTTGGAATCTGTTTGACGGTGGTGCTACAAAAACACGAGTTACCAATGCAAAAATAGCCTTGGATAATCAGCAAATTTTGTTAGAACAACAAAAAACCACCATTCAAAATAACTTGAAAAATACTTGGGAAAACTATCAAAATCAGTTATTCATTTTAAGTGCTCAAGAAAAAAATGTATTGACAAGTCAAGATAATTTTAATAGAACAGAAGACCGATATAAATTAGGACAAGTTACTTCTATTGAA
>JANREL010000089.1 GCA_030758355.1 Polaribacter sp.
TAGTCTTTGTGCATGAAACTTTGTTTTGCCAATAATTCTTCTTCTGTTTCTACATGATTATCATCTGGAACACAACAATCTACAGGACAAACAGCAGCACATTGTGGTTCTTCATGAAAACCTTTGCACTCTGTGCATTTGTCTGCAACAATAAAATAAATTTCATCTGAAATAGGTTCTTGAAAATCGTCAGCATTTACTTTTTTTCCATTCGGGAGAATTACATTTCCAGTAAGACTTGTACCCTCTTTATATTTCCAGTCTTGAGCACCTTCATAAATGGCGGTATTTGGACATTCTGGTTCGCATGCACCACAATTGATACATTCATCAGTTATTATAATTGCCATGGTTTATTTCTTATAGTTTGTGTAACTTTGCAGCTGCAAAAATAAACCCAAAAATATTTAGAAACAAATTTAATGGAGTTAATAAAAAGCAGATTGGAAGCTTTTGACAAATTAGGACTTTTCTTAAGACAATTTTCAAGAAAAAGCATTACGAAGGATGAAACAATAGCATTCAATGAATTGTTTTTTGATGGTTTTTTGCATCAATTGAAATTAGCGCAAGAGAAAAACAGTTGGTTTACAGAAGATAATTTGTTACTTTCTGTCGAAAATTGGGCAGCTGCTCTTCAAAAATCAAACTTAGAAACTTGGATTTCCAGAGAAAATTTGAAAGAATCTTCTCCTAAAAAAGTTGCCATCATTATGGCAGGAAATATTCCCTTGGTTGGTTTTCATGATTTTTTATCAGTGTTGATTTCTGGACATTCTGTGTTGATAAAGCAATCATCTAATGACAAGCATTTGTTGCCTTTTTTGGCAAAATACCTAGAATATGTAGCACCAAGTTTGAAAGGGCATATTACTTTTACGGATGAAAAATTGACTGATTTTGATGCCATCATTGCCACAGGGAGCAACAATACTGCCCGTTATTTTGAATATTATTTTGGGAATAAACCGAATATCATTCGCAAAAGTCGCAATTCAGTAGCTGTGATTACCGGAACTGAAACCGAGGAAGATTTTGAAAAATTAGCTGATGATATTTTTACCTACTTTGGTTTAGGATGTAGAAGTGTTTCTAAATTATATGTTCCAAGAGATTTTGATTTCAATCATTTTTTCAACGGAATGTATGGCAAAAAAGACCTCATTTATAATGCTAAATATGCTAATAACTACGATTATAACAAAGCTGTTTATTTGATGAGTGAGTTCGATTTGTTAGAAAATGGATTTTTAATGATCAAAGAAGATGATAGTTACTCCTCACCTATTGCGACTGTTTTTTATGAATATTATGACAATCCAGTAGATTTAAAAATAAAATTATATCAAGATAAAGACAAGATTCAATGTGTAGTTTCCAAAGGGTTTTTACCTGACGAAATTCCTTTTGGTCAAACTCAAAATCCACAATTATGGGATTATGCAGATGGCATTAACACCTTGACTTTTTTATCAAAAATAGATTAACATGAAAAAACACAATTTTAGTGCAGGTCCTTGTATTTTACCAACATCTGTTTTAGAACAAGCATCAGCAGCCATTTTAAATTTTAATAATGACAACCTCTCTTTAATAGAGATTTCTCATAGAAGCAAACCATTTGTAGATGTGATGGAAAAAGCTCGAAAATTAGCGTTAGAATTGTTGGGTTTGGAAAATAAAGGCTATCAAGCATTGTATTTGCAAGGAGGTGCTAGTTTGCAATTTTTGATGGTTGCATACAATTTATTAGAGAAAAAAGCCGCCTATTTAGACACAGGAACGTGGGCAAACAATGCAATCAAAGAAGCAAAAAACTTTGGACAAGTAGTAGAAGTAGCCTCCTCTAAAGATTTAAATTACAGCTATATACCAAAAAAATATATCGTTCCAACTGATGTGGATTATTTTCACGTAACTAGCAACAATACCATTTTTGGAACTCAAATGAAAGAATTTCCAGAAACGAATGTTTCATTGATTTGCGACATGAGTTCTGATATTTTTTCTCGTCAATTAGACTTTTCTAAATTCGATTTGATTTATGCAGGAGCACAAAAAAATATGGGTCCAGCAGGTGCAACATTAGTGGTTATAAGAGAGGGATTGTTAGGTAAAGTTTCTAGAGTAATTCCATCGATTTTAGATTATCAAGTGCATATCAGCAAAGAAAGTATGTTCAATACACCTCCGGTTTTTTCAGTATATGTGTCTTTACTAACCTTAGAATGGTTGAAGAATTTAGGAGGAATTTCGTTTATTGAAAATGTAAACAATCAAAAATCAACATTATTGTATGACGAAATTGATAGAAATCCGTTGTTTGTTGGATTTGCTGCAAAAGAAGATAGAAGTATTATGAATCCAACATTCAATTTAGTAGATGAAAAATTCAAAACAACTTTTGATACTTTATGGAAAGAAGCCAATATTAGTGGTATCAATGGTCACAGAAGTGTAGGTGGTTATAGGGCAAGTATGTATAACGCTTTGCCTTTATATAGTGTTCAAGCTTTGGTTGATGTTATGCGGGAATTGGAAAGAAGAAGTTAGATATTAGAAATGAGATATTAAGAATGAAAATATTAGCAAATGACGGCATTTCAGGAAGTGGAAAAGCCATCTTAGAAGAAAACGGATTTACAGTTATTAATACAAATGTGGCTCAAAATCAATTAGAAAACTTTATCAATAAAGAAAAAATTGAGGGACTTTTAGTAAGAAGCGCAACACAAGTGTCAAAAGGATTAATAGACGCCTGCCCTAGTTTACAATTGATAGGAAGAGGTGGTGTTGGCATGGATAATATAGATGTAACTTATGCAATTGACAAAGGTTTGCATGTAATAAATACCCCTGAAGCATCTACAAATTCTGTTGCTGAATTGGTTTTTGCACATCTATTTGGGATGGTTCGTTTTTTACATATATCAAACAGAGATATGCCTTTAGAGGGTGATACCCGCTTTAATGAATTGAAAAAAGCATTTTCTCAAGGAATGGAGTTGCGTGGAAAAACAATAGGAATCATTGGTTTTGGAAGTATTGGAAAAGAAGTTGCGAAAATTGCTATTGGATTAGGTATGAATGTGATTGCGGCTGATACTGAAATTGAAGAAGCTACCATAGAATTGTCTTTTTTCAATCAACAAAAAATTCAGTTTTCAATAAAAACTCAGCCTTTAGAGATTTTATTAAAAGAAGCTGATTTTATCACCTTGCATATTCCCGCCCAAGAATCATACACCTTATCAGAAACAGAATTTTCTCAAATGAAAAAAGGTGTTGGCATCATAAATACCGCAAGAGGTGGTGTTGTAAACGAGGTTGATTTAATCAATGCCATAGAAAATGGTAAAGTACAATTTGCAGGATTGGATGTTTTTGAAAGCGAACCAACACCAGAAATTCAATTATTGATGAATCCTGAAGTTTCTTTAAGTCCGCATATTGGTGCAGCAACCAAAGAAGCGCAAGATAGAATTGGTATTGAATTGGCAAAGCAAATTATTGATTTATTTGAAAAATAATTGACTTGTTTTAACTTCGGACTTTAAATCTTACACTTTGAAATCAACAAAATGATTAAAGAAAACATAGGTAATTTTAAAAAAAAAATTCCAGAAAATGTAACGCTAGTTGCAGTTTCTAAAACCAAACCAATTTCTGATTTGCAAGAAGCTTATAATGCAGGTCAACGCATTTTTGGCGAAAACAAAGTGCAAGAAATGGTTGAAAAATATGATGCTTTGCCTAAAGATATTCAATGGCACATGATTGGTCACTTGCAACGCAATAAAGTGAAATACATGGCACATTTTGTGAATTTGATTCATGGTGTAGATAGTCTAAAAACACTCGAAGAAATCAATAAACAAGCTGCAAAACATGATAGAATTATAAAATGTTTACTGCAAGCCAGTATTGCTGATGAAGAAACTAAATTTGGGTTGTCTTTTGATGAAATTAAAGTTATTTTAACGTCAAAAGAAATTGCTGCAATGAAAAATATTGCCATTGTTGGTTTAATGGGAATGGCTACATTTACCGAAAATGAAACTCAAATTAATTCAGAATTTTCATCATTAAAAAATTTGTTTGATGATCTGAAAAAATCCAATCCAACACTCGAAATTTTATCTATGGGAATGAGTGGTGATTATGAAATTGCCATCAAAAATGGTAGTACAATGATTCGAGTTGGAAGTTCTATATTTGGTCATCGAAATTATATTGTTTAAATTTAATTTTCAAAAAAAAAGAAATTGTACGCAATCGTTGATATTGAAACTACTGGAGGGAAATATAATGAAGAGGGCATTACTGAAGTTGCCATTTATAAATTTGACGGTCATGAAATTGTTGACCAATTTATTTCGCTAGTAAATCCAGAAAAAGATATTCAAGAATTTGTAGTACGGTTGACAGGTATTAATAATGCCATGTTGCGAAATGCACCAAAATTCTATGAAATTGCCAAACGTATCATCGAAATTACTGAAAATTGTACCATAGTTGCTCATAATGCAAGTTTTGATTATCGAATATTAAAAATGGAGTTTGATAGATTGGGATATGATTTTCAACGAAATACACTTTGCACCGTCGAATTAAGCCAAGAATTGATTAAAGACGAAAATTCGTATAGTTTAGGGAAACTCACAAAGTCTCTAGGAATTCCAATGTCTAACAGACATAGAGCATCTGGAGACGCTATGGCTACGGTGCATTTATTTAAAATTTTATTAGAAAAAGACACCCAAAAAAACATTATAAATAAAGCCATTAAATACTTTAATAAAAAGTATGAGAAAGAAAAGTTGAAAAAAATGATTGAAAAAATGCCCGAAACTTTAGGTGTTTTTTACATTCATGATTCCAATGGAAACGTAATTTTTATTGGAAAACATAATAATATGAAATCAGAATTGAATAGAGTGTTTATGAAAACAAGCAAACGTGCTTTAAAAATTCAAACTAAAGCACAATCAATCTCTTTTGATACTTTTGGCACAGAAATTTTAGTCCGATTAAAATATTATCATGAGTTGGACAAACTTTCCCCTAAATACAATTTTAAAAAGAAATTTATATTACTATCAGACGATTTCAATCATTCTGATTTTCTGATAATTGACAAAGGAAGAGTCGTTGAAGAACATGCAATCATTTTGGTAGAAAACAATCAAATTGTTGGTTTTGGTCATACAAATTTGGCGTTTCAAGAACAACATTTACCTATTTTAAGAAAATTAGTAACTCCTATTGAAAACAAAGTTTTAGCAAAGCATTTGGTAAAGAGTTATCTGACTAAAAATAGTGTTTCTAAAATTATACGTTTTTAAAAAATAAAAATATTAGCAG
>JANREL010000090.1 GCA_030758355.1 Polaribacter sp.
ACTTCTTTTTCTTCACCAGTCATCACATTTTTGATAGTTACTTTTTCATTTCTACCGATTTTTGGTTGCTCTCTCACAATCGTTTCAACAGGTTCTTGTTGTTGTTTTCTGGAGTTGGCAATGGCTTGCTCAGTACTGTTTTGAAAATCAGCTTTGCTAGTGCTCAAACGCTCTTTTTTCGATTGACGAGCTTCCGAAATTTGGTTAACACTTTGGTTGGGCAATTCGCCTTTAAATAAGAATGATAATACTTCTTTATTGATTTCATCTACTGTCAATTTAAACAATTCAAAAGCTTCGAATTTATAGATTAACAACGGGTCTTTTTGTTCGTAAGAAGCATTTTGAACAGATTGTTTTAAGTCGTCCATTTTGCGCAAATGCTCTTTCCAGTTCTCATCAATAATGGCTAAGGTGATGTTTTTTTCAAAATCGGTAATTAAGCTTTTTCCTTGCGTTTCATAAGCTTCTTTTAAGTTGGTGACTACTTGCAATGATTTGATACCATCTGTAAATGGTACCACAATGCGTTCGTAACGATCGCCCTCATTTTCATACACCCCTTTGATGACAGGATATGCCAAAACCGCATTTTTTTCAATTTTTGATTTGTAATGCGCTGTTACAATTTCATACAACTTATCAGTAATTTGTTTTTCTGAGAACTTCTCAAAATCAGCCTCTGTTATAGGAGAACTCATGGACGAAAAACGAATCAATTCAAACTCAAAATTCTGGAAATCTTTAACCGCTTTGTTTTTAACCACAATCGATTCACAAGTTTCATAAATCATGTTTGCAATATCAACCTGCAGACGTTTTCCGTCCAGGGCATTGCGTCTTCTTTGATATACAAATTCACGTTGCGCATTCATGATATCATCATACTCTAACAAACGCTTACGAATGCCAAAGTTATTTTCTTCTACTTTTTTCTGAGCACGTTCTATAGATTTTGTTATCATAGAATGCTGAATAACTTCGCCTTCTTTCAAGCCCATTCTGTCCATCATTTTGGCAATTCTATCAGACCCAAATAGACGCATCAAGTTGTCGTCCAAAGCTACATAAAATTGTGATGAACCCACATCTCCCTGACGTCCAGCACGTCCTCTTAGCTGTCTGTCAACACGTCTTGAGTCATGACGTTCTGTACCAATAATTGCCAAACCACCTACTTTTTTTACATCTTCGGTTAGTTTGATGTCTGTACCACGCCCTGCCATGTTGGTTGCAATGGTTACCACCCCTGGTTTTCCTGCTTCAGCAACAATATCTGCTTCACGTTTGTGTAATTTTGCATTCAAAATATTGTGCGGAATTTTGCGCATTTGCAACATTCTTCCTAACAATTCTGAAATTTCAACGGAAGTTGTCCCCACCAAAACAGGTCTTTTTTCTGATACCAATTTCACTATATCATCAATAACTGCATTGTATTTTTCACGAGACGTTTTGTAGACCAAATCTTCTTTGTCGTCTCTTGTAACAGGTTTATTAGTTGGAATTTCAACAACATCTAGTTTATAAATTTCCCAAAATTCACCAGCCTCAGTAATTGCAGTCCCTGTCATACCAGCCAATTTGCGGTACATTCTGAAATAGTTCTGCAACGTAACTGTAGCAAAAGTTTGAGTAGCATCTTCGATTTTTACATTTTCTTTTGCTTCAATAGCTTGATGTAATCCGTCAGAATAACGGCGACCATCCATGATACGACCTGTTTGCTCATCAACAATCATCACTTTGTTATCCATAACTACATATTCCACATCTTTTTCAAACACGGTGTAGGCTTTTAACAATTGATTCATGGTATGAATTCGCTCACTTTTGATGCTGAAATCGCGGTACAATTCTTCTTTTAAAGACGCTTTTTCTTCAGGAGCTCCCTCTGATTGATCAATTTCTCCTACTTTTACACCAATATCTGGCAATACAAAGAAGTGATCGTTTTTTGTAATTTCAGATAAATGTGCAATTCCTTTATCGGTCAAATCAATTTGATTGTTCTTTTCCTCTACCACAAACCACAAATCTTCATCCACTTCTGGCATCAATTTATTGTTGTCTTGCATGTAATGATTTTCGGTTTTTTGCAACAGTTGTTTTACCCCTTCTTGCGATAAAAACTTAATCAAGGCTTTATTTTTGGGCAAACCTCTGTATACTCTTAATAGTAAAAATCCGCCATCTTTGTCTTTTCCTTCTGAAATTAGTTTTTTAGCTTCTGCCAAAACACCCACTAAGTGTTTGCGTTGCAAGTCTACCAAATCTGCTACCAAAGGTTTTAGTTCGTTGAACTCATGTCTATCACCTTGTGGTACAGGACCTGAAATAATCAAAGGTGTTCTTGCATCATCAATCAAAACAGAATCTACTTCATCAATAATGGCATAATTGGGTGCTCTTTGCACCAAATCATCTTTGGAGCTAGCCATGTTATCACGCAAATAATCAAAACCAAATTCGTTGTTGGTTCCGTATGTAATGTCAGCATTGTAAGCTTTTCTTCGTGCATCAGAATTTGGTTGATGATAATCAATACAATCAGTAGAGAGTCCGTGAAACTCAAAAATAGGGCCCATCCAAGCGCTATCACGTTTTGCCAAATAATCGTTCACAGTAACAACATGAACCCCTTTTCCTGACAATGCATTTAGGTATACAGGTAAGGTAGAAACCAACGTTTTTCCTTCACCAGTCATCATCTCAGCAATTTTTCCTTGATGCAATACAGAGCCACCAATCAACTGCACATCATAATGGATCATATCCCAAGTAACAGGTTTCCCTGCAGCATCCCAAGAATTTGCCCAATAAGCTTTGTCATTTTCAAGGGTGATGTGTTTTCTGATAGCAGACAGTTCTCGGTCAAAAGGAGTAGCTGTAACCTCGATTTCTTGGTTGTTTACAAAACGAATGGCAGTTTCTTTCACCAATGCAAACGCTTCAGGCATGATTTGAAGCAACACCTCTTCAGAGGCTCTGTAAGACGCATCTTTTAAAGCATCAATTTCTGTGTAAATTTCTTCTTGACGGTCAATAGAAGCCGTTTTAGCTTCTGCTTCCAAAACATTGATTTTGTCTTCAAATTCTTTAGTAGCAGCAGTAATCCTTTCTTTAAATTCTTGCGTTCTTGCACGCAAAGAATCATGAGAAAGTTTTGAAATTTCGGCTTCAAACTTTTTAACATTATCTATAATAGGTTGCAGTGTTTTTAAGTCTTTTTGCTGTTTGTCCCCTACAAAAATTTTAATTATTGAATTTAAAATACTCATTTTATGTGTTTTAGTTCAGTTAATATCTCACTGAATTTAATAATAATATCTCAAGAAAAGATTTTCTTGAAAAAAATAGTTTCAGTAGTTTGTTATGCAAAAAAAAAGCCTCTTGAGAGACTTTGTTTTTATATTTTAATATTCATCCTCATTCCAAAGATAATCTTCTTCAGAGGGATAATCAGGCCAAATTTCAATGATAGAATCGTACGCTTCTTCTTCATCTTCAATGTCTTGTAGGTTTTCAACAACCTCTAAAGGTGAACCAGTTCTGATGGCATAATCGATCAATTCATCTTTGGTTGCTGGCCAAGGCGCATCTGCTAAATACGATGCTAATTCTAATGTCCAATACATTTCTTATCGTTTAATTTTGTGCAAAAATAATTTTTTTACTTAATTACGCAAGTCTTTTTTAAGAAATATAAAATAATAAAAAAAGAACGAGCTAAAACTTTTCGGGAATCCACTTGATTTCCAATACTGACAAGTCTTTAGACAACTTTCGTGCCAATACAAAAAGGTAGTCAGAAAGACGGTTCAAATATATTAAAATAGTATGATTTACGTTTTCTTCTTCGTGCAGTGCCACCGTTAAACGCTCAGCACGTCTACAAACACATCGTGCAATGTGACAGAATGACACAGTTGTGTGACCACCAGGCAAGATAAAATGTGTCATTTGCGGCAAGGTCGTTTCCATCTGATCAATTTCATTTTCTAAAAATAAGATGGATGTATCATTAATTTTTGGAATGTTTAAACGCTCAGTGCCATTTTTTAAAGTTTTTTTATTTGGTGCTGTTGCCAGCATGGCACCGAGAGTGAACAAATCGTATTGTATTTTCAATAAAGATTGTTTAATTTCAGTACTAATTTCTTGGTCTTTGATCATGCCAATATATGCATTCAATTCGTCAACAGTTCCATAACTTTCTATACGCAAGTTGTTTTTTGCAACTCTTGTGCCACCAAAAAGTCCCGTAGTTCCCTCATCACCTGTTTTTGTATATATTTTCATTGTATTTTTTTAATAAAATTTAACGCCAAAGTTACAAATATTGTTCACTAAAAAAGTGTTAAACTCTAATTTTAAAATGTTCCTTAGCTTGTGTTTTTCGGAAGAAAATCAATCCGAAATAAAACAAATCAATCGTTACTGTAGCATTCGGATTTTTACACAAATCCTTCCATTTTAATAAGTTGGATTTCTGTGTATGAATTCTATGAATAACCACAATGTTTTTTGATGAATAGGGAAGTGTTTTAACAAATTCAAAATTTTCTATATTATTGATATACAATATTTTATAGCCATTATCTAAACTATTTTCTAACTCTTTGGGATTTGGTATAACTGATGCAATATTGAAGTAATTAAAGATATTTGCGAGAATTTTTTCTTCTTTTTTAGGAAGCTTTAGCGATGCTGTAAAGTCGTTTAAAAGTACTGATTTTAATGATTTTTGATACAAACCTTTGGTCACAAAATCAAAAACAAAAGGGGAGTGCACCCCATGTTGATTTGTGGAAGTTAGTAAAAATTGAATTCGGGTTATGAGTTTAAAAAACAACAAATATAGGTTTGGTTATCAAGCGCAAAAATAGTGTCTATTTTATTGATAAAAAAATCAGTATTTTCGTCAAAAGAAAAAATAACAATCAAAACTATGATTCCAGAAAACGAATATGCACCGTATTATAAAGACTACATTCAGCAAATCGAAAAAAACGGAAAATCGATTGTGGAGAATCTTGCACTTTCTCAAACCTATTTTGAAGCTGCACTTTCAGATATTCCCACAGAAAAAGAGCTTTATGCTTATGAAACTGGAAAATGGACTGTAAAAGAAGTGGTGCAACATGTTATTGATACAGAGCGAGTTTTTTGTTATAGAGCATTGTGTTTTGCAAGAAATGACATAACGGCTTTACCCGGTTTTGACCAAGATTTGTTTGTTGCTAATGACAACGCAAATACCCGCAATTGGGAGGATTTACTTGCAGAAATGCGTGTGGTAAGACAAAGTACCATCTTACTTTTCAATAGTTTTACGAAAGAAGCTTTGCTGAGAATTGG